>CAZARS010000005.1:17073-45602 GCA_964487625.1 uncultured Desulfobacca sp.
GCTGCCGGTCATCTCGACTCAAGGCATCCTTGCTTAAGCATAGCCTTTAAAAAAAAGGGTTATACTTGCGTTCCTGCTCCACCGTGGTGGCCGGGCCGTGGCCAGGCAGGACGATGTAATGGTCTCCCAACGGAAAGATCTTGGTCCTAACGGATTGAATGAGGTCCTCAAAGGAACCGCCCGGGAAGTCCGTGCGGCCGATGGAGCCAGCAAAGAGGGTGTCGCCCACATACACAATGGGTTCCTGTTGCAGGACCAAGCAGATGCCCCCTGGTGTATGTCCGGGAGTGTGCAGGACCTTTAATTGATAGGGCCCGAAGGTCAGGATATCGTTTTCGGCCAGCAAGATGGAGGCATGGGAAGGCTGCAGCCGTCCCCCCGTAAAAAACAAGGCCTCCGCCGAGGGTTGACTCAACATATGGGCATCGGCCGCATGGATGGCAATGGGTGCACCCGTCGCCTCCACCAGGGCGTGATTGGCCCCCACATGGTCAAAATGGCCATGGGTATTAATGATGGTCTTCAGCTGTAAATCTTCATTTCTGAGCACTGCCAGGATATCCGGACCGTCGCCCCCGGGGTCGATGACCACGGCCTCACGGCTGTCCTCATCACCCAGGATATAGCAATTGGATTCCAGCATGCCCACACTCAGGATTTTTTGAATCATATCCTTTTCCTAAGAATAAAGTTGTCTAAATTTCATTCGGAAACCGGTTGGCGATATGGGAGATTTTTTGGTCAAGGAAGTACCTGCGCCCCACTAGGCGCCCATGAGGGTCTTGATGCCGTGGTAGCCAAAAAAGCAGCCAAAAACCATGAGGAAGATGGCGCAGGCGGCCATGAAACCCTGATAGAGGCGGTCCGAAAGAAAGCGTTTGCCTTGGGCCACGGCCATGGCCACCAAGCTATACCAAACCAGGTCTGCCAAGAAAAAAAAAAAAAAAAAGAAGGCTACCCCTAACAATCCGTAATTGTATGCGAAAAGGACATACGTCAATCCCAGGGTTACCCACCAGATCAGCCAATAAGGGTTAGCCAGACTCATGAGGACGCCAGCCCAGAAGGGATGGAAGCGCCCGGCGCCGGTACCGCTGAGGTCCAGGCGGGTGGTGCGGACTGAGCTCAAGAGATCATAGCCCAACCACCAGAGCACCGCGGCCCCGGTCAGGGCAACTACTCCCATGATCCAAGGCTGGTTAATGATGGCTCCGATACCCAGGAGGAGGAGGATTAACAAGGCCAGCTCCAGGGCCCCGTGTCCCATCATGATCAGGGGACCAGCCCAGAACCCCCGCCGAGCCGCCTCGGCCACCGTATAGGTCAAGAGGGGGCCGGGCATCAGAGCCCCTGAGAGGGCCACTACAAACGATGAGCCGAATATGCCCACTAGTATTAAGGTAAGCTCCACGACGGCGGTTGTCCTGTTCCTTAGGTGCCAAAAATCCGGCTAAAAAAACGCTGCATCATGAGTTTCCGGCAGGTTTTTTGCAGATCCTGAAAAAGGGCGCCCAAAGCCTTCCACCAATGGCTTCTTTTCTCTTGTCATCCTAGGCGAGGCGAAGGGTCTGAGATTCTTCGGTCGCTGCGCTCCCCCGGATTGAGCAAATGAACCGGATAGAAGAGAAACCAAGGCGCTATCAACCTCATGCAAAAAAGTTACCGGATAGTAGTGACACTAAATATTTAATGTTACCAGATCAAGTGTCAGAACCAAAAGAAAATTATCGGTAGCCAGCGCCTCGGCCCTCAAAAAACGGCCCGCCACAATATTTCATGGAATGATTGCAGCTCCCAGTCCCTGATCCCGGCCTGGCCAAACATGGCGGCAAAATCTCCGCGTCCTAAAGCATGGTTCCAGCTCAGGAGTCGGTAGCCGGCAGTCACCAAGACATACGGCAGGCCCTCTGCCCGTGCTAAAGCGTGCAGCTGTGCCGGGCTGGCCTCCCGATTCATTTCATAGATATAGCTCCGTTTGCCTGGTTTGACAATCCGGTGCATCTCCCGCAACCCCAACACCGGTTGTTCCCAGGTATGGAAGCTGAAGGTGGCCACGGCCAGATCGGCGCAACCATCCCGCAGGGGCAAGGCCGCGGCATCGCCCACCAAGCGCCACATGGGAGGAGGTGGCGGTGACTGGCTGGCCAGCGAGATGGGCCGGAGCATCTGCCAAGCATGGTCTAAGCTCAGCAGGTGGAGGTCGGGACGCTTGCGGCCCACCAACGTCAGGAGCTGTCCGGGTCCGGCCCCCACATCAATAACCAGACCATGAGGCGGGGCAGCCCGGCAGATGTCAGCCCCTAAACGGCGATAGAGGCGGTTCATCAGGCCGAGCCGCACCATGAGACGGTAGAGCCAGGGGGGCGGCTCCAACTCCAAAGAGAAAAAGGCGCTCATACCAAGCTCATTGCCATAAGGCCAGTCATGACCAAGGAATCGACCATTGCAGTCAGCCGTGGAATACTTGACTTTTTTCTTTTCATGTCTTCTTGCTTTGTGCTATACATAACAACATGTTCTGCCCTGCGGTTCGGCCAATTTCTCAACAAAAACCCCAAGGGAGAACATACCCCCATCACTTTACTGATATCAATAATTTTATAGTGCAGCTATGCCGATAAGGATATAACCCCCACTTGGTGGGAAAGGGGACAGGACTGCTCCATCGCCGGTGTGTCAAAATTCTTGGGGCGATCTCGAACTGGCTCATTAATGTTTAGGAAGCATTGCTCCAGGCGGAATCATGCGACTACGTTTTATTCAGTTGGAAATCCGGGAAATCAATATCCCTTTCCGCTTTTCTTTTAAACATTCCCTGGCGGAACGACGCCAGGCCAAGAATCTCATTCTGGCCCTCCACACCGACAAAGGCATGGTGGGCTATGGCGAAGTCATACCCCGGCGCTATCTAAGCGGCGAAACCATCACCAGTGCCTGGGAGGATATCACCACCCGATGGTGGCCAGCGGTGCGGGATCTGCAGCTAACCGAAGCCGCCTCGCCGTATGACGACTTGCGACCCCTGTGGGAATGGGCTTCCCAGGACCGGCGCACCGGATCCTATGCCGGTATTGATCTGGCCGTGTGGGATGCCTGGGCCCGCATCGCCGGACGTCCAGGATACTCCCTTTTCGGCCAGCCCCGGCCGTTAGCACTGCCCCTCACCGGGCCGTTGGGGGCCACTTCCCTGCGCTCCCTCTGGCAGACGGCCAGTCTCATGAAGTTCCTGGGCTTTGTGGAATATAAACTGAAAGTGGGGAACGGCCAGGATCTGGTGGCAGTGAAAACGCTGCGGCGGATCATCGGACCCCGGTGTGACCTCCGGGTGGATGCCAACGCCGGTTGGCAGGTGGAGCAGGCCATTGCCATGGCCCAGGAACTACGCCAATTCGGGGTCAGCTCCGTGGAGCAGCCCATTGCCGCGGACAATGTCCAAGACCTGGCCCGGGTCCAACGGGAAGGCGGTTTGCCAGTGGTGGCCGATGAATCGCTGTGTACCCTGGCTGATGCCCAACTCCTTCTGGAGACCCGGGCGGCGGATATCTGGAACCTGCGCTTGGCCAAGATCGGCGGCTTTACCGGCTTCCTCGAGATGCTGCGCCTGGCTGGCTACTCTTTGCCACCAGCCTGTCCAAGCAGGGCCTTCAATGGAGCGGCGGGAAAGTCCCCACAGTATCGTCCCAAAATCCATCTGGGCGTCCTGGTGGGTGAGACCTCCCTGATCTCGGCCGCGGCCCGGGCCTGTCTGGGTTTATGTCCTTTGATACATGTGGAGTATGGCTATCCCCGGGTACTCCTCAAAATGGACCCCTTTCAGGGGGATCCCGGCGGCTATAGCGGCACAGCCAAACCCTTGGGCGAAGCCCACGGCCTCGGCGTGGCACCCAAGCAGCGCCTCTTGGCACACCTCACCGTCCGCCGAGAAATTCTGGAATAAAGGCATGGAAAAAATTGGGGATTTATTAAAACCCAACCGTCTTGTCTTTGACTTTTGCCCCTTGCTGTTTAACTGGTGAGCACTTCCCCTCGCCAAGGCTCGGGGCTTTGCTCAGCAAGTTTTTTGCAGCTACCAACCTACACCGACCCCTTGACCCTTCTCTCAAACTTTGCCCTACGCCTCAGAAAATCTCGGACGCCAAGGCGTTCAGTTGCAGCGAGATGGGCTTGGCATCGGCGCTGGGGCCGCTGAATTGTATGGGGCCGGGGAAGCGATAATGGTCTTCCAGGGCCCACCGTTCCCGTTCCCGGGCCAGGATTTTAAAGGCCGGGCTTTCCAGATCCACCTTCTGTTTAGCGATGACCAGTTCCAAGCGGCCTTTCCGCTCCTCCAGGTGCATCAAGGGGGCTAAGGGAATACCGATGGGCTGCCAGTGCTCAATAGGCAGATGCAGGTTGCGGATGGCGGCCATATAGCCGGTGCAGCCATTGGCCAGGAGGCTGAAGGCCGTGACCCCCAAATTATAGCCGTAATCGCAGTCAAACTTGGTGGGGAAGGTACCCCGACCATCATAGCCGTAGTAGTGGTTCTGGGACTTAAAGGACCCTTTATAGATGCCCCGGCCCCGCTGTTTGCGCAAGTAGGTGGCCACCATATCCAAAAGGATCCGGTCGGTGCGGACTAGGGCAAACTGGAAATTGCCGTGGCTGTCCCGGGGGAGGAGCAGACCACGCTGCAGCTCGGTGGGCAGGCCCATAAAGACCCGACTGTCGTAATCCCGCCAGATGTCATGATTATCAATCAACTGGATCTGGTCCTCAAGGGGTAAGGTGTGAAAGGTCTCCCCATTGGCCGCCTCTTTGTCATAGTTGGCGATGATATAGCTGATCTTGATGATCAGCATATTGATTTCATGGATGAATTCCAAAATGCCCTCGGGGATCAGGACGGTGCCGTAATTCATCCCCCGTTTGGCCCGCTCCACGATGACGTCGGCGATGAGACGGACCACGTTGTGGATGGTCAGCTCTTTCTCCTCGATCTCCTCGCCGATCAACACCACATTGGGGTGGGTCTGCAGGGCTACTTCCAAGACGATGTGGCTGGCGCTGCGGCCCATGAGGCGGTTGAAGTGCCAGTATTTGAGGTCCGATTTACAATCGGAGTTCAGATTGCCCACTTCGGTGGCAAAACTGAGGCAGGCGGAATGATACCCAAAGGGGATCTGCAGCAGGCCGGGGACCTGCAGGTCGCCGTCGATGGTCTTGGGAATGCCGATGACTTGGACGCCGATATCCCGCATATTTTCGGCCAGAAACGCGGCATTGGTGTTGGAGTCATCGCCGCCCACCACGATAAGGCCGTCCAGTTCCAGGTTCCGGCAGGTTTCCCGGCATTTGTCCATTTTGTCGGCGGTGTCGATCTTATCCCGGCCGGTGCCCAACATGTGGAAGCCACCGGAATTCTTATAAGCGCCGATCATCTCGCCGGTGATTTCCTTGTGCTTATTGGTAATGATCCCTTTGGGGCCGGCCAGGAAGCCGATGAGGACATTCTCGGGATGGGCCCGCTTAGCGGCATCGAAAACGCCGATAATGACATTATGCCCCCCTGGAGCCGGTCCGCCGGAAAGAACGATGCCCACGCGCCGGGGCTTCTCCTGCAGGACATCGCCCGGTACGACTTCCACCAAGCGGTTTTCGCTGACAAAGGGCAATTGATCCCGGGCTGCTTTCAGCACTTCCAGATGGTGGCCCTCCAGGGGCCGGATCCCGCCGGCACCTTGTCGGAACACGGGCACCAGAGGAGGTTGATAGGCCAAGCGCTCCAGACGGAAGGGGCTGTCGTCCTGAAGCAAATCGTTGATGATGGCTTCCGGGTTTGGGGCAACGGGCGTTTCTGCAATCATGGCGGGAACTCCTTTTGCTTGCATGAACCTGTGGAAATCTGCTAGCTAGTGTCCATCAGGAAACCACAGAAATCAGCGGATGTGACCTACAAAGTGGCAATAACAAGCCTTTCTGTAGGGGCGTTTCGCGAAACGCCCCTACAGGGTCTATTCGTAATTCGATGCCTTTCCGGATGAAAACTAGGTAACTACAGGAGGCAATATTTTCGGCAGCAGAGCTTCCAAAATTATCTGGTCGGACTCTCCTTCTAACAAAAACTCCAAATGTTTCGCCGTTACTGTCATTTTCTCTTGGCTAATCCTGCAGGTTTCAGCCTCCCACCATCGGCCAGAGGATCACCGACGGAAAAGTAGCCTTCTAGCCATAATACCCCTAATTTCGCCCCTTCTTGGAGAAATTCGTTGATCCCCCGCATAGTTTTAGTACACACGGCCTGAGTGTAACCTTGTTCATCCCGATAGAGAACCCATAATTCCTCGGGTAGCAGGCCATTGACAAAATATGGAGAGTGGGTGGTGACCAAGATCTGGGTCTGGCTGGTGGCCTGCCGGCATTCTTCCACAATCTCCGGCAAGAGCCGGGGGTGGAGATAGTTTTCCGGTTCTTCAATGCCCACCAGAGGGGGAGGATTGGGGTCGTATAACAGGGTCAGGTAGGCCAGCATTTTCAACGTGCCGTCAGAGGCAAACTTAGCCAGAATGGGCTTCTCAAAAGGGGCGTCTTTGATCTGTAATAATAAGCGGCCGTCGGCCAACAATTCGGCGTCAACTCTTTCCAGGCGAGGGACGCGGCTAGCGAGAACCCTGAGAATATAGTCCAAGCGCTCCGGATGTTGTTCCTTAAGATACTGAATGACATTGGGCAGATTATCGCCAGTGGCGGAGAGGCGTTCCTGCGGTCCGGCTTCGGGTAGGCCTCGGGTGGCATCGGCTGAAAGATAGGAAAGATACCAGCCGGTGATAAAACGCCGCAGGGCACTGACCCGGGGGTGTTTGGCGAATTGGCCCAAGGTATTCACCGCCAACATTTCCGGCGAGTCCAGGGTTTCTTCAATGCGTTCATCGTCTATCTCCGGCATTTCGCCAGTAATGACCTGGCCCTTGCCTTCCCGGAAATTGAGAAAATAAAAGGGCTGTCCCCGTTGCGTTCGTCGCCACTTGAGCCATTCTTCTTTTACATACGGTCCAGTGCTGCTCTCTTCTATGGACAGATGATACGTAATAAGGGGCGTGTGCGGCCGTTCCCGGTATTTGAGTTCAAATTCTATGGGGCCGGTGGCGCCCCGGGTCCGTAGTTCTTTAAAGCGATTTCTCTTATCCCAGGCCCGGCGCAAGCCTAGGGTAAATGATTCGGAAAGAAAAGCAAAGATATCGAAGAGGGTGGATTTGCCGCTGCCATTAGGGCCCAAAAAGACAGTCAGAGGTGTCAGGTCCGCAAGCTCGAGATCATGGAGGGCACGGTAATTCTTGACTCGCAGGTATTCGATCCGGGGCACGCTTTGAGAAGGAGCAGCAGCCTCAGCCATTATTCTTTTCCTTATTCTGCAGGGTACGCAGGAAGGGTATCCCATGATCCGACGGAGCAAATCTGGGCGCCAACCTGATCGTGGCGGTCGGCAAACTGGCCGTTATGGTATTATAACCATATATTGTCTGATTTTTTCAAGTAGTTTTGGGCCGATGCCATGGACTTGGAGAAGATCCTCAATATGCTTAAACGGTCCCTGTTCCTGCCGATGGGCCACAATGCGGCCAGCCAGGACTGGTCCCAGACCGGGGACGGCCTCTAAATCGGCAGCGCTGGCCTGGTTCAGATCTACTGGCAAGCCAAGGGTGAGCAAATCCCGCCCGGACATCGGCGTCAGGATGGGGCTGCCGTCGGCCGTAAAGACCACCCTGGTCCCACTCCGCCAGGTGCCCCCCTCTGGCGGCATTGATCCTGGCTTGCCAGCCGCCTGCCAGACCTCGGCAGTGTTGGGTTGACCCCGGAAGAGCCGAAGGCCCGGCCGGGGCAGGTCCCCTTGCAGGTCTAGGAAAACATAGGGTATGGGTAGAGGAGGCGGGGGAGCGTGCCCCATCCAGGATAGGCGCAAGACCCAGAGACAGCTGAGGCTGAGGCCCAGCATGAGAATGACCAACTGCTGTGACCGTGGTAGCATAGCGTGCCCCCGCATCTGCCGGTGCAACACAATCTGACGGTCAGGCCGGACCCGACGGCGGCCCTATTTTTTCGCCGGCTCCTCCCTGGATGACTGCTCGTCCTTATAGAGCTTATAGCGAATGCTGTCCACCAGGGCCTGCCAGGAGGCTTCGATGATGTCGTGGGAGACGCCGATGGCCCCCCAGCGGTCGTGGGCATCCCGGGATTCAATGAGAACCCGCACTTTGGCAGCCGTGCTCCCGGTGGTCCCGGGCAGGACGCGGACTTTATAATCGTCCAGCCGCATTTCGATGAGGCGGGGATAGAAACGGATGAGGGCTTTGAGCAGGGCGTTGTACAGGGCATCCACGGGCCCGTTGCCTAGGGCTGCGGTATGGACTTCGTGGGCTCCCACCCGGACCCGTAAGGTGGCCTCGGGGACCGGGGTATCCAGTTCCCCGACCTTCTGGTCCACAACCCGATAACTCAGGAGACGGAAAAATTCCGTGCCCTTGCCCAGGGTGGCGTACATCAGGAGTTTGAGGGAGCCATCCGCCTCCTCAAAGGAATACCCCTGGGCTTCCAAGTCCTTGACCCGGCTGAGGATCAGTTGCAGGACATCGGTATCCTTCAGCTGATGGCGATCACGCAACATTTCCTGGATCTTTTCCGCGGCCTGACGGACTGCGGTTTCATGTTCGGTGGGTTTGAGCCCCAAGGCCTGGGCTAACAGAAAGATGTTGCTCTTGCCCGAAAGGTCGGAGACCGGGATGTTGCGGAAATTGCCCACCAGCTCGGGTTGAATATGCTCATAGGCCCGAGGGTTGAGTTTGACCGCGGCGGCATGCACCCCACCTTTATGGGCAAAGGCGCTGCGGCCCACATAGGGCTGGTAGCGGTTGGGATTGATGTTGGCCGTTTCATAGACAAACCGGGACAGTTCGGTGAGACGCCGCAGGTTCTCGTCGCTGATGCAGTCCAGGCCCAGCTTCAACTTGATGCCGGGAATAATGGAACAGAGGTTGGCGTTGCCGCAGCGTTCCCCGAACCCATTGATGGTGCCCTGAACCTGGTCGGCGCCCAACTCCACGGCGGCGATGCTATTGGCCACGGCCATCTCTGCATCATTGTGGGCATGGATACCCAGGGACGCCTGGGGGAAGCGCTCCTTTACGGCCTTAAAAATCTCAATGACCTTCGAGGTAATGGTCCCGCCGTTGGTCTCGCATAAGACCAGGCAATCGGCGCCACCTTCCAGGGCCGCGGCCAAGGTTTGGAGGGCGTATTCCCGGTCGGCCAGGAAGCCATCAAAAAAATGCTCGGCGTCATAAAACAGTTCCTGGACGTGGGGTTTGAGGTAGCGCAGGGAGTGGGTGATGAGCTCCAGGTTGCGGGCCAAGGTGGTGCGCAAGACCTCTTTGACATGCAAATCCCAGGATTTGCCGAAGATAGTAACCACCGGGGCTTTGCTGATGAGGAGCTCCTGAAAAATGGGGTCGGACTCCGGCGGCCGGTCTTTGTGATGGGTGCTGCCGAAGGCGGCGATCCGGCTCTCCCCCAGGTTATAGTTGCGGATTTCCGCAAAAAAATCTCGGTCCCGGGGATTAGCGCCGGGCCACCCGCCCTCGATATAGTGGATCCCCAGTTGGGAGAGCTTTTCCGCCAAACGAATCTTATCGGCCAGGGTTAAGCTGAAATACTCGGCCTGGGTACCGTCCCGTAACGTAGTATCGTAGATTTTGACCAGCCGCATAAGGAGTCTCACTCTGCCCGCGAGGGCCGGATCAAGTTAATTCACCCCGGGGGCGGGCCTGCTCCAGATGAAAGGCATCATGGAGGGTCCGCACCGCCAGTTCAGTATATTTTTCGTCGATGACACAAGAGACCTTAATCTCGGAAGTGCTGATCATCATGATGTTAATATTTTCTGCCGCCAGGGATGAGAACATGCGGGCCGCTACGCCGGCATTGTTGCGCATACCCACGCCGACAATGGAGACCTTGGCAATATGCTCATCACTCGTGATCTGCCCACCGCCCAACTCGGCGACGAGGGGCGTAATGATATCCAGGGTGTTTTTCAGATCGGGCTTGGGGACGGTGAAAGTGATATCGGCCAGGCCGTCCAAGCTGGTGTTTTGGATGATCATATCCACGACAATATTGCCTTCGGCAATCTTGTTGAAAATCCGGGAAGCGATGCCGGGCTTGTCGGGAAGCCGGCTGATGGTGACCCGGGCGTCGTTCTTGCTATAGGTTACGCCGGAGACGAGAATGTTTTCCATATCTTTATCCTCTTGCGTTACGAGGGTGCCAGGCTGGTCATTAAAGCTGGACCGGACACATAATGGCACGTTGTAGCGTTTGGCAAAGCCCACCGAGCGGATTTCCAGGACTTTGGCCCCTAAGGAGGCCATTTCCAACATCTCATCGTAGGAGATCTTCTCAAGTTTGCGGGCCTTGGGACAGACGCGGGGGTCGGTGGTGAAGACGCCCTCCACATCAGTATAAATTTCGCAAAGATCGGCTTTCAAGGCTGCGGCAATGGCCACCGCTGTGGTATCAGAGCCGCCCCGACCAAGAGTGGTGATGTTGCCGCCCTCATCCACGCCTTGGAAGCCGGCGACGGTGACGATGCGGCCTTTTTTCAATTCTTCCCGGATACGGGCTGTATCGATGCCGATGATGCGAGCCTTGCCATAGGACCGGTCGGTGTAAATATGGGCCTGGTGGGAAAGCAGGGACGTGGCCGGGATACCTTGGGCTTTCAGATAGATGGAGAACAAGGATACCGTCACCTGTTCCCCTGTCGCCATCAGGACGTCCAACTCCCGGGGATCAGGATAATCGGCCATTTCCTTACCCAACTTGATGAGTCGGTCGGTTTCGCCGGCCATGGCGGACAGCACCACGACCACCTTGTTGCCAGCCCGCCAGGTTTTGACGACGCGATTGGCCACATTGGCGATGCGGTCGGGGTTGGCCACGGAGGTGCCGCCGTATTTCTGGACAATCAAAGCCATGGGTTTTATGCTCCTTTGACCCTGAGGATAAGCCAAAACGTAAGACTGTATTATATCATAAAATCAAAAAAGCCAAGCCCCATCTTGCGGCCTCGGCAGCCAGCGCCTTGGCAGCACAAGTTGCCAACAGAGTGGTGTTCTGATGTCCCTCTTACCGTGAGCATCACGGCTGATATAGCAAATCACTACTGTTCGGCCACTTTTTTGCATAAGGTTAATGTCGCCTTCATATCTCCTATATCCGTCGCATGACGTCATGCTGAGGGAGCGGAGCGACCGAAGAATCTCGGATCCTTTGCTTTGGTCAGGATGACTGGAGAAAAAAACCATGGGAGGAAGGCTTTTTTTGGCCTTTGGCGTCCTTTTTCAAGTTTTGCAAGAAGCTTGCCGGATACTCGTGATGGCAAATGTCAAAAATAATTCCTCATGACTCAAATGTGGGGGCCCTTGGCGCTACGGTATATATTGTTGGGTTGGCCCCCTGCTCCTTCCGAGCCGGTGCCGGCGGCGCCGAATCTATCCTGTTAGTCATCGTTGCCTGCAGGTGGGAGAGGAGGAACAAAAGGCTGAAACCGCCAGTTGAGGGCAACTCACGGTTAATGATCTGCCGACGCCGGGCTTGCGAATTGCTCTTGACAGCTACTGGAAAAAACGATAGAAAAGCTTGTTAATGCCGAGGAGAGGGATATATGGTCGAGAAAGCAAAATATATCTGGCTGGATGGAAAGCTGGTGCCTTGGGATCAAGCCCAGGTGCATGTCCTGACGCATACTTTGCATTATGGCTTGGGGGTCTTTGAGGGTATTCGGGCCTATCAGACGGTGGACGGCCGCACCGCCATCTTCCGGTTGCCGGAACATATCCGGCGTCTCTTTGATTCTGCCCATATCATGCATATGCGCATCCCTTTTAGCGAGGCCGAGATCCAGCAGGCTTGCATCGACACCATGCTGCACAATGAGCAGAAAGAGGCCTATCTGCGACCTCTGGTGTTCATCGGCGATGGGGCTATGGGCTTGCATCCCCAAAATAACCCTATCCGCGTGGCCATCATCACCTGGGTGTGGGGCGCTTATCTGGGCGATGAAGGGCTGCAAAAAGGCATCCGCCTGAAAACCTCATCTCTGAGCCGGCATCACGTCAATGTCATGATGACCTCGGCCAAAGTGGTGGGCAATTATGTCAACTCCATTCTCGCCAAATTGGAGGTGACCCGGGCTGGCTACGACGAAGCTATCCTCCTGGATCCCAACGGCTATGTGGCTGAAGCTTCGGGAGAAAACGTTTTTTTGGTGAAAAATGGGGCCATTAAGACGCCACCGCAAACCACCATCTTGCCGGGCATTACCAGGGATTGTATCTTTACCATTGCCCGGGATCTGGGCATACCCATCCAGGAAGCCCAATTTGCCCGAGACGAAATGTATATTGCCGATGAAGTCTTCCTGACGGGCACTGCTGCGGAAATTACCCCAGTCCGGGAGTTGGACGACCGCCAGATCGGCGATGGCCGGCCCGGCCCCGTTACCAAAAAATTGCAAGAGGTGTATTTTTCCGCAGTCAAAGGGGCCAATCCCCAATACTCTGCATGGCTTACCTATTTGCCTTAACGAGACCTAACAACTCTCTTTTAAGGGGATGAGGCGGCAGGTGGCGGCTGCTTCGGTCCATGCCTGGCTGCTTGCCCTGGGCCCGCAGTCAAGAGAGCAAGGCAAGAGCTACCGTCAAAAAGATGAGCATCCCCCAGAAATTGCGCCCTTGGTGGGGGCCGGCAGCGGTATCATGGCCACAGGGCAGGTCAGAGACGGAGAATTTTGGGCCCAATGCCCAAAGTGTGGGCAGTGGCAAGTGGTAGCTGCGGTGCCCAAAGAGGCAGACCTCTATTTTGAATATTGGCAGGCGGTCTTCACCTGCTGCCAGGAAACGCAACAAGCGTGGTTCACCGTGGAAAAGGTGGACGACGACGTCCACTAAGCCGCCGCGTCCGCAGTTTTTAACTGCTCCAGATAAAGGCGGAGAATATCGGTTTCGGTAATCAGCCCCAACAGCTCCCCTTTCTCCACTACGGGAATGCAGCCGATCTTATGGGTGAGCATGAGCTCTACCGCTTCCCGGATATCGGCTTCGGGCCGGAGGGTGATGACATTTTTCACCATGATATCCTGAATCCGCACAGCCTTCATGAACTCCCGGGTCCGGCTGGGCTCATGCCCTAAAGCCTCCACCAAGGAGCTGCGAAATAGGTCCCGTTCAGATAGGATACCCACCAGCTTCTTGCCCGACACCACCGGCAGGTGGCGGATCCGGCCCAACTTCATGATGTCGTTGGCCAGACTTAACTCATCGTCCACGTCCAGGGTGGCCACATCCTTTACCATGATATCTTGCACCTGCATAAAAACCTCCCGCCGGGCTTTTGTGGTTAGTGACAACAATCGGAGAATTCGCTGCTTTCTGCCATTGCTCCCTTTGGCCCTTGGCTTCTTATTTTTCTTCCAGTGCGGGGATCGTTTCCCCGGTCAAAGCCGCTACTTCAGCCAGCAGCGTCTGTAACAGCTCATTTTCCGGCACAGTACGCACGGTTTCGCCTCGGCGAATGAGTACGCCCGCGCCTTTGCCGCCGGCAATGCCCACATCCGCTTCCCGGGCTTCGCCGGGGCCATTGACGACGCAGCCCATGATGGCCACCTTGATGGGGGTGGTGAGATATCGGAGGCGTCTCTCCGCGGCCTCGGCCAGGGCAAAGAGGTCGATTTGGCAACGACCACAGGTAGGACAGGAGATGATCTCGGGACCGCGCTGCCGCAGGTGCAAGGCCCGGAGGATCTCGTATGCCACCCAGACTTCCTCTACCGGATCTCGGGTGAGGGAAACCCGGAGGGTATCACCGATCCCCTCCGCCAAGAGCCAACCGAGCCCCAAGGCCGATTTCACCGTGCCGGCGATGAGCCCCCCGGCTTCGGTAACCCCGATGTGGAGGGGGTAATCCACCTCTTGAGACAGCTGGCGGTATGCGGCCACGGTTACCAGCACATCGGAGGCCTTCAGGGAAACTTTAAAATCCTGGAACTGCCAATCCTCCAATTGTCTGATCCAGCGGCGGGCGCTGGCCACCAAAGCTGCCGGGGTCGGACCACCGTGGACGGCCAATAGGTCTTTTTCCAGGGAACCGGCATTGATCCCCAGGCGCAGGGATTTACCCAACTGGCGGCAGGCCTCCACTACGGGCTGGGTCTTGGCCGCGCCCCCTAAGTTGCCCGGATTAATGCGCACTGCATCAGCCCCGGCTTCCAAAGCCCCCAGGGCCAGCTTATAATTGAAATGGATATCGGCGATGAGGGGGACTTGACAGGCTGCCTTGATCTCACGGAAAGCTGCCACCGCCTCCTCATTGGGTATGGCTACGCGGACGATTTCGCAGCCGGCTTTAACCAGGCGGTCGATTTGCGCCAGGGTGCGGTCCCGATCGCAGGTATCGGTATTGGTCATGGACTGAACCACCACTGGCGCCCCTCCCCCGATCTGTACCGGCCCCACAAAAATGGGCCGAGTCGGCCGCCGCGGTTTGACAAGGTCTACAGCTGACTCCATAGAGGTTTTTCCTTATGAATAGATTGAAGGCTGGCGGGCGGCGCTGGGGTGACACCCTCCAGACTCTCCGGGTTTTCCGCGGATTGAGCGATGTTTGCTAATATCCCGATGACAACGGCGTTGCCGGCCCAGGCTCGAGAGATCTTCATCTGGCACCAGGGGGCGTTGGGCGACGTCTTGGTGGCTGGCCCGGCCCTCCAGGCCTTGGCCAACCACTATCCCCAGGCCCGCTTCACCTTGGTGGGAGGAGAGCCCCAACTTTCCCTCCTCTCCTCCACCCTCCCCGTAGCCGCGATTTGGTCCAGTCAGCGGGCCGTATGGCTGGATCTGTTTCACCACTCAAAAACAATCTCTCCGGCTCTCCGGGAGCTCTTACAGCCCTTTGATCTGGCCGTCGTCTTCTCGCCCACCCCATCGCCGGACTTTTTGGCCAGGTTGGCCCAAACGGGAATCCCCGCCGTGGTCTGGCTGCCCAGTTTTCCGCCGCCGGACCTGCGGCAGTCCAGTAGAGCTTGGCAAACAGCCCATTTGCAAGCCTTGGGCCTGCCAGCACCACCCTTGTCCTGGCAGCTCATAATCCCTGAGACGGAGTTGGCCGCAGGGCGCCGCGACCTGGCGGCCCAGAGCGCCGGATCTGGCCCCTGGCTGGCGGTAGCCCCGGGCAGCGGCCATTCGAAAAAAAATTGGCCCTTAAAATATTATATCGCTTTGGCAGCCCTTCTGGAAGAGCACTGGCAGGCCGATATCTGGTGGCTGCTGGGGCCAGCGGAGGCTGCCTTGGGAGAGCAGCTAACCGCCTCTGTGGCCGCCGCGCGACGCCAGTATCTTTTGTCGGGCCTGTCCCTGCCCCGGCTGGCCGCCTTGCTGGCTAACCTCCATGTCTATATCGGCAATGACAGCGGTCTGATGCACCTGGCCGCAGCAGTGGCCGGTCCTCGGGTCTTGGCCATCTTCGGCCCCTCCGACCCCTTAATGTGGGCGCCACCGGAGGCCACAGTGGTGGCCTCCCCTCTCCCCTGCGCTCCTTGCAGCTACGGCCGGACCATCTCCTGCCCTGAGCCCCGGTGTCTTACTGATCTGTCCCTCGATACGGTACTGGCGGCGCTGGAGCCTTTACTTAAGGTCAAGCAACCCGGCCATTAACCCTCCCGCAGCCCTCCCTCTCTCCTGCTCCAACCCCTTATTAACCTAACCTATCATCCCTTGGGTCATTTTAAATGGCGACGATCCAGGATGATCCGCACGATGCCGCCGATGACCAAGCCCAACCCCAGCAAACCGATCAACGTATACAAGGGGCTGTGAAAATAGTACCCGGCGCCTAGGCCGATGACAGTCACCATGATAAAAAATATTAAGAGGCGTTGCTGCAGCACGCGCAGCTGCGTCTTGGGTTGCACCATATGCCGACTCCTTGCTTGTCCTGCATGCGACTGATGTTTTTCTTATTTCTTGGATGCTGCTGATTGCCGCCCGCCGCCCCGTTCTTTAAACCAGGCAGTGCCTTTGGCCAGCAGCCAATCCCAGGAAAACTCCCAGCGGCCCACCAACCCCCGCCGGTAAAAGATGATAATCACCAAGAGGAGAAAAGCGAACAGCACGGCGCGCAAACCAGGAATGCCGGGCAGATATCGTGTGCCGATCTTGATGGGCTCCTCCACAAAGCGCAGCCATTCATTCCCCCAGGTGATGATGATGGTGGCCAGGATTGTTCCAGTGATGCTCCCCAGGCCGCCCAAGACGATGATGATCAAGAGATTGAACGTCAAAAAGAACGTGAAAAGGGTTGGAGAAATGGTGGTAATGAGATGGGCCAAGAGTCCCCCCGCCACCCCCAAGAAAAAGGCACTGACAAGAAAGGCCAGGAGCAGGTGGCGAAAGGGATCGATACCCATGGCCCGAGCCGCGGTTTCATCCGCGCGGATGGCCTGCATGGCCCGGCCATAACCGGAATATTTCAGGGCAGTGATGACGCCCACCGTCAAAACCGCCACCCCCCAGGCCCACCAGAGATTGGTGTAGGGGGTCAGACCTTTCAAGCCCATGGGGCCATTGGTCAAGGACTGCAGGTTATTGGCCAAGACCCGGACCACTTCGCCGAATCCGAGGGTGACGATGGCCAAGTAATCCCCCCGGACTCGCAGGACCGGGAAGCCCGTCAAGAAAGCAAAAAGCGTCGCCACCACTCCCCCGGCTAACAAGGCCACAGGGAACGGCAGGGAAATCTCACTGAGGGGCCACAGCAGAGGGGTAATCAGAAAAGTGGCCTGTTTTTCCGCTGGCGTCAGGGTCAAAAGGGCGGCGGTGTAGGCCCCCAGAGTTACGAAGGCGTTAGGCCCTAAATGCAGCTGCCCACAGATGCCATTGATGAGATTGTAACTTACCGCCATGGTCATGAAGATGGCCGTAGTGTTCAGGAGCCGTAGGAAATAATCATCCGCCCAAAGGTGGGCCGCTAGTAACAACAAAAAGAGGAGCCCTAGGGCCATCAGGGTCAAGAGGTGGTTGCGGCGGATCGGGGTACTCACCTAAAGCTTCTCCTCCATCATAGCTTCCCCCAACAGACCGGTGGGCCGGCAGAGCAGAACCAGGATAAGGAGGATAAAGGCAAAGGCGTCCCGATAGCCGGACCAGGCCGGAAACCAGGCCACCAGCATGACTTCCAGGATCCCCAAAACCAGCCCACCAACCACGGCCCCGGTCAAGTTGCCGATACCGCCCAACACAGCCGCCACAAAGGCCTTCAACCCCGGCAGCACTCCGAGGAAAGGATACACTTGGGGGTATTTCAGGGCCCAAAGGAGACCGCCGACCCCGGCCAACCCCGAGCCCAACATAAAGGCCAAGGAGATCAGCCGGTTGACCGGAATTCCCAAAAGCTGCGTAGCCTCCCAATCATACGCCAGGGCCCGCAGGGCCATGCCAATACGGGTATAGGCGATCAAGAGGAACAGCCCGGCCAACAACAAAAAAGTGATGAGGGGAATGATCAGGCTTAAGCGAGGGATAAAGAGGTCGCCAACCTGCAGGGAGCCCGTAAAAAAGGCCGGCGCCGGGAAAGGCAGAGGCCGGCCGCCGATGAGGACCAAGGCAAGGTTCTCCAGGAGAAAGGACGCCCCGATGGCGGCGATTAACAAGGATAATCTGGGGGCTCGGCGCAGCGGCCGATAGGCCCCCCGCTCCAACATTGCCCCCATCAGGCCGGTTACGGCCACAGCCAGGAGGAAGGCCAGGGGCCAGGGCAGGGAAAAAATCGACAACCCAAAGATGCCCAAATAAGCCGCCACCATGAGGAAATCGCCATGGGCAAAATTGATGAGGCGCAGGATACCATATACCATGGTGTAGCCAATGGCCACCAGGGCATAGAGGCTGCCCAAGGAGATGCCATTAATAAGCTGCTGCCAAAATGCCGCCAGGGTCATGATCACCCTCCCGGCCCGGCGGGGGCCTCCGATCCCGGTTTCCGGATTTCCGCATCGGCTGGCCGCAGATAAAACGGCGTCAAGGTATCTACGTCAGGGATCTGGCCAGCTTGATAGGAGGCCAACCCCAGCCGGGCCAGGACACTGGCCCGGACGTGGCGCAATTCCGGGGGTGGGAGGATCATTATATCCCCCACCTCTTCGTGGAAAAAACTGCCATAGCGTTCCAGGCCGGGGCCGGTCAGGACGGTCGGGGTTTCCAGCCTCCCGGCCAAAGCGGCTGGGGCGATGAGCAGATAATCACCCTGGCGGACCGGCCAGCCTTCCCCACCATCATAAAAGGCGGCATAGATTTCGTGTTTTTTGGCGTCCAGGATGGGGCAGATCGGGTAGGGGCAAAAAGGCAGGTTGGCCGCCAAGGCGTCCAAGGTATTGATGCCGATGACGGAACAGCCTTGGGCCAAGGCCAGGCCCTTGGCCGTGGCCAAGCCCAGCCGTAAGCCCGTAAAATTGCCCGGCCCGCTACTCACCACGATTAGTTCCACATCTGACAAGGTATAGCCGGTATCAGCCAATAACTGGTCGATCCCCACCATGAGGCGGTGCAGATAGGAAGCGCGACTCTCCAAGGTATACTCGGCCAGGAGGCGGTCGTCTGCCACCAAGGCCAGGCTCCCCCGACTGGTGGAGGTATCAAAAGCTAAGATCAGCATATAGCCATATCGGTTGTGAAGGCACTGAAGATATCTTGGCAAGCATCATGTGGCCCAAGAGTAATAATCGTATCCCAGGAAACGCCTGACGTAAAGAGGCATGAGGCCTTTGATGGGTAGCCCTGCTTTTTTCGCCCGGTCTCAACCCATCGCCGTGGCCTTGCCGTCTTGACACCCGTACCGGGGTTGAATATAACTTACCCCAACACCCCGGATCCTAAGATAATGTTCTCCAGATTGCCTGATACATCTAGAGGAACCTCCCCTTGAAAGTTGATTTTTACCGCCACCAACTCGGTGACAAGAACCTGCAGCGGTTGGCCCGGGTCCTGGAGGGGCTTTTCCTGACCACCGGCCAGGAAACGGCCCTCTTTGAAGAACGTTTTGCCGCCTTGGTGGGGCAAAAACATGCTTTGGCCCTAATGAGCGGCACCGCCGCCCTGCATCTGGCTCTGCTGGCCTTGGGCATCGGCCCGGGAGATGAAGTCATCACCACGCCCATGACCTTCGTGGCCACCTCTTTGGCCATCATGCACACCGGCGCCCGTCCGGTCTTTGTGGACGTTGAACCCACCACCGGCAACCTGGATGTGAGTCAGGTGCCAGCCGCCATCACGCCTCGGACCAAGGCCATCCTACCGGTTCACCTTTACGGCCAGATGGTGGATATGCGTCGTCTCAAAACCATTGCCCAGGAGCATAACCTCTTCCTCATCGAGGACGCAGCCCATTGCTTGGAAGGGGAGCGGGATGGGGTCCGAGTAGGAGAGCTGGCCGATGTAACCTGCTTCAGTTTTTATGCCACCAAAAGTATCACCTGCGGTGAAGGGGGGCCATTACCACCAACCATGAGTATCTCCTGGAACCCTTGAAAAAACTGCGCTGGCACGGCATGAGCACTCAGGCCGGGGATCGCCTGCACCGTCGCTATCAGCATTATGATGTGGATGTGGAAGGCTGGAAATATAACCTGCCCAATATCCTGGCGGCCTTGCTCATCGACCAACTCCCGGAGGTGGAGGCCCGCCGCCAGGAACGGGAGCGCTGGGCCCACTATTACCGGGACCATCTGGCCGAGGTGCCGGGGCTGGATTTGCCGGTCTGGCTCCCGGGTGTCAAACACGGCCACCATCTCTTCACCATCTGGGTGGACCCGCACCACCGGGACGCCATCCTGTGGCATCTCCAGGAGCGGGGCATAGGCGTAGCGGTGAATTACCGGGCCAATCATCTCTATACCCTCTTCCGGGAACGCTACGGCCATCGTGAGGGAGACTTCCCGCAGGCCGAGTTGATCGGCAGCCGCACCATCAGCCTCCCCCTCTTTCCAGGGCTGCGGGAGGAAGAAGCAGCTTATGTGGTTACCGCCGTCCGGGAGGTGGTGCAGGCACAGGGTTAAAGACCGAGCATTTGCCACTCCCTGGGCCGAATTACCTGCCGACCGCTATGACCGACCACGGCACCATCCCCCAATCCAATTATCCGCCCCGCCTCATCCTTTTGGGGTTGGCCTTGCTGCTGGCTCTCTGGTATACCTGGCACAGCGCCATTACCCCCTATGAAATGGGCCACGACCAGACTTATGTGGGCACCATGTTGGCCAAAGACCGGGACCCGACTCTTTTCCCCCGGGACTTTGCCTTTCACGACGACACCCTCTATCGTTCCTATATCCCCCTTATCCGTGGCCTGCTTCACCGGCTCATCGACCTGACCGGCAGCTTTGATGCCGCCCTCCTGGCGTTGGTGCCGGTGGCGGTCTTCTTCTTTACGTGGGGAACCGGGCTCTTGTTGTATGAATGGTGCGGCTCCTTAGGGGTGGCACTCATCCTGACCATCTTGGCCGTGCCCTATCGGCCAGCCCCCTCAGGGGAGATCTGGGGGGCCGGTGGCGTGGAGTTCATGCTGGCCCGCACCTTGGCCACTTCCCTGGCGCCCTTTCTCTTGTTGTCTTATTTCCGGCTGCTGGCTAGCCCGGCGGCCCTGACCGGTGCGGCCCTCATGCTGGCCACCGGCTCCCTGGCCTTCATCCATCCCCCCACTGCCTTATTTTTGGGGGAATTGTTCCTCGCCCTTTTTATCCTCTGTCATGGGCGGGACCACCGCCAGTGGCTGGTCTTGGCCGTCATGTTGGGGGCTTACGCCATCGCCGCTTATCTGCCGTTGACCATGATGGAACGGCAGGCCCCCACCCCGGTGGCGGCTTTGGATTTCCCCGGCATCCGCCAGGTAGTGCACAGCTATTTGAAGATACCAACGGATTGGGGGCACTTCCCCGGCGATCAGACAGAACGCCGTGTCTGGCTCTTCTTGGGGGCCACCTTAGTCTTGGGTCTGAATTATCTCCTCAGGCCGGTCGCCCGGGACCGGACGGCCCGGCAAGCATGGGTCTGGGGTTCTTTAGTTATTTTATACATCTGCTGGCGCCTGGCCGGCAAAGGGGCTGGCTTCTCCTGGCTCTATCTGGTGGCCGCTTTGTACGTCCTCGGGCGGTGGCGGCAGGAGGACCTGACAACCAAGGATTGGTGGCTCTTAGGCATGGGTTTCGTGGTCCTGGCCATCTCCATTCTACCCTATTATTTTCTGACCCTCTTGTGGCAACGCTTTGACTCCCTCTGGCTGACTTCCTTGGTCATCGAGCATTACCGGGCCGTGCGCCTGATTCACCCCTTTTTCTATCTCTTCAGTGCCCGGGCCGCAGTCTGGCTCATTGAGCAGAGTGCGGCCCGGCTGGCGACCAGCCCCAGGGTTATTTTGGGGTATTATTGGCTGTTGGCCCTTACCATGACAAGCCATATCCTTTTCGGCCTGACCATTGCGGCCGTGGTTGGCCGGGAATGCTGGCGGGCCTGGCCTGGATCGCGCCGCTTCCTCCTCGGCGGGGTTGGAGGCTTGCTACTGCTGGCCAGCGTCAGCCTAGCAATTTGGCCGCAGCTGCGGACTGACGTATGGACGGCGCTCCGCCGCGACCTCCCCTGGCCTCGGGCTACCGTTGATCTGCGACCAGAGGAGGAACTGTATGCCTGGGCTCGTGACAACACCCCCAAAGACGCCCTGTTTTATTATGGCTCGCCGCTGTTTCGTTTCCGGGCCCAACGCAGTATCACCCATGCCCAGGGAGACCTCATCAACCATCGCGAAGCCCGCTACGTGGAAATTTTTCGACGCTACCAGCGCTTGGAACAGGCCTATGCCGAAGCCGGCCAATTAGCCCGGCTGGCCCAGGAACTCCAGGCGGATTATGTGGTGATCCCCAAAACCCGCCCGGTTCGCCTACCATACCCCCTGGTTTTCGAAAATGAGCGCTATCTGGTCTATCACTGCCCCCGGCATCAGTGAACCCCTGCCCTTTCCAACAATTGCCGCAGCAAAGTCAGTATTGTCACGTAATCTATGACAGCCTTTTCATAGAATTTGTCATTGCCCTGACCCGGAAAAACGAATAAGCTTCTATTTCACAATCAATATGCTCGCCGATTCACCCGAGCAGACAATCTGGAGGAGTTTGGCATGGCACGGAAAAAGATAACCATTGTCGGCGCCGGTAATGTGGGGGCTACGGCGGCACACTGGGCGGCAGAAAAGGAATTGGGCGATATCGTCCTGGTGGATATTGTCGAAGGGATGCCCCAGGGCAAGGCCCTGGACCTGATGCAGGCCCGGCCCATTTATGGCTTCAACGTCAATATCGTCGGCACTAACGGCTATGAGGAGACGGCCAATTCCGATGTGGTAATCGTTACCTCCGGCCTGGCCCGGAAACCGGGCATGAGCCGGGAGGATCTGCTCAATAAGAACACGGAAATTGTCGCCGGTGTAACCAAGGCGGTCGTGGCCAAATCACCCAATGCTATTCTCATTAACGTTGCCAACCCCTTGGACGCCATGTGCTACGTCATGAAGAAGGTCAGCGGCTTCCCCCGGGAACGGGTCATGGGTATGGCCGGTATCCTGGACACTGCCCGGTTCCGCTGTTTCTTGGCCATGGAGCTCAACGTCGCCGTGGAAGAAATCCAATCCATGGTTCTGGGCGGTCATGGCGATGACATGGTCCCCATCCTCAGCGCCACCACCGTTTCAGGGATTCCCATCACCCAATTTGTGAAAGATAAAGACCGGCTGGCAGCCATGGTGGACCGCACCCGGAAGGGTGGCGGCGAGATCGTCGCCCTCCTCAAGACCGGTTCGGCTTTCTATGCCCCCTCGGCCGCCGCGGTGCAGATGGCCGAGGCCATCCTCAAAGACCAGAAGCGGGTGGTGCCGGTATCCGTCTACATGGACGGCGAATACGGCCTTAAAGACATTTTCTTCGGCGTGCCCGTGATCTTAGGGGCCGGTGGCATTGAAAAAATCATCGAATTGCCCCTCAATGCCGAGGAACAGGCTTTATTGGAAAAATCCGCAGCCGCGGTTACCAAGACTCGGGACGAATTGCCGCCGCTTTAATCTGCTGTCGCCCTCTCCAACTTTGGCCCGAAGGCAACTTGCCTCTTGCAGCCACATATCCCATGGTCCCCGGCGCCCATTTCCAGGGCGCCGGTTTTTTTGGCGAAGCAGCCAGCCCATGGCTGGCCAGCCGCCGCCCGCGGCCAGAAGACTTCCACTCGGCCATATAGTGTCCATCCGGAACGTCCTCAACTCTCGCTCACCATTAGACGGGAAGTGGGTTGGAATGAAGGGGATAATTTATAATGCGGTTTTGGCGATCGTCCTTGCTACCCCGTTCTTGCCATGGTCCTTTCTGCGACCTTCGTTATGCTTTCCAGAAACTTCCCACCATCGTCGTGATGAGGCAAGCTTTGGCAATGGGCGGATATGGGCCGGACTTGAGGGCGTCAGGCTCATTGACAAATGACCAAATGCTTTTTATAATAAAATAATAAATTTACCCGAGAAACGTTTCTTTCCGATATTCCCTACAACAAATTTCACAGACATTAATCACACAAGGCTATGATGGAACAGGATTATTATAAAATCTTGGGAGTGCCCCGCACTGCCACCCAGGAAGAGCTCAAAAAGGCCTATCGCACCTTGGCCAATAAATATCACCCTGATAAAAATAAGGGGGATAAACAGGCCGAGGAGATGTTCAAAAAAATCAGCGAGGCCTATGCCGTACTCAGCAATCCGCAAAAACGGCAGGAGTACGATGCCTTGGGCTCGTCAGCCTTTCATGGCAAGTTTTCCCAGGAAGACATCTTCCGCGATTTCAATTTCGACGCCTTCCGCGATGTGGGTCTCTCGGGGGATTTCATTTCCCGGCTCTTTGGCGGTCAGACGTGGTCAGCCGGTGGTTTCGGCAAAAAAGGGCGGGGACGGATCTTTGACTTCACCGGTTTCGGTGATTTCGGCATTGGGGAACACCCCCCCCAGGGCCAGGACCTGCAGTTGGAATTGCCCCTGACCCTCCATGAAATAGCCTTCGGTGCAGATAAAATGGTGGAATTCCGGCGTGATGGCCAGATAGAGCGGGTTGCCGTGAAGATCCCCCCGGGCCTCGGGCATGGCAAGAAATTACGGGTGCCCGGCAAAGGCAGCTCCCATCCGGCCGGAGGGCAGCCGGGAGATCTATACATCAAAATTAAGGAAATTCCCCACCCGGTTTTTAAACGGGAAGGGCATGACCTCTTTGTGGACAAGCACATCAAATTCTCCGAGGCAGTCTTAGGTACCAAGGTCACGGTGCCGACGTTGGACGGCAAGACCCTCAGTCTCAAAATACCTCCTGGTACGGCCAGCCACACCAAAATGCGTCTCAAGGGGCATGGTCTTCCCCTGGGCAATGGCAAGACCCGCGGGGACGAGTATGTCCGCGTAATTGTTGACATACCTACAAATATTTCCAAAAAACAGAAGGCCCTCATCGAAGAGTTGGCCAAAGAAGGGATGTAGGCGCCCGCAGCAGCCCGGCGATAGTCATGGCAGAGAGGCCATCACCCCCCTTGCCGCCGCCCTTGCCACCGGGTGGAGAATTTGCTCTACCGGCGCCGGAGATGGCCTGCTTGGCGGCTGCGGCCCAGGATTACCGGTATCTTTTGGACCGGGGCTATCCCCGCAGTGCCACCCTCACCCTGGTGGGGAATCGCTACCAGCTCTCGGCCGCGGCTAGAGAGATCCTGCATCGGGGGGTCTTTTCCTCGGTCATTGCCCAAGCCCGTCGCCGCAAATTGGTTCACAGCGATACCCTGCGGGGCCAGCCAGTGGCCCTCGATGGACATAATGTGGTCATAACCTTGGAGTGTGCCCGCCGGGGCATCCCGGTGGTGGCCGCGGATGACGGCTTTATCCGGGACATCGGCCGATTATCCCGCCAGTATCGCCCCTCGGCCCTTACCACCGCCGTGGTAACCCAACTCGTGGAATACCTGGCCACCCAGGGGCTCGGCCCGGTACAGATCTGGTATGATGCCCCCATGAGCCGCAGCGGCGAGTTGGCGGCCTTAACGCGCGCCCTCTGTGGCGAGGCCGGCCTGCTAGCCGAGGTCCAGGCCGTGGCGGTCCCGGAGGTGCCACTTTTGGCGTGTGGCCTGCCCGTGGCCAGCAGCGATACCCAGCTCATTGATCAGTGCCAGCAATTAGTTGATATTGCCGGCGAGTTGATCCGACAGGACCCTGCCGTGCGGGTCCTCTGCTGTTGATCTGTAAGAAAATCACTTGACAATTTCATGAAATCGGATAAATTTTAAATTCTTGACGACCAGACGGATAGATATCCTCCCAAAATTTGCTAAAAATTTTGAAAAGTGAGGGTGTTATCAGATAATTTGCCGTCAGGTTGATTTAACGAGGGAGGAGGCGAAAATGGATGCCGGGCGTAAGGGTCAAAGCGAATGAGCCCTTCGAGATCGCCTTAAAGAGATTCAAAAAACAGTGCGAAAAAGCTGGGATCTTATCGGAAATCAGAAAGCGCGAGCACTATGAGAAACCCAGCATTAAGAGAAAGAAAAAGGCATTGGCGGCCAAGAAGCGGGCTCTCAAGAGAATCCGGAAATTAGGGGCCAGATAATGTCGCTTCTGGAAGACATTGACCACTGTTTCAAAACTGCCCTCAAGAACCAGGACCAGGTGAAAATCCGGACGTTGCGTCTCTTGAAGACAGCCCTAAAGAACCGCCAGGTCCAGGAACGGCGGTCTTTAACTGATAGTGAAGTCATAGCCGTCATTACAGGTCAGGTGAAACAGCGGCGCGACTCCGTAGCGGAGTACAAGCGTGTCGGCCGGAGTGATTTAGCCCAACAAGAACAGGAGGAATTAGAATTCCTCCTTTCTTTTTTGCCCCAGCAGTTAGAGGCGGATGAACTTGAGAGGGAATTAACCCGCATCATCCACGAAGTGGGAGCCAAAGACAGCAAAGATTTGGGGCGGGTGATGAAGGCGGCCATGGCTCAACTGGCCGGCCGAGTTGACGGCCGTCAAGTCCAGGCCTTAGCAAAACAATTATTGGAAAAATAAGGGCCGCGGCTCTCGGGGCCAACCTCCAGCGAATATTATGCCTTTCCAAACGCAGAGGGTTCTGGAATTCCCCCAATTGCTGCAGATTATCCAGGGATATGCCAGCACGCCGTTGGGTCGGCAATGGCTGGCTGATCTGCAGCCCCGCTGGACTCTGGCCGAGGTGACAGCCCTGGCAGCAGAGCTGGCCGAGGCCATGGATTATGTCGGTATTGAGGGGCCTTGTCAGCTGAGCGGCTGTCCGGATCTGAGTAGGGTCTTGCCCAGGGTCGTGGTTCCGGGCAGCATTCTCTCGCCGGACGAATTCAACCAGATCCTGGCCGCCCTCCGGTTAATGCGGCGCGTCCGGGGCTATTTTCTCGGAACCCAGGGCCGCTATGTTTACCTCCCCCGTTATGGCCAGGAGATGCGGGATCTGGGGGCGGTACAGACGGCCATCCAGACAGCCATCAGCCCCCATGGCCAGATACTGGATCAGGCCAGTCCTGCCCTGGCCCAAATCCGACAGGAAATCTACACTACTCGCCAGCAAATTAATCAGAGACTCCAAGCCCTTTTCCAGCAACCGGCTATCCGGGAAATCCTGCAGGACCAGATCATTGCCCACCGCAACGGACGGGCTGTTATCCCCATCAAGGCAGATTATAAAGGTCGGCTGCAGGGGATCATCCACGATCAATCCCAGAGCAAGGCCACGCTGTTCATCGAACCCTTCGAGATCGTCCCCCTGAATAACAGTTTGAACCTCCTGTTGGGCGAGGAAAAACGGGAAGAAGAGCGGATCCTGCTGCATCTGACCAATATTGTCCGGGCGCATCGTGAGGCCCTAGAGGCAAATCTCCGCTTAGTGGGGGAGGCTGACGCCCTGCAGGCCAAAGTTTTGTATGCCCAGGAGTATCAGGCCAGGCCACCCATCTGGACGAGCCAGGGGCGGGTGCGTCTGCTGGCAGCCCGACATCCCCTCCTCTTGTACCGGGATAAAACCGAACCAGGGTTTCAACCCACTATTCCGGTGGATCTGGAGCTGACGCCCGAGTCCCGCTTTCTGATCCTGTCTGGGGCCAATACCGGTGGTAAGACCGTGACCCTGAAGACCTTGGGGTTGCTGTGTCTCATGGCTCAGGCCGGCATACCCTTGCCGGTGGCGGAAGGAAGTGAACTCTGCGTTTTCACGGGCATCTATGCCGATATCGGCGACACCCAGGATTTAGCCCAGAACCTCAGCACGTTTTCAGCGCATATCAAAAGGGCCGGGACCATACTCGCCCGCTTGGCAGGCCGCTGCCTGGTGTTACTGGACGAATTGGGCACCGCCACCGATCCAACGGAGGGCGGAGCCCTGGCCTTGGCCCTCTTGCGGGCTATGGCTCGGCGGGGGGCCTATGGGGTGGTCACCACCCATTACCACCTGCTCAAGGCTTTTGCCCATGAAGAACCGGGGTTTGCCAATGTGGCGGTCCTCTTTGACGACCAGACCCAGAAACCCCTGTTCCGCCTGGCCTATGGTGTCGCCGGACCAAGCAACGCCCTTAAGATTGCCCGGGATTTGGGCTTGCCGCAAGAAGTGCTCCACGAGGCGGAATCTTACTTAGGCCAAGAAGGGTTGCAGGCCCTGCAACAACTGGCCCGGTGTGAGGCGGCGCAACAGAGTCTGGCGCAGAAAGAACAGGATTTGCAACGGGCCGCGGCCGACTTGGCCCGTCGGGAAGCGGCTCTGGCGGCCAAGGAGGCGCAGTTGGCAGAGGAGCGGCGCCGCCTGTTGGAAGAAGAACGCCAGGAAATCGCCGCCACCATCAGAAAAGCGGAGCAGGAATTTAAGGAAATTCTGCAACGGCTGGAAAATCGCCAAGACTCCTGGGGCCGACTCCGTCAGGAGTTTTCGGCCGGGCAACGTCGGTTGCAGCTCCTGGTCACTCCCCCCCAAGACACCCAGGCCCCGCCGGAGTTTCGGCCTCAGGTGGGAGAGAACGTCTGGGTGGTGCCGTTGGGACAGAGAGGAGAGGTCCGGGCTGAGGCTGACCGGGACGGCCGGTATGAGGTGCAGGTGGGCGCGGCCACCATGCGGGTGGCGCCCCAAGATCTGCGGCCGACCCCACCAGCCCTGAAGGAGGGCCGCGTTTACCGCAGCCGGGGGCGGTCCGGAGCCGCAGTGGCCACCGCCACCTCCACCTGGCAATCGCCGTCTCTGAATATCATCGGCTTGAGAGTAGACGAAGCCCTGCCTCTGGTGGATCGCCTCCTGGATCAAGCTGTCCTCCACGGCTGCCGGCAGGTGGAAATAATTCACGGGGTCGGCACCGGCCGCTTGGCTCAGGCGGTGCGTCACCATCTGCAAC
>CAZARS010000005.1:45612-54577 GCA_964487625.1 uncultured Desulfobacca sp.
TTGGTGGCCGAACATCACCCCGGGGAAATAAATCAAGGAGGCAGGGGGGTGACAGTGGTGACCCTGCGGGATTAACAACGGATAAGAGGAGCCGCAGGAGAGCTGGGGCAGCAGGCAAGGTCCTGCCCCCTCCTCTGCCCTGCTGAGACTCTGTCTGGCGACCTTACTTTGCGGGGGATCTATGGCAGCATTCATTCCAGAAGCCAAGATACTGGAAATCAAGGACGCGGCCCCCATTGCCGAGGTCATCGGTCAGTATGTCAAACTCACCCCCCGGGGCCGTTACTTGGTGGGCCTTTGCCCTTTCCACGCCGAAAAAACCCCTTCCTTTACGGTCTATCCGGAACGGCAGATTTTCCATTGCTTCGGCTGTGGCGCCGGTGGCAATGTTTTTTCCTTCCTGATGCAGCATCTGCGCCTCACTTTCCCAGAGGCGGTGGCAGAATTAGCCCAACGCTGTGGCATCCCCCTCAATTGGCAGAAAGACTTGGGGCCGAGCCAGGCCCGGCAGACCCGCCAACGCCAGAAATTTTTCGAGATAAATGAACTCGCCGCGACCTTCTTTACCCAAACCTTGGCACACCCCCAGGACGGCAGGGTGGCCCGGGAATATCTGGCGAACCGAGGTTTGCCCGAGGGCGTGATCAAAGCCTATCGCCTGGGCTTTGCACCCGATGGGTGGCGGGTCTTGGTACGCCATCTGTCAGATCGGGGCGCTGATCTGGCGGCGGCCCTCCAGCTTGGCCTCATCGTCGAAAAAAACGCCGGCGGCCATTATGATCGGTTCCGAGGCCGCATTATGTTCCCCATTGTCGATCTCCAGGGGCGGATCATCGCCTTCGGGGGGCGGATAATCGGCGAGGGGGAACCCAAGTACCTGAATTCCCCTGAAAGCCCTCTATACACCAAAGGCCGTCACCTCTACGGTCTGTATCAGGCCAAGGAGGCCATCCGGCGGCAGAATCTGGCCATTTTGGTGGAGGGCTACATGGACCTGCTGGCCCTGCGGGCCAGGGAGGTGGAACCGGTGGTGGCCACCTTGGGGACGGCCCTGACCCGGGAGCAGGTGCGGCTCCTTAAAGGGTATACAACCCGGGTGGTCCTGGTCTTTGATGCTGATGCTGCCGGCCTCAAGGCCATGCAACGCAGCCTGCCGCTGTTTTCCGCCGAACGGCTCTCAGCCCGGGTCTTAACCTTGCCCAGAGGGGAGGATCCCGACAGCTATGCCAGGAAATATGGAGTGGAGATTTTTCAGGACCCTTGGGAGCGGGCCCAACCTCTCTTCGAGTTTATCCTAGATCAGGCCCTGGAGGGCGCTGGGGACAGCCTGGAAGGCAGGGTAAACGCCTTTGCCACCCTGAAGCCCTATTTTCAGGAAGATATTGAGCCGGTGGAAAAGGCCTTATGGCTCCAGGCGGCGGCCAAGCGGCTGGGAGTGCCAGAATCAATCCTGGCGGCCTCGTGCCAATCGAGTCGGCCAGCGCCGCTGCTCACCAGACCGGCCATGGAAGAAAGTCTGGACTTGGAAAAGCGTTTCATCAAGCTGCTTCTCTCCTATCCAGAGGTCCTGGCCCAAGTAGATTTGGCAGCCTATCTGGACCAATTCCGCAATCCAGAAATGCGCACCATCGCCCACTGTATCCACGCCTGCTATCAGCAAGTAGGCTATCTCGATCACAGTCTCTTGGTCATGCAAATAGAAGAGGAAGAACTTTGTCGCCGGATCTGCTCGCTGGCCATGTCAGCAGAAAATTATCGTCTGGATAATGTTGAGGCGGAATTATCCGATTATGTACGTAGCTTTGAGAGAATACGCCTCAAACGCAGTTGTCAACAACTCTTGGCCAAGATGGAAGAGGCCCATAGAACCGGGAAAGGAGGTGAAGTACTAGCCTTACAGGCCGAATTGCACAATCTCAGGCAAAGGCTCAAAGAATTGGCAGGGGCTCATTAACCTTGGGGGAAGAAGGAGAAATAGATGGGCAAGGGAGTATCATACGATGATTTGGGGGGATACCTTACCTTAGACGAGCCACAAGGAATTGCCTTTCTTGAGGATTACACCGACAAGGAAGTCGTGCCCTTGGTTTATCAGGAAAATCGTGAAGATATCCAAGCTTATGGCGACTTGGATTTTGATTTTATGACGATGCCCAGCCAATTTTTGGGGAATGTGGCAGAGACTGACGGCATCGATGAGTCCTTATACCAGCTGGAGGCTGGCCCTGCTCCTCGCCTGGATGATCCAGTAAAGATGTATTTAAAAGAGATGGGCATGGTCTCCTTGCTGACCCGCGAGGGGGAGGTGGAGATTGCCAAGCGCATCCAGGAAGGGACTCGGGAAATAATTATGGCCCTGCTGGAGACAGCTCTCGGGCGCAAAGAACTGCTCCGGTTGGCCACTCAATTGACCGAAGGCAAGGGTTGCCAGGCTGAGGAGAATGGCGATCCCCTAGAAATGGAAGAACTGGAGCCGAGCTTGGGCAACGAACGGTGGGCGCCGATGCTGGATACCATCCGCCGTTTCTTTACCCTCTACCAGCGTCTCCAAGCCTGTCTCCACAAGCCTGGGCAAACTCCCGCCAAACGTCAGCGCCTGCTCCAGCGCCAACGGCATTATCAAGAGCAGCTCGGACAAATCTTCCTGGACATGAAATTGCCCCCATCCCGTCTCAGCCAGGTGGTGCGACAGGTTAATGATCGCTGTTATGCCATGAAAGCCCAGCATCAGACGATGAGCGATTGCCTGCAACAATCCGGTTTGACCTTCATCGCCTTCCGGCACCTGGTGCGCGCCAGTCTGCGAAAGAAAAAGCCAGGTAAGCTGCCTTATACCCCGGAGCAGCTGCAGCTGGCCGCCACCTGGCGGCACGCCCAGCAAAGTCTCCAGAGCCTTGAAAAGGAACTGGGGGGGAAACGGCGACAGATCATGGCGGTCCAGAGCCGGTTGCAGCGAGGTGAGCGGCAGGCTTCCCGGGGCAAACGGGAATTGGTGGAGGCCAATCTCCGGTTGGTGGTCAGCATCGCCAAAAAATATACTAATCGGGGCCTTCAGTTTCTTGATCTTATCCAGGAAGGCAATATCGGCCTCATGAAAGCGGTGGAAAAATTCGAGTATGAACGGGGTTATAAATTCAGCACCTATGCCACCTGGTGGATCCGCCAGGCCATCACCCGCGCCATCGCCGATCAGGCCCGGACCATCCGTATCCCTGTTCACATGATCGAAACCATTAACAAACTCCTCCGTACCTCACGCCATCTGGTCCAAGAACTGGGCCGCGAGCCCACCCCCGAAGAACTGGCCGAAAAAATGGGCTACCCCCTCGACAAAGTCCGCAAGGTCTTGAAGATCGCCAAGGAGCCGATCTCTCTGGAGACTCCCATCGGTGAGGAAGAGGACAGTTATTTATCAGATTTCATTGAAGATAAAAAGATCGCCCTCCCCAATGAGGCCATAGAAAATTTAAACCTGGCCGAAATCACGCGCAATGTCTTGTCGACCTTAACCCCCCGGGAGGAGAAGGTCATCCGCCTGCGCTTCGGCATCGGCGAAAAGACCGATCATACCCTGGAGGAGGTGGGGCGCAAGTTCATGGTGACCCGGGAGCGCATCCGCCAGATTGAGGCCAAGGCCTTGCGCAAATTACGCCACGCCTCCCGGATGAAGCGTTTGCAAAGCTTTGCGGAATATTAACGGCTGGAAATATTGGCAGGGGTGGCGCAAGGGTGAGGCCGGAAAAAAAAGTCGAAAAATTTTTTTCTTGTATTATAATAATACTGTTATGTCTATCTTGTCGTGGCGACAGGTGTGCGGGCCCATAGCTCAACGGTCAGAGCATCCGGCTCATAACCGGAAGGTTCCTGGTTCGAATCCAGGTGGGCCCACCATGACCATTCCTGGAGAAGAGCAAGCTAACCTTCCCAGGATGATAAACAGAAGTTAAGGAAAATCGATGGGGTGCCAAGAGCACCCCATCTTGACTTCAGATGCAGGCTACCATTCGAGACATTTTAGCTTTGGTGGACAGGCACGCCCCCCCGGCGTTGGCCGCGTCTTGGGACCGTGTCGGCTTGATGATCGGCTCCCCCCAGCAGGTGGTGACGCGACTTGTCGTGGCCTTGGAAGCCACCCTGCCCGTCATGCAGGAGGTGGTCCGGGCCGGGGCCCAGATGCTCCTGACGCATCATCCCCTTCTGTTCCAGCCTGTGGCTCAGCTCAACCCAGACAACCCCCTGCACCGGCCCATCATCTTTGCCATCCGCCACGATCTGGCGGTGGCGGCCGCCCATACCAACCTGGATGCAGCTCAGGCTGGCCTGAATGCCTACTTGGCTCAGGTGCTGGGCCTCGAAGACACTGAACCATTAAGTGTGACCTATACGGTGCCTTGGCTCAAGTTGACGGTCTTTGTGCCCATCGGGTATGAAGACCGGGTGCGGGAAGCACTCTGCCAAGCCGGGGCGGGCGTCATCGGAAACTACGCGTCCTGTACTTTTCAGGTTAGAGGGCAAGGCACGTATCTCCCCCAGACCGGGGCCCGGCCTTGGCAGGGCAAAATGCTGGAGCTCAACCGGGCTGACGAAATCCGTTTGGAGGTTATCCTGCCCCAAGACAAGGTTGCCGAAGCAGTGGCCCAGCTCAAAGCAGTGCATCCTTATGAGGAGGTAGCCTTTGATCTTTATCCGTTGGCGAACCCCGGCCAAACCTGCGGCTTCGGCCGCATCGGCAATTGGCCTACACCCCGGTCCTGGCCCGAAGTTGTCGAGTTTTTAAAAAAATGCTTTAAGACTGCTCACCTGAAACTAATCGGGCAGCCCCGCGCTACCATCCGACGAGTGGCCGTATGTGGGGGCAGTGGCGGCGATCTCATTCCCCAGGCCTGGGAAAAGGGGGCGGAGCTATACCTGACCGGAGACATCCGTTACCATCAGGCCGTTCCCTGGGCGCAAGAACACATGGCCATTGTTGATTTAGGACATTATGCCACCGAGGCGATCTTCATGCCAACTTGGGGCCAGCGCTTACAAGCCGACCTTGAGAGAGCGGAGTTAGCGGTTGAAGTGATCGTCTCTGAGGCAGATGCAGACCCTTGTCGGACTGTCTGACCAGCAGGAGGCCGGATTGGCTTTTCCGCCGACCCAAAGGGTCAGGACGGTATTGGCATGGAAACATAAAGCGGAGGAACACCCTTGTTACCGGAACTTACTAACCTTATTTCCCTACAGGCAGTAGACTTGGAGATCAAAAGTCTGCTGCAGGACCAGCAAGAATTGCCCCAAACCATGCACGACCTGGCAGGCAAGTTGGCAGAACTTCAAGCCGAAGCTGCTGCCAAGCAACAGATCCTGGCGGAACTTAAAAAACAACACAGTCTGTTAGAGATGGACATGGCCCTGTTGGATGAGGGCATCTCCCGGAGCCGTCAGCGCCTCAATGAGATCAAAGACAACATCGAATACAAGGCGATGTTGAAAGAAATTGCCTTCAAGGAAGATCGCAAAGATCAGAAAGAAACGGAAATCCTGGAGGTTCTGGAGCAGCAGGAAAAGCTCCAGACTGAACTGGCCAGCCTGCAGGCGGAAATCGACGTCCGTCAGGCTAATCTGGAGAAGTTGCGGGCCGAGGTTGAGGCTGAACTGGCAGCCCAGCAAGAGAAAATTACCGCACTCCAACAACAACGGGATCAGATTAAGCAAAAGATCACCCCGCAACTGTTAAAACGCTATGATTTTATCCGAGAAAAACGGCATGGCATTGCCGTGACCGAGGTGCGCCAGGGCGTTTGCCAAGCTTGCCACATGAATCTGCCGCCCCAGAAATTCATCGAACTGCAGATGGATCGGGAATTGATGACGTGCCCCCATTGCCAACGGATTATTTATTTTGTCCCCCAGGAGAACAATAGTACGGCTGATCCGGCGCAGGCAGCCTGAGAGTTGTCGGGAGGCCCGTCCCAGACTCCCGTTGGGGCAGGCTCATGGTCCCGGTTTTTTTGACTTTTTGTGGATAGTATGCTAAGGTTAAATTAAACTGAGACTTTTTGCAGCCGGCACCGCCCGGAGCCGGAGGAAGGACCGGCCCGGGACGAGAAAGGAGAACGGGAGATGTTCCCGCAGCATGCTACCCCCCAAGCCAACGGGATGGAGGCGCCGGAGGGACATGACCTGGGATGGGCTTTGGACCAGATTCTCGGGGAATTGCGGCCGGTTTTGGACCGCATTAATCCCCTGGAGGCCGAGACCTTTCTGCAGGAATTAGAAACGGCTCGCCGTATTTTTTGTTTCGGGGCCGGACGCTCCGGTTTTGTTCTGCGTACTTTCTGCATGCGGCTCATGCAATTGGGCTTCACGGTCTATTATGTGGGGGAAACCATCACGCCCCGCCTGCAACCAGGGGATGCCTTGGTGGCCATCTCGGGTTCTGGGGAGACCGGCCACACCTGTGGGTTAGTGCGTCAGGCCCGCCACCGGCAAGCCCGGACCTTAGCCCTCACCGCCCATCGGGATTCGGCCATCGGCCGTTTGGCCGATGTGGTAGTCTTGATTCCGGGAACTACCAAATTAATCCTGGCAGCGGAAGAAGATTCACATCAATGTCCAGGCAGCCTCTTTGAGCAGGCTGCCTTTCTTTTTTTGGAGGCCCTGGTCTTGTTGCTCTTTCATCGCCGTCTGGGCCGGGATCGGGACCAGATGTTGGCCCGCCATGCGGATCTGGAGTGAGCTGAGGCGCAATGGGGGCAGACCCGGCAGGCAGATTTCCTCCTGCCCGAGGCCTGGGGATTGGATACTCTCCTCCTGGTAAGAACTTGATCAGCGTCTCACGGGGCAGACAAAGAGATATTTTCTCACCCTGCACCCCTCCCCGCAAGCGGAGGACTAGAGACCCGAGAAAGAAATAGCCAGTTGATGGCAATTGGCTAGCAGCACTCAAAAACCCAAGATCATTAATGCCATGCATATTCCCCTGCAACTTGCCCTAGATTTTGTGGACCTCTCCCGGGCTTTGACCGTGGCAGAACTGGCGGTGCCGGCCGGGGTGGATTGGCTGGAGGCTGGAACGCCCCTCATCAAGAGTGAGGGCCTGAATGCCGTACGGGAACTCCGTCGGCGGTTTCCCCAGCACACGATTATTGCCGACATGAAGATCATGGACGCCGGCCGCATTGAAGTGGAATGCGCGGCCAAAGCCGGCGCTGATCTGGTGGATGTGTTGGGGGCGGCCAGTGATGCAACCATTGCCGAATGTGTTCAGGCTGGTAAGAACTACGGGGCCAAAATCGTGGTGGACCTCATCAGCGTCCCTGAACCGGTAGTACGGGCCCAGCAGGCCGAGGCTCTGGGGGCTGACTATATCACGGTCCACGTGGCCATCGATGAACAGATGGTCGGCCGCGATCCCTTTGAGCTGCTGCGCCAGGTCAGTCAGGCGGTCCAGATCCCGGTGGGCGTGGCCGGGGGCATCCATTCCGGCACTGCCTGGCAGGCCGTGGCCGCAGGGGCCCGTTACGTCATTGTCGGCGGCGCCATTACCAAAGCCAGTGATCCAGCCCAGGCCACCCGAGAAATCCGGCGAGCCCTGGACGAACAGATAGCCATTCCCACCACCCTATTTCAACGGGTGGGGCCGGAGCAGATTCTCAGCGCCCTCCGCCAGGTGTCGGCGGCCAATCTCTCCGATGCCCTGCACCGGGGTGGGGTTTTGCCTGGTATCCGACCGCTGGCCCCGGGATTAAAGGTGGCGGGGCGAGCCCTGACGGTCCGGACATACCCCGGTGATTGGGCCAAACCCGTCCAAGCCATTGACCAGGCCGAACCGGGCGATGTCATTGTCGTGGATGCCGGTGGCGTCGGCCCGGCCATTTGGGGGGAGTTGGCCACCCATTCGGCTCTGCAGCGCCAAGTCGCGGGGGTAGTTATTCATGGGGCCATCCGGGACGCCTGGGATATTGCTCAGCTGCGGTTCCCGGCCTTCTCCACCTTAGTACTGCCCAACGCCGGGGAGCCCAAAGGTTTCGGGGAGATCGGGGTGCCCATCCGCATCGGCCAGATGACGGTGGAAACAGGCGACTTTATCCTGGGGGATGACGATGGGGTTGTGGTGCTGCCTCAGAAATTGGCCGTGGAATACGCCAACCGGGCCATGGATGTCTTGGAGCGGGAAAATCGCATCCGGGAGGAAATCAAAGGTGGCAAGACCCTGGGGGCAGTAACTGAGCTGCTTCGGTGGGAAAAGAAACGGTAATTCCTGGTTACCGCCCTATCCCGGGAGGATGACAGTGGCAATGCCCAAAGCAGTTGATGCCATGGCGGCGGCTCGGGAGAACATGGTCAAGACCCAGCTCATTGCCCGGGGGATCCGAGACCCGAAGGTGCTGGCGGCCATGCGCAAAGTGCCCCGCCACCTCTTCGTTGAGGAGGCCCTGCGCAGCCAGGCCTATGGCGACTTTCCCCTGCCCATCGGCGAACAACAGACCATCTCCCAGCCCTATATCGTGGCCTTCATGACCGAGGCCCTCGAGTTGACCGGGACCGAGAAGGTCCTGGAGATCGGCACCGGTTGTGGTTATCAGGCCGCCATACTAGCCGAAATCGTTCCGGAAGTATATAGCATTGAACGCCTTCCTGGTCTCGCGGCTAAGGCCCGCCGCACCCTGGAGGCGCTGCGGTATTTTAACGTGAAAATCAAGGTGGGGGATGGCACTCTGGGGTGGCCGGAAGAGGCGCCTTTCCAGGGTATTATCGTGACTGCGGCAGCCCCGGGTATCCCCCGCCCTCTCCTGGATCAGTTGGCCATGGGAGGCCGCTTGGTGATCCCGGTGGGTGATCGCTACACCCAAACCCTGGATGTGGTGCGAAAAACCCCCGAAGGGATTAAACACGATTACCGGGGCGGTTGCCGGTTTGTCAAACTCATCGGCAGCTACGGTTGGGAAGACTGAAGGAACAGGGACGTTTGCCTTTA
>CAZARS010000006.1:0-34261 GCA_964487625.1 uncultured Desulfobacca sp.
AAGGAGATGTGTTTAATCCCCAATTCCCGGACCAGATACTCAATCTCATCCGCCACATTCTGGGCCGACCGGTAGCGCACCCGGCGCCAGCCCGGGATCTGTTCAATGGCGCAATACGTACAATGGCAGGGACAGCCCCGGGAGGACATGAAGGCCGCCGTAGTCTGATACCCTACCTTCGGGACATTGCGGAAATACAACTCCGGCGGTTGCCCGCTACGATCAGGAAATGGCAGGCTATCCAGATCCTGGATCAGCGGTCGGAAGGGGTTGACCCTGACGTCGCCGTCTTCCCAATAAATCAGCCCGGGAATGGCGGCATAGCGCTGGGGCTCGGACAATGCCTCCAACAGCTCCACAATGGTCTCCTCGCCTTCCCCAATGACGCCGAAATCCACGGCTGGATTGTCCCGCAGGAGCTCGTCCTTGAAGATCGTCACATGGACGCCACCGAAGACGATGGGGATGGCAAGGCGGGCCTTGAGCTCCTTGGCAATGGTCAAGGCGTTGGCCAACTCCGGGGAAGTAGCGGTCAGGCCGATGAGATCTGGTTTTTCCTCTTGGATGATGGCCAGCAATTTGGCGATATTCAGACCCTGGGCCTCGCAGTCCAACACCCGGGCCTGATGACCGGCCCGCTTCAGGGAGGCTGACAGATAACACAGGCCCAAAGGCGGGTTGAGGAACCCATACTTCATGATGGATTTAAAATTGCCGTAAACATTACTGAACGGCGGGGCAATGAGCAAACATTTCATGCTGCTGTCCTGATATCTTCCTTAGAGTTGTCTTGGCCATGTCTGGACCGGAATGGGGGCCGCTGGTGTGTGATTAATGGTTAGTAAGGCATAAAAACCCTTGATCTCTAGTGCTGGATCAACGCCCGGCCGATTTTTTGGGCCAAGCCCCAGCCGCTGGCGGCAAAACTGCGGAATTCCTCCCAGGAGCGGAGCATGCGGAACATGCGGTAGAGTTGCCGGGGGCGCAGATAAAAACGCAGGTGCCACTGTTCCGTTAGGCGGGTCAATTCTGCCGCCGAAAGGCCCGGCACCAGACTGAGGTAGCCTTGGTTATTGATCATATTGGCAAAATCTTGCCATTGGTCGGCCCGGCGGGGTTTTAGTGATTCCGGTAGATAGCGATACATTTCGGTGCCTGGATAGGGCACCAGGGCAAAGAAAATGGCTATGGTGGGGGACAGCTCCTGAGCAAAGTGCAGCGTATCGGCCATGGTCTGTTGGGTGTCAAAGGGGAAGCCCAGGATAAAGGTGCATTGGGAGCGCAGCCCGGCCCGGTAGCAGGCCTCCACAGCCTGCCGCGCCGCTGGCAGGGAGATCTTCTTGTGAATCTTTTTCAAGATTTCCGGGTTGCCGGATTCGATCCCGAAACTCACCATCCGGCAGCCAGCCTGGCGCATGAGGCGGGCCAACTCCAGGTCCATACTCTCCACCCGGGAGAGGCAATACCAGGTCAGATCGTAACGCCGCCGGATCAGCCCCTGGCAGATGGTTTCCACGCGATCCCGATTCAGGGTAAAGGTATCGTCCTCAAAGGCGATGTGATTGACCCGGTAACGCCCCACAAGCTCGTCAATTTCCGCCAGCACATTATCGGCGCTGCGGAAACGGTAGATCTTGCCCATGGTGATATGGCTGGAGCAAAAGGCGCACTTAAAGGGGCACCCCCGGCTGCTAATCATGGTGGCGCTGACCCGGCCCACGTCGATATAGCGGTGGGTGCCCAGACGGCTCATATCCACGAGGTCCCGGGCCGGGAAAGGCAGGGAATCCACCTCCCGGATGAGGTCGCGGGGCGGATTGACGTTAATGGTGCCCGTAGGGCCTCGGTACACTACGCCTCGCACCGCCTCCAAGGGTGGGTCGCCCTGCTCCAAGGCCTGGCACAGCTCTGCCATGCTCTGTTCCCCTTCCCCATAGACCAGGTAATCAACTTCCGGTTGCAGGGCCAGGATTTCTTCCTTGAGGGCGGTGACGTGGGGGCCGCCGAGAACCGTGGCCGCGTCGCTCTGCTCTTTCACGGCCCGGCAGATGGCTATGGCCTGGGGGAAGGTCGGGGTCATGCAACTGACACCCACCATCTGGGGTTGAAAGGTCTGGAGGTGATGGGCCAGATCCTCTGGCGTCAATTTAATCAGCAGCCGCACCTCCTGCCCCTGCTGCCGCAAGTAGGCCGCCACGTACCCCAAACCCAAGGGAAAATGGGGTTTGGTCATGCTTTCCATACGGCCGTAATCATACGGCGCTTCGATCAGTAAAATACGCAAGCCGACAACTCCAAAGCGAGCCGCTACCATACTCCGGCGACGAGGCGCAGATGGCACTCGCTCTCTCTGATGACTTTAATTCTGTAAAATAAGCATTTTTACGACGGAACGCAAAAATTGCTGCCGACAGGGGAGCCTGGCTTCAACCCAGAGCCGGGGCCGAAAAAAGTCTGCCACCAGAGCGATAAGATGAGTAGTCCCCAGAGGTGGTGGCTCCAATCCCGGTCGTTGCGTTGGTGTTGCTCCCACACCTGGTGCAGGTAAGCCATATTAAAACAGCCCAGCTGGCGGAGCTGCTGGAGATTTTCCCAACAGAAATCCCGCAACTCCCCCTGAAACCATAAGCCCACCGGGACGTTGAAGCCTCGTTTGCTCTGCCAGCGGATGGCCGGCGGGACCTGACCCTGCAGGAGACGACGCAGCAAATACTTTTTCCAGAACAAGCCCCTGAGTTTCCATGTTTCCGGGAGCCGGGCCGCCTGTTCCACCAGGACATGGTCCAGGAACGGGGCCCTGGCCTCCAAACCGTGAGCCATGGTCATCCGGTCCACTTTTACCAACATGTCGTTGGGCAGATAAAAGCGGGTATCGGCATAGAGCATACGAGTCAGGGGACTGGTGGGGCCAGCCCGGTCCAGCCATTGTTGATACAGTTCATACCCCTCCCGCAGCGGCAAGTCGGGCAACAGGGCCGCCAACTCTTCGGGCGCCCAGATCCGGCGCCAAGAGTAATGGGCATAATCCAGGTCCCAGGCCAAGGCCGCAGTCAGGCGTTTGAGTTTAAAATCCCAACTCACCTTGCGATGTGAGACCGGCAGGGCATGGGCCAGCCTGGTTAGACCCTGCTGGACGGCGGGCGGCAGGGTCTGGAGCCAACGCAGGAGATAATGGGCCTGATAAGTTGGATAGCCGGCCAAGATTTCATCGGCACCATCCCCGGTCAGGACCACCTTCACCTCCTGGGAGGCAAATTGGGCCAAGTAGAACACCGGCACCATGGAGGAGTCGGCCGTGGGTTCCTCAGCATGCCAGACCAGCCGGGGCAAAATGTCCTGGACATGGGGAGTAACGACCAACTCATGGTGCTGGGTCTGGCAACGGGCTGCCACCTGGCGGGCATAGGGCCGTTCATCATAGCTTTTTTCCCCGAACCCGATGCTAAAGGTGTGTAGGCGTCCGGGGTAGAGGGCTGCGGCCGTCGTCACTACGGCAGTGGAATCGAGGCCACCGCTGAGAAAGGCGCCCACCGGCACATCGCTGATGAGACGGAGCCGCACGGCTTCCTGCCAGATGGGGGTGAATTCCTGCAGGGCCTGATCAGGGGAGATGGTGGCCACTGCGGGCGGCACCGGCAGATCCCAATATGAGTGAATTTTCAGCTGATCATCTTCCCAGAGCAGGTATTGGCCCGGCTCCAATTGGCGGATACCCCGGAAAAGGGTATAAGGTGCCGGGGTATAATTCAACGACAGGAAAAAGCCCAGACTGTCGTGATCCATTTCCCGGGCCACCTCGGGGAGAGCCAGGATGGCCTTGATTTCCGAGGCGAAGGCAAAGAACCCTGGCTGGTGACAATAAAAGAAGGGTTTTTTGCCGAGGCGGTCTCGGGCCGCCAGGAGGCGGCGCCGCGGCCGATCCCAGAGGGCAAAGGCAAACATGCCCCGGAAGTGGGCCACGCAAGCCTCGCCAAACTCCTCATAGGCATGCACAATCACCTCGGAGTCGGCGCGTGAGCGGCAGGTATGTCCTTTGGCCCGCAAAAAATCTTGAAGCTCTTGAAAGTTATAAATTTCGCCGTTGAAGACCACGGCGATGTCACCGGTCTCATTCCACAGGGGCTGATTGGCAGCTGTCGATAGGTCGATAATGCTGAGGCGGCGATGCCCCAAGCCCACGCCGGCCTCGACCCAGAGACCCCAACTATCCGGCCCCCGGTGGGCCAACACATCCCGCATAGCCCGGATGGCCGCCTCGTCCACTGCACCCGTGGAACGAATCAAGCCGCAAATGCCGCACATACTTCCTTGCCTGGCTGGTTGTGGGGCCGAGCCCTATTCATATTTTTCTTTCCGGAGGGCAGCAATCTGATCCGCCAGGAGACCGAAGAAAAAGACCAAGATGCCAGCCAGAATGACCAAGAGAGAGCCGGTGGTTAGACCTCGTTTAAGGATAAAATACGGATAGAGGCCCAAGAGCACACCGCAACTGACCAGGAAAATGCTGGCCGGCACAAAGACCCGCAGGGGATCAAACATGAGGACCACCCGCAGGATCAGCAAAAAGGTCTCATAACCGGTCATGAGGCTGACGGTGCTCTTGCCCTGGCGGCTATTCACCTCAATGGGCTCATAGGCCACGGCATAGCCCCGGTTCATGATAATCAGCGTGCTGGTCGTGGAGAAGGAAAACCGATCAGCACACAGATGGAGATAGCGACTGATAATTTCTCGACGGAAGACCCGCAAGCCGGAATTGAGGTCCGGTATCTTGGTGCGGCTGAGGAAATTGGCCAGCCAGCCCAGGGCCCATTTGCCCGGCATACGCCAGAGGGAACTGTGCAGCAGTTTGGTCCGCGCCCCCACCACCAGGGCCCAATCCTCCTGCTGGATCTTCTGGCAGAGGCGCCAGAGGTCAGCGGGATTATGCTGCCCGTCGCCATCATAGGTGGCCACAAACCTGCCCCGCGCCTGGCGGATGCCGGTCTTGAGGGAAGCGCCATACCCCCGATTCACCGGGTGGCGGCAGACCTGAATAGCGGTTAAGGCCCGTAAAACCTGGGGGGTCTCGTCGTTGGAGCCGTCATCTACAACGATAATCTCATACCGACCCGAGGCGACCTGCTCCAAGAAGTCTTGCAGGTCCGAAACGACGCGGCCGATGGCCTGCCCCTCATTGAAGCAGGGTATGATGATGGAAAACTCCATTGCCATGTTGTTTTTCCGGCTGGAAACTATAAGCGCCGAAGGGGGGCGAGGGCTAGAACGCTCGAGGCGCCGATGCTATTTTCACTTAACCTTTTAACTATAAGCAATTTTCCGGAGCAATGGCAAGTCTTATTTCACAAACATTTTTTAGGGCCTGAGGCTTGTCTTTAACCCGCGGCGCGGCATCGGGCCCAAAGGTTGCAGGCGCACACGCCGATGAAGGGCAGGCGCTCCCGGTGCTCCGGATTATCAGGGCGCAGCCACAACATATTCCGGGAGGGGGCAATAAGGGGGTTATCGGCCAACCGCCAGCGCCGGCGATGGCGATAACACCCTTGATATCCGGCGGCTTGCAAGAACTGGCCAAGCCGGGCCGGCTCGTTCATTTCCAACAGAAGGATGGGAGCCTGAGGGCCTGTGAGAAGTTTCTGTCCACCCCGTAAAACGCTCTCTTCATGGCCTTCCACGTCAATCTTGAGGAGCGTTGGGGGCTGCCCCTGGCTCTGGGCCAGATAGTTATCCAAGGTAGTGGTGGCCACCAGTTCCGTATCCTGATGATATCCGGGCCGAGCTTGTAGGCTGGCCCCGCCATCGGCATAATCGGCATGGCGGTGGAGGGTGGCCTGACCACCCTTGTCCGACAGGGCCAAGCGTTCCAGGCGGATCGGGGCCTGGGGGTTGAGGGCCACATTGTCCCGAAGGGCTCGCCAGGCATGGGCTGCCGGCTCAAAGGCTACCACCTGTCCCCGGGGCCCCACCAGCCCGGCCGCGATCAAAGTATAATAGCCAATATTAGCTCCCACATCCCATACCCGGTCACCGGGACGCAGGAGTCTTGTCAAGAGCTTTATTTCATGGCGTTCATCATATTCGCCGAAAAAATAGATATAGCGTTGGGCCGGATCCAAAAGGTCCAGACGCAGCCAAAAGCCCTGGCGCACCTTCAGGGTGACCCAGCGCTCCGGGGGCAACAGCTTGTCTTGCACAGCCTGATAAACCCGGCCCTTGCCGTTCCGCAGCGGAAAATAGGTAAGATAAAAGCGCACGAGTCGGCTGAGCCACGGCAGCCCGGAGGAACGGCGTCTTCGCGGTTCGGCCGCCCCCTTCATCTGCTCCTTCATTCTAGGCGTCCTTCCTGACGATCAAGGCAAGTCAAGGGTTAAAGCTGAAAGATTAAGTTGCTGAACGCAGCGGAGAACCTCAGCAAGCCTGTTTGGCTAAATTCTTCGCCACCCACGGCGGCTCAGTATGCCAAAATCAGCAACTTCCGAGCGTCCAGATTATTGGCGTTCCGTCTAGAATACAGGACAACATTAACAGGCCCAACCACCAACTGACCCTGGGCCAGGTCTTTTTAACAACTTAACAGAGCGGCCAGGCCATCGGCTACAATAAAACCCTCGGCGGTCGGACAGACCCGCTCCCCCAAGACCTGGAGTAGGCCAGCCCGGCACAGTTCCGGCAAGACCTGTGGGGCCTGCGGCCAATGCTCAAGTTCCGCTAGGGCTACCCCCCATCGGGTACGGAGGCCCAGAGCCAGTTTTTCCAGGTGCAGTTGCTCCGGAGACAGATCCTCAGAGCCGGCCAGGGGGGCCTGCCCTCTGGCCAGGTGTTGGCAATAAGTAGCCACCGACCGGACGTTCCAGCGTCGGCTGCGGCCGTCGAAGGTGTGGGCGGCCGGCCCTACCCCGAGATAGGGCACATGGAGCCAATATTTGCAGTTGTGCTGGGCGAGGTGCGCCGGCGTTCGGGCAAAGTTAGAGACCTCATAATGGTCATAGCCGGCCGCGGTGAGAAAATGCGAGGTGAGGAGAAAGAGCTGCCGTTGGGTCTCCGCATCTGGCAGAGACACGCTCCCCTGCCGGACCTTTTTTCCTAAGGGGGTGTTGGGCGCAGCCGTCAGTTGGTAACAGGATATGTGCTCGGGTTGATAGGCCAACACACTCTTGAGGTTCTGCAGCCACTGGTGTTCGGTCTGCCCCGGTAACGCATAGATCAGATCGACGCTCAGATCGGCAAAGCCGGTCTGGCGGGCCCAATCCAGGGCTTGCAAAGCCTGGCGGACGCCATGGCGGCGACCCAGGAACTGCAGCTCCGCCTCTCTCAAGGATTGAACCCCTATGCTCAAACGGTTGACTCCCAGTTCTCGCCAACACCGCAGCTTTTCCGGGGTGATATCATCGGGGTTGGCCTCCAAAGTGATTTCGGCCCCGGGCAGCAGGGGCACGACTTGGTATAGAAAAGTCAACAAGTTGCTCATGATCTCCTGAGGGAGCAGACTGGGCGTCCCACCCCCCAGATAACAGGTTGAAAACGGTCCCCACCAACCATCGGCAGCCATAGCCTCTGGACCGGCGCACCTTAAAGATGCATTTTGGGCTGGCCATGTCTCTCTCCGGTCCAACCAGAGGCGGAGTTCCGCCTGCACGGCCTGGAGCCAACCTTCCATGAGGTCAGTCTCAGTTACCGAGACAAAGTCACAATAGGGGCACTTGCTCTGACAGAAAGGAACGTGCAAATACAGGCCGTGCCCATTAAGGAAAGGCAGGATGTCTTGAGAAGAGATCATGGAATCGTTGAGTCGTCGGGTCACTGGCCGACTTGCTCCGGCAAGTTTTTTAATAGACGGGGTTCACCCTCGTCTGGACGCGGCCATGGCTGGCCAGAAAAAGGCCTCACCCCTCCCGATAACAACCATGAAGTAGTTTTCATCCGGAAAGACCTCATACTGAGGAGGTATCGAATGTAGGGCCTGGTAATCCAGCCTCTACAATCGCTCCATCCTCAATAGGGGGCTTTTCCGGATGAGCATGAGGTAGCTTTATTGTGACATAAAGAGTCCTGTTTTGGCAAAGCTATGGAGCGGAGGAGATATGCTCTTGGTGCTTGTTAGCCGACGGCAGCTTGAGGGGCAGGCTTACCGTTGGCAATTCGGTAAGGATTTGTTATAATTTCCTATCACCCGGCACCAGGGCAGCCAGGCTTGGATCTGGGGCAAAGCAAGGCGAACGAGAGGCCTGCCCCCGATGCTGGGAAAGCTCCCAGGTAATGATTGTCACTGCAAGCCTCGTTCATAATTTATCTAACTCCGATTCGCAGTCTTTCCCTAAGCCTTACAAGTTGGCCGCCACCTGTTGGCCAGCGTTTTCAGTGGCACTAGCGTAATTATTAGAAGGGAGGGGTATGGCAGGCGAGCCCAAGTTGGGGGCCGTGTATCTGGGCGAGGGACGCTGCCTCTTCCGGGTGTGGGCACCCAAGGTTAACTCGTTGGCGGTGCATGTGATTGCCCCCCAGGACCGGCTTCTCCCCCTGCAGCGGCAGGGTGAGTTTTTCCAGGGGGTTTTTGGGGATATCCCGCCAGGCAGCCTTTATTTCTATCGCCTGGACGACCGCCGGGAGCGTCCTGATCCGGCTTCTCGGGCCCAACCCCAGGGAGTCCATGGCCCTTCCCAAGTGGTGGACCTGACCTTCCCCTGGACCGACCAGCAATGGCCGGGCCGACCGTTGCGGGATTATATCATCTATGAACTCCACGTGGGCACCTTCACTGCCGCGGGCACGTTTGCAGCCATCATCCCCCAGTTGCCGCAGTTACGCCAACTGGGGGTCACGGCCCTGGAATTGATGCCGGTGGCCCAATATCCGGGCGACCGGAATTGGGGCTACGATGGGGTTTATCCCTTTGCCGTGCAGCATTCCTATGGAGGAGCAGCTGGACTGCAGCAGTTGGTCAATGCCTGCCACCGCGCCGGGCTGGCGGTCATCCTGGACGTGGTTTACAACCATTTGGGCCCTGAAGGCAACTATTTCTGGGAGTATGGCCCCTATTTTACCGAGGCCTATCGGACGCCCTGGGGTCAAGCCCTGAACTTTGATCAGGCTGACTCCGACCGGGTGCGGGAGTTTTTCCTGGCTAACGCCCTCTCCTGGTTCCGGGATTTTCATGTGGACGCCCTGCGATTGGACGCCCTCCACGCCATCATTGACCAGTCAGCGCAGCCTTTTCTGGCGGAATTAGCCGAGGCGGTGGCCCGGTTGGGGGAGCGCCTGGGTCGGCAATTTTTTCTCCTGGCAGAGAGCGACCACAACGATCCCAAACTGCTGGACCCTCCCATGCTCGGAGGTTATGGTTTGCACGGCCATTGGCTGGAGGATTTTCATCACGCCCTGCATGCCCTCCTGACCGGGGAACAGGATGGTTATTTTCAAGATTATGGCACCCTGGCGCAGTTGGCCACCGCCTACCGACAGGGGTTTATCTACACCGGGCAATACTCCCGGTATCGCCGGCGGCGGCATGGCCCAGCGCCTGGGCATCACCTACAGCATCGTCTGCGCCTCGCCGGCGTACATCAAGGCGTTCGGCATGGCGCACCGGCCGGCAAGGTTGCACCCTACCGCTTCATTGCTTTCAGCCAGAACCATGATCAGGTGGGCAATCGTGCGGGGGGGGAACGCCTCGGACATCTGGTTACCCCGTCTGCGGCCAGATTGGCAGCCTTGGCAGTCATCTTGGCGCCCTTTACCCCCCTGTTATTCATGGGAGAAGAGTATGGGGAGACGGCCCCCTTCCTTTACTTTATCAGCCATGGCGATCCCAGACTTATTGCTGCAGTCCGACAGGGGCGGCGTGAAGCCATGGCTGCGTGCGGCTGCGTCAGCGAGGCCCCAGATCCTCAGGACCCGGCCACCTTTGCCCAAGCCAAGCTCAATTTCTCCCTGCTCCAGCAGGAGCCGCACCACTCGCACTGGCAGTTCTATCAGGAGCTCTGCCGACTCCGGCGGGAGATGCTAACGACGGTGGACCTGGGGTTGTCCTACCCCGAGGTGGCGTTGGACGGCTCCCCTCCCCTCCTGCAAGTGACCTATCGCCAGGCTGATCAGGCCTATTGCCTGCTCCTCAACTTTCATCAGGAACCGGCAATGTTGTCTTTGCCCCCGGGAGAGAATACCTGGCGTCTGCGCCTGAACTCGGCTGCGGCTTCTTGGGGAGGACCCGGCCACGATGTAGCCACCACCGTGTCTGGAGATGAGACCGTGACGGTCCCGGGCTTAACAGGCTTAGTTTATCACCAACACGAGGAGCTGATATGGTAACCTACATCTGCATTCACGGCCACTTTTATCAACCTCCTCGGGAAAATCCTTGGCTGGAAGCCATTGAAATCCAAGATTCGGCCTATCCCTACCATGATTGGAATGAACGGATTACGGCGGAGTGTTACGCCCCCAACGGCGCCTCCCGGATTATGGACGGCTATGGTAATATCATCAAGATTCCCAATAATTATGAAGACATAAGTTTTAATTTCGGCCCGACCCTCCTCTCCTGGCTGGAGACTAAAGCCCAGGAAGTTTATCGGCAGATATTGCTGGCCGATGCCCGGAGTCGGGAACGCTATGGTGGCCACGGTTCGGCTCTGGCCCAATGTTACAATCATATGATCATGCCGTTGGCCAACTCTCGGGATAAGTATACTCAGGTGCTGTGGGGCATCAGAGATTTTCAACACCGCTTCCAACGGGATCCAGAAGGCATGTGGCTGCCAGAGACTGCGGTGGACTTGGAGACCTTGGATATCATGGCCGAATTGGGGATCAAGTTCACGATCCTAGCACCCCGCCAAGCCCGGCGCATCCGTCCCTTGACAGGGGGCGAGTGGCAGGATGTCAGCGGCGAACGGATCGACCCCACCTGTGCTTACCTGCAGCGCCTGCCTTCAGGGCGCAGTATTGCCTTGTTTTTTTACGACGGGCCCATTTCCAAGGCGGTGGCCTTTGAGGGATTGCTGAATCGGGGCGACTTTTTGGCCGAGCGGCTTTTGAACGCCCGCTCCAGCCATCGCCCGTGGCCTCAACTCATCCACATCGCAGTGGATGGGGAGACCTTCGGCCACCATCATCGCCACGGGGACATGGCCTTGGCCTATGCCCTGGATTATCTCAAATCCATCCCCGAAGTCCAACTAATCAACTATGCCGCCTACTTGGCCAAACATCCGCCGCAGTTTGAGGTGGAGATCTTTGAAAACTCCTCCTGGAGTTGTGCCCACGGCATAGAACGGTGGCGGGCCGACTGTGGTTGCCGCGCCGGCTTCAAACCGGACTGGCATCAGGCTTGGCGGCAGCCACTCCGGCAGGCCTTGGATTGGCTCCGTGATGAGCTAGCCCCCCGGTATGAGGAGAAGGCCAGACGGTGGTTTGCCCACCCTTGGCAGGCCCGGAATGATTACATCGGCGTTATCTTGGACCGCTCCAGCGAGAATGTCCGTGATTTCTTAACTACCCAAGCCGGCCGGGAGATTGACCCCCAAGAGTGGCCTGAACTCCTGCGGCTCCTGGAGATGCAGCGGGCGGCCATGCTCATGTATACCAGTTGCGGCTGGTTCTTCGATGAACTGTCCGGCATTGAGACCATCCAGATCCTGCTCTATGCCGGGCGGGCTTTACAATTAGCCCAGCAGCTTTTCTATACCGATCTGGAGCCCGGCTTCTTGGAGCGGCTGCAGAAGGCGCCCAGCAATCTGCCTGAGTTCCGGGATGGCAAGTATCTCTATGAAATCTTTGTCAAGCCCACGGTGGTGGACCTCCTGGAAGTGGGGGCTCATTATGCCATCAGTTCCCTCTTCGAAGAGTATGGGCTGCGGGATCGGGTCTTCTGTTTTGAGATCGAACAGTTGGATTATCAGCGGGCCCAGGCGGGGCGGGCGGCCTTGGCCACCGGGCGGGTTAACGTCAATTCCCGGATCACCTATAATACGGCCGAGGTTAGTTTTGCGGTGCTGCATTTGGGGGACCACAACCTGACCGGCGGAGTCCGCTATTTTCAGGGCGAGGAGGCCTATCAGAGCACGGTCACGGAAATCCATGAAGCCTTTGCCCGGGGCGATATTACCGCCACGTTGCGCGCCGTAGACCGCCATTTCGGCGCCACCTATACCCTCCATTGCCTCTTCCGCGACGAGCAGCGACAGGTGCTGGACAAGGTCATGGCCTCGACGCTGCGGGAAGTGGGAGTGGTCTTCCAACAATTATTCAAGAACCACGTGCCGTTGATGCGGTTCTTGGCGGATCTGCGAGTGCCCCTGCCCAAAGGGCTGCGGACCGCCGCGGAAATGGTGATCAATTTGGGCCTCCAGGAAGCTTTTACGCCCAATGAGCTGGACGTAGCCCAGATCGCCGCCCTGCTGGCCGAGGCCCGGCGCTTCGGCGTCGACCCAGATGCCGAGACCTTGGAATACACCCTACGACGCACGGCGGAGCGCCTGGCCATGGATCTACAAAAGGAGCCCGACCACCCTGAACGGCTGCGCCAATTGACTGCCTTGGTGGATATGGCCACGACCCTGCCATTTGAGATCAACCTGTGGTCGGTGCAGAACATCTGTTATGACCTGTTGCAAAGGGTCTATCCGGTTCGGGCAGCAGCGGCCCAACAGGGAGATGGCAAAGCCCAGACTTGGGTGACCGATTTCTTGGCCCTGGCCCGGAAACTCCGCCTGGCCGTTCCCCAGACATAATCCTGCGCAGCACCGAGATACGATCTCGCCCAGACCACTAATGGTGATGGGATAATATATTGCAATAATTAATTAATCATCTCGCCCCCCACTTTCTCCCCGCCTAGCGGCGAGGGAAGCTAGGGACTTGCCGGATGAAAACGAGGTAGTCATGGCCAGCACCCGCATCCCCACCGCCACCTATCGTCTGCAGTTGCATGCTGGCTACACGTTTGCCCACGTGGCCGGGCTCCTTCCGTACCTTCATGCCTTGGGCATCTCTGATGTTTACGCTTCGCCGTTGTTTCAAGCCCGGCGGGGGAGTCTGCACGGTTATTCGGTCACCAACCCTCTGGAGCTGAACCCGGAGTTGGGGACCGCCGTCAAATTTGAGGCCCTGCATCGCAAACTGCGTGCCCTGGATATGGGACTGCTCTTGGATATGGTGCCCAACCACATGGCCCTGAGTGCCAATAACCCGTGGTGGCAGGATGTCTTGGAAAATGGTCAGAGTTCGCCGTATGCCGTGTTCTTTGATATTGAATGGGATCCCCCCTATCGCACCCTAAAAAATAAGATCATGGTTCCCATTTTGGGCCAACCCTACGCCCGTTCCCTGGAAAATCAGGAACTCCACCTGGGCTTCTCCCCTGACGGGTTTGCCGTGCATTTCTATGACCACCGCTTCCCCCTGGACCCAAAAACCTACCTGCCCATCCTGACCCACCGTTTGGCTGATTTGAAGGCCGCCTTGGGGGAGGACGATCCCGATATTGTCCGCATCCTGGGGGTGATTTCACTGATCCACAACCTTCCCCCACGGTCGGTGACCAGCACCAAAAAACGACGGGAGCGACTTCATTGGCGGGACATCATTAAGAAAAGCCTCTGGCTGCTCTACGACAATTCTCCCCGGCTGCGGGACTTCATCGATGAAAACCTGCGGCAGTTTAATGGCCAAAAAGGGGACCCGCGCAGTTTTAGCCGCCTGGATCAGCTCTTGCGGGATCAGGCCTTTCGTCTGGCCCACTGGCTAGTCTCCTTGGAGATGATCAATTATCGCCGTTTCTTCAGCATCAATGACCTAATCGGTATCCGGGTGGAGGATCCCCAGGTCTTTGCAGCCACCCACGGCCTCTTGTGGAAGTTGGTGGAAGAAGGCAAGGTCACCGGCCTGCGCCTGGACCATATCGATGGCCTAAAGGATCCCGCCACTTATCTCCAGCGGCTCCAGGATGAACTGCGAAGCCGCCAGCCCAGCGGCAGCAAAGACCCTTTCTATGTGGTGGTGGAAAAAATCCTGGGTGATGAGGAGCAACTACCGCAAGATTGGCCGGTCTGCGGCACCACCGGCTATGATTTCCTGGGGGTGGTCAATAACCTCTATGTCGTCCCGCGGGGTCTAGCGGAGTTGCGGGCACTATACCAAGAGGTCACAGGTACGATGGCTACTTGGCCGGAGGTGGTCTATGAAAAAAAGAAGTTCATCATGGCCTCGCTCTTCGGCGGCGAAATGCATAACTTAGCAGAAGAGTTGGTCGTCTTGGCGGCCGCGGACCGGCAGGCCATGGACGTGGCCCGCCGCGACCTGATGGCCGCCCTCACGGAGGTTACCGCTTGTTTGTCCGTATATCGGACCTACACGAACAGCTATACCGTGGCCGCGACGGCTCGCCACTATATCGACGCGGCAGTGCAGGAGGCCCGGCACCGACAGCCGAGCCTGGACGCCGTGGCTCTGGACTTTGTGCGCCGGGTGCTCCTGTTGGAGTGGGACGATGACCTGCCGGAAGATCAGAAAAAAAACCGGCTGGCCTTTGTCTGCCGCTGGCAACAGTTTACCGGCCCCATTATGGCCAAAGGCCTGGAGGATACCGCCGCCTATGTGTATAACCCGCTGATCTCGTTGAATGAAGTCGGCGGCCGGCACCAGGCCGTGCCCCTGACTGAGTTCCATGCTTTCTGTCAGGAGCGCTGCCGGCTCTGGCCTCATACCCTGAACGCCACCTCCACCCACGACACCAAACGGAGCGAAGACGTTCGGGCGCGCCTTAATGTCTTATCGGAACTGCCCGGGATCTGGCGACAGAAATTTAACACCTGGCGGGACCTGAATGCCAGCCACAAGACCACCGTCAGTGGCCAAGCGGTCCCTGATGCCAATGAGGAGTATTTTATTTATCAGACCCTCTTGGGGGCTTGGCCCCTGGAAGAGCAAGACCTGGCACCATTCCGGGAGCGATTGCAGGCCTACTTCATTAAAGCCTTACGGGAAGCCAAGGTGCACTCCCGTTGGATTGAACCTCGGGAGGAGTATGAGCAGGCGGTGCTGGCGTTTGTAACAGCCATCCTAACAGAACCCCTGAGCTCTGAGTTCCTCGAGGATTTCCTTGGGTTCCAAAGGCAGGTGGCCTATTATGGGGCTTTAAATTCCCTCTCCCAATTGCTGCTGAAGATTACGGCTCCGGGCGTGCCGGATTTTTATCAAGGCACAGAGCTGTGGGATTTCAGTCTGGTGGACCCCGACAACCGCCGGCCGGTGGATTTTGCCAAACGGCAGCAGTACTTGGTTACACTCCAACAACAGGAGGCTCAGATCGGGGCCAAAGCCCTCCTCGATCATCTCTGCGCCTCCTGGCCCGACGGCCGTCTGAAACTCTTCCTGACCCATAAAGCCTTACATGTCCGGCAGAAGTATGCCGAAATCTTCGCTTTGGGGGACTATCAACCGCTGCCCGTCACCGGCCCCCGACAAGACCAGGTGGTGGCCTATGCTCGCATCTTCCAGGACCATTGGCTGGTCGTGGCGGTGGGCCGTTTTTTTGCCAGTCTGGTGTCGCCGGGCCAACTCCCAGTGGGCGCCGCCGTCTGGCAGGACACCCAGGTTACCTTGCCCGCTGAAGCTCCAGGGCATGGGCGGGAAGAACTCACCGGGCAGGTTTTCCGGCTTTGCCAACGGCTGCCCCTGGCCCAGCTGTTTGCCTCTCTGCCGGTGGCCCTTGTCCATCTCTATCGGGAGGCCTGAAGAAGGGCCGGTCTCAAGAAGAGGTGACCGGCGTTTCCCAGGACGTCGGCCCAGCAGCGGGGAGCTAATCGCTAACTCTGCCCTTCTCCAATGCCATCAACTATGCCTCTGATTGCCAGGATACGGCACCGCTTGCGGGAAATTTTGCAGCCCAGTCGGCATCTGCGCCGGCAGTATCAGCTTTTCAAGGAGCTATTGCAGCAGGATCAGGAGTGTCTGGAGCTCCTCACGCGGATTGAGGAACTGGGACGCAGCCAGCCGCTGGTGGACTGGGCCCAGGTGGAGTTATTGGCCACGCGCCTGAGCCATAGAGTAGCTGAGCTCATCAACACCCTGCAAGCCATGGCACCGGGCCGGTATGATCAACTGACGGTGATCTGGCAGCGTCTGCGTGGGGAGCTACAGCGCGGCCTGATGCTCCCGACCGGGCAGGCCGCGCCGCCGTTCACGCTAGCCTTGAGTGAATCAGCTAACCAGCCTCTGCTGGTGGGCGGCAAGGCCTGGGCTTTGGGCAAAGTCCAGGCGGAAGCAGGCCTCCCCACCCCCCGGGGATTCACCATTACCACAGGGGCTTATTATCTCTTCCTAGAATACAACAAACTCCGGGAGCCGCTGAACCAGCTCTTGGCCACCATCAGCCTGGCAGATCAGGCCGGCTTGCTCGGCCGGGCCCAGGAAAGGGCCGTGTTAATCCGACAAGGACAGATACCGACCGGATTAAAAGAAGAAGTGGCCCAGCGCCTGCGTGACTGCAGCCAACAGGGAGTAACTGGGCCATGGATGGTGCGGAGCAGCGCAGTCAGTGAGGATGGGGAGCTTTCCTTTGCCGGTCAATATGCCAGCATTGCCAATGTTACAGAAGACGACTTATGGACGGCATATAAAGAGGTCCTGGCCAGCAAATACGAACCCCGGGCCCTCAGTTATCGCCTGCGCGCCGGCTTGTCAGACCAGGAAACCCCCATGGCGGTGCTGGTGTTGGAGATGATTGACGCCGTGGTCAGTGGTGTCCTTTATACCCAGGCCGTGACCAGGCCTGTCCAGGAAGGAGCCCTGCCCATGGCCCTGTATGCCACCTGTGGCCACTGTCAGCAGTTGGTGGATGGCACAGTTATCCCTGAAGTCTTCTATCTAAGCCGCGGCCCCCAGCCACAGCTGCTGGCCAGCGAGGCTCAGGGACAGGCCTGCCTGCTACCGACGGTGGCGATGGAATTGGCAGCCTGGGGGTGGCGCCTGGAGGAGCTCTTTGGGGCACCCCAGGATATTGAGTGGTGCCAGGATCGTCACGGCGCCTGCTTTATATTGCAATCCCGGCCGCTGCGAGCCCCGCTAGAGCAGCGGGAAGGTATCTCACCCGGCCAACCGGTCGAACCGCTGCCCCTGCCGGTCATTGCTACCGGGGGCCTGATGGCCAGTCCAGGGCGGGGGAGTGGGCAGGTCTTCCATTTAGCACCGGGCACACCCCTGAGTCAGATTCCAGCGGGAGCTGTCTTGGTCACGGCCACCTTGCCTCCTGCCCTGGCCAGCATCATGGACCGGTTGCGGGCCGTCGTCTCGGTGAGCGGCAGTCCGGCCAGTCATTTTGCTGCCGTGGCCCGAGAGGCCGGCTTGCCGGTCATCTGTGGTCTAACCCAGGCCTTTGACCTGCTGCCCGCCAACCAAGCCGTCACGGTGGACGCAGAGGCCACCTGCATTTATCAAGGGGAGTGGCAGGAAGACCAGCCTTCCTTGGCCCCCGCGCCAGGGCCGCCCTCACCCTTCCAGATCCGCTTGCGGGGACTCATGCCCTTGATTGCGCCGTTGCATCTTTTAAACCCTGACACCCCGGCTTTTGCCCCTGAAAACTGCCGCAGTTTCCATGACCTGATCCGCTTCTGCCATGAAAAGGGCATGGCCGCCATGTTTGCCTTGGGAGGAGAGCGTGGTCAGAACTTAGGGCGAGCCAAACTCCTGGACACTGATCTCCCCCTGACTATCTATGTGTTGGAACTGGAAAAATGTCTTACTGAGGCAGAAGCGCGTCAGCGGGTCGTGCAGATCCAGCAAATTGCTTGCCCTCCCTTTCAGGCCTGCTGGCAAGGACTTACCCATCCCGACGTAGTTTGGCATAAAGGACTGCAATACCTGGATTGGGAGCGGTTGGACCAGATCAGTGGCGGCATCACCAGCCTGAAGAGCCCCAGTCTTGCCAGCTACGCTTTGCTGGCCCCCGATTTCCTCCACCTTTTCCTCCGGTTCGGCTACCATTTGGCCGTGTTGGGCACCCTCTGCGGGCCGCAGCCTGATGCCAATTACATTGCCTTCCGGTTTAAGGGTGGGGGCGGGGACTATGACAACCGCCTGCGCCGCTTAGCATTTATCAGCGCCATCCTCCGCTGGGCGGGGTTTCAGGTCCAGACCCAAGGAGACCTCCTGGAAGCACGCTTGGAGCGCTACCCCGCTGCCACTATTCTCACTCGCCTCACCCTCTGGGGCATCTTACAGGGCAAATGCCAACTCTTAGACATGGCCCTAACCACGGACAAGGCGGTCCAGGAGCTGGTAGAAGCTTTCCAAGAACGATACGGCTCCCTGCTGACCTGAGGCGCCCCGCCTAAACACCAAGGGCAGGTATTCTACCTGCCCTTAGCTGTTTACATAATCATTTGAGGGTATACTTACAGGCTGAGGATAACATCCGGACCCAAAACTTTAGTTTTTACCAACTCCAGGTGGCGGAGGGTAATGGTCTCTTGATGCACCTTGGCTTCATCCCAGCCCAGCTGTTTGGCGGCCAATTTGAGGGGAATTTCTTGTTTGACTTGAACGAGATCATAGAGTTGCTGTTGATCTGCCGTGAGTTTGCCGCCCATCTGGTCCACGGTCCGTTTTGCCACATAGGTGGCCCAGGGATCACACTCTTTGGTAAGATCCACCAAAGCGATATAGCAGTCTTCACAGACCTTCTCGCCCATGAGGGGACGGAGTTCATTCTCCTCTACCTGTGCTTGACAACGGGGACACTGCGCCATACCAACCTCCTCTGGTTAGATTCTTTTCCTGCCAGGCAAAGCATTTTTGGTCATGGGACTACTCTGGTAGGCCATACTTTCCTACCGCCAAACTTAGGCATAATATAATAAGGCTCACGGCAGTTGGCAATTAATATTGTAAAAAATTTCTGACCCGGCAGCCAGGCTGGCTTCGGGTCAGATCTGGCCCCAGGCATGGGGCGAAAGCTTGTTTTACAAACTATAATCACCCTCAATCTCGAGGATATATTCTTCGGGTTTGCTGCCGGAGGTTACCGTGAAGGTTCCCTCGCCCGTAAGGTTTTTCAATTTGCCGGTGCCTTTGTACACCTTCCAAGTCCCCTTGGTTATCTTGGTCGCCGCGTCCCGGTGGCCCTCATAGCGGCTGTAAACCTGTCCATCTTCAAAGGTGGTTACTGCATAGCCGTACATGGGGCCGGAACCTTTGATGCGATCGTGGAAGCCAACGCTATGGCGGGAGACAAATTCCCCGGCGACGCCCTTTTCATATTCTAGGGGTTCCCCCTCCATTTCCGTGAGCATCATGGTATGATCCATCTGATCACCCACATAGATCATTTCCCGCCGGATGGTGTAGATTCTGTACTTGGCCTTTCTCTTCATGATGCACCTCCTGAGTGAAGTATTTTACTAAAGTTAGAGGTTATGGGTTAACCGTCATTTTTTGCCAAGTCCTCCAAGGCGGAGGTAAGCTCTGGCCCCTCATCAGAGTGCAGGGGGATATCATCATCTAGGTGGGGCTCTTCGGGCAGTTGCGGACACGGCGCCTGCACCGCAATGCCGGGGTTATGGGCCAGGACCTCCTCCACCGGTACCTCGATTTCCGGTCCGTCCCGCAATTCCACCGCCACGGTGCGGTTTAAGACATTCTGCCGGATGATTTTGCCCTCCCCTTGAGGCAAGGTAACCGTCTTGCCCACCTTCGGGAAACCAGCCTTTAAATCCAGATAGGTCTGATATTCATAGGTCAAGCAGCACATCAGACGGCCGCAAGAACCGGAGATTTTGCTGGGATTAAGACTAAGATTCTGCTCCTTGGCCATGCGCACCGAGACCGGCGCAAAATCCTGGAGGAAGGTGGAACAACAGAAGGGACGGCCGCAATTGCCCAGGCCGCCGATCATCTTGGCCTGATGGCGGACGCCGATCTGCCGCAGTTCGATGCGGGTGCGAAAATGCTGCACCAGGTCCCGGACCAACTCCCGGAAATCCACCCGTTTGGCCGCGGTAAAGTAAAAGATCATCTTGCTGCCGTCAAACAGGCTTTCCACTCGGACCAGGTGCATGGGGAGCTGCCGCTTCTGGATACATTCTTGGCAGAAGCGAAAGGCCTCCTGTTCTTTTTCGGCCAAGAGCTTGGCCTGTTCGATGTCCTCGGCAGTGGCCAAGCGGTAAACCGGCTTGAGGGGATGGGCCAGCAATTTGGGGCTGCGGGGTTGAGGTGGACTCACCACCGTGCCGAAGGCCATGCCTTGTTCTGTTTCCACTATGACCTTATCCCCCGGCGCCAGGACAAAATGCCCGGAATCAAAATTATAAACCTTGCCATGGGGATGAAAGCGTACCCGAACAATCTTGCTCATACCAAAGGGTTGGTTGCTCCTCGTGAAAATATTCTCGGCTGCCCTGGCCGAGGCTTGTCGGCCTACAGAACCATGGGCTGGGTGGTAGCCGGTCCCTGGTGCCAAGCCAGGGCAAAGGCATTGACCGCCAATTCCACATTGACGTTGCTGCGCAATTGACGTTGCAGTGTACTCAGGACCTGGAGGCGTTGCAGAATAACCTCCCGGGACAGCTGGCGTTGCTGCTGAACCAGGACGGCAGCTCGGTCCTGGTTGATGAGCTGGCTTGGGCCTCCCTGGCAGGCCAAGACCAGCAGGTCCCGATACCATAGTTGGGCCAAGAGTAGGAAGCGGCCCACTTCACCACCTTTTTTGGCCTGAGCCGCAGCCCAATCCAAAAGTTCGCTGATCCGGCCTTGCTCTAAGCTCTGTAGATCCGTGCACATCTGTTCCCGTGCTGCCAGGAGAGACGGCAGATCCTCGGCCAGGGCCGGGCCGAGGGAGCCGCCATGGATGGCCGCCACCAACAGCGCCTCGTTATAATTAAGACCCCGCCGGCGCTGGAGTTCCGCCACCACAAGCCGCTGTGGCAAAGTCTGAAAGGTCAGCCGACGACAGCGGGAGACTATGGTGGGCAAGAGATCCCGCTCGCCGCTGGCGGTTAGGATGAAGAGGTTCTGGGGGGGCGGTTCCTCCAAGGTCTTGAGGAGGGCATTGGCCGCCGCTTCGTTCATGGCCTCCGCTGGCTTCAAGACCACAACCCGCCAGGGGCCGACGAAGGGCGCAAACCCGGTCTGGCGGCGCAAGGCGCGGATCTGTTCAATCTTGATCTGGGGATTAACTCCCTCCCCTACCGGACTGACCTCCAGGAAATCAGGGTGAGTACCCGCGGCCAAGAGGCGGCAGGAGGGGCAGGCCCCGCAGGCATCACCATCGGGGCGCCGCTCCTGGCAATTCACGGCATGGGCCAATGCCCTGGCAGTGCTGGCCTTGCCCACCCCTTCCGGACCGACAAAGAGGAGGGCATGGGGCAAAAGGCCACTGGCCATGGCTTGCTTCAGAAAACTCAGGACGCGCTCCTGGCCCAGGATATCACGGAAAAACATATTTTTTAATCATAAGTGTCCGGCAGGCTTCTTGTTAGGCTTGAAAAAGGACACCGAAAGCCCAAAAAAGCCTTCCACCCTTGGCCTCTTTTTTCTGGTCATCCTGAAGGCAGCGAAGGATCTGAGATTCTTCGGTTGCGACGCTTCCTCAGAATGACAGCATGAGAAGGATATAAGAGATTCCAAGGCGCCAATCTTATGCAAAAACTTTGCCGGACAAAAGAGATTTTTTATATGAGACTGGCACAGTGTTAAAAGCTTGTGCCTCCGATTTTTTAGTAAACATCTTCAGGTTGTTGGGTTGCAGCCAAGGGGTAATACCATATCACTCTAGGCGTCACCTGTCCATGGCAGGGGCAGGAAAGTCTGGGTTACCGATCTTGCCAGCCAAACGTGACTCGATCAAGGTTTCACGTTGCTGAGTGAGGTCCCCCTTTATTATACCGTCATCAATAGGTGCGCCTACGCAGGACGTTCTGCGCTTAATAAATGTCTTTTCTTACCGTGGGGCCCAAACCCAGTGGCTCTGTTCTTCTCCGCCAAGGGAGATTCCGCGCCGCCAGCGGCGGCTCAGAATAACCGAACCAGAAACTTAAGAGCGCAGCCATTTATGGCGTAATGTTTAGTTCTTGCCCTCTGTTTGAGACTCCATCACCCTTTGCCCTGCCTCGGAGGCAAGGGCCGAGGTTTGGGGGGAATTACTCCCATTCAATGGTGCTGGGCGGTTTGGAGGAGATGTCATAGACCACCCGGTTGACCCCCTTAACCTCGTTGATGAGGCGATTGGCCAAATGGGCCAGGAAATCATAAGGTAGACGGGTCCAATCCGCCGTCATGGCATCGGTGGAATCCACCACCCGCAGGGCGATGACGTGTTCATAGGTGCGCTCATCCCCCATGACCCCCACCGTCTTGATGGGCAGGAGTACGGCAAAGGCCTGCCAAACCTGGCGATAGAACCCCTTGGCCTTCATTTCTTCCAAAACGATGGCATCCGCTTCCCGCAGAATTTCCAAACGCTTGGGGGTCACCTCTCCCAGGATGCGGATAGCCAGGCCGGGGCCGGGGAACGGGTGGCGCCAGATCATCTCTTCGGGGAGGCCCAATTCCTGGCCCACCTCCCGGACTTCATCTTTGAACAGCTCCCGGAGGGGTTCGATGAGTTCCAGGGGCATGACCTCGGGGAGGCCGCCCACATTGTGATGGGTCTTAATAGTGGCTGAAGGGCCTTTGAAGGAGACGCTCTCAATGACGTCGGGGTACAAGGTGCCTTGAGCCAAGTATTTGACTTTGCCGAGTTTTTTGGCTTCCTCGGCGAACACCCGGATAAATTCCCGACCGATGCGCCGACGTTTCTCCTCCGGATCAACGATCCCCTCCAAGAGATAGAGGAAACTGGCGCTGGCGTCCACATAGACCAGATTGAGGTGATAGTGTTCCCGGAAGAGCTGCACGACCTTCTCGGCCTCCCCCTTGCGGAGCAGACCGTTATTGACAAAGATACAGGTCAGCTGATCGCCGATGGCCCGATGCAGCAGCACGGCCGTCACCGAAGAGTCCACGCCGCCAGACAGGGCACAGATGACCTTCTCCGGGCCGACCTTTTCCCGGAGGTTCTGGGTCGTGGCCGCCACGAAAGATTGCATGGTCCAGAGGGGTTGAAGCCCACAAACATTATAAAGAAAATTAGCCAGGACAGTTTTGCCCTCGGGGGTGTGTTGGACTTCAGGGTGAAACTGGACCCCATACAGGCGACGGGCCCGATCCCGCACGGCCGCCACCGGGCAGGCATCGGAAGAGGCAAGGACCTCCAAACCTGGGGCTAAGGTCTCGATATGATCACCGTGGCTCATCCAGACCATAGCGGTGGGGCCCAAGCCAGTCAGCAGATCCTGGTGATCATGGATGGTCAGAGTTTTCCGGCCATATTCCCGAGCTGCGGCCGGGGATACCTTGCCTCCCAGGAGATGGTTCATTAACTGCAGTCCATAACAGATACCCAGGACCGGGACCCCCAACTCCAGGACCTCCAGGCCCACCAAAGGCGCGTCCGGTTCATACACGCTGCGGGGGCCGCCAGACAGGACGATACCCCGAGGGGCAAAGGCCTTGATGGCCTCCAGCGACATGATATACGGATGGATCTCACAGTACACATGAAGTTCCCGAATGCGCCGGGCGATAAGTTGGGTATACTGGGAGCCGAAGTCTAAAATGAGGATCTTTTCCTGATGGGGATCAATCACCGTCTTGCCTCTGATGTCGTGGTGCGCGGTTGCCGGTTTGAGATCACCCGCACGCCGCGGTGTCGTTCCTTTCAAGTTATTTCATTGTATCGTTAAAAAGGCTTGGCGGGAAGGAGAAACTGTCCTATAACCCCAGGGGGCAGATGAACCGCTGTTCCAACTGGCGTTGTTGCCGGGTTTTATCCCAATCCGCCATCTCGGCCCAGAGGCACTCCAGCTCCTGGGCAGTCTGACGCAGGCGCCTGAGGGCGGTCTGCCGGGCAGCCTCGATGATTTCCCAATCCCGGGTGCGTTGCAGTTCCCAGAAGGCCGGTTCCAGCTCAGGTATGAGGTATGGGTAGAAACCTGGTCGCCAGGCCAGGAGCAGGGCCAGTTGCGGGAGGTCCCGGCGCCTGATGAGGTGGACCAGACGTCCCCACTCGTTGAGGTCAGCCAGTGCATCTTTCAAGGCCCGGACATATCGTTCCACCTTGGAATGGGGCAGCCGGTGGATGATGGCCGGCAAGGTATCCTGCAGGGTAGGTTCCAAAGCCTCGCCGATCTCATGGCAGACCATGGCTTCACCCTGAGCTTGGAGCAGCTCCTGAAACGCAGCTTCATATCGGTCCGGGTGTTGCAGCCAGGCAGTTTGATCAAGACCGCGGGCCGCCAGGGCCACTTTCAAGAAGATATTGTTCTGTTTGGTGGGGTCAGCCAGGTGGTCCCAAAGAAAAAAGGCCAACGGTTCGGTGCGCAGATAAATCGTCTCTCCCTGCCGCAGGGCCGGCGCGGCATCCATATCCCGAGCCAATTCCGGCCCGAGGATGAGGATAGTCAGGCCATGGCGCTGCTCTCTCTCCCAGAGCTCGCCCAGAAAGCACATGGGGGCCAGACCATGGGTAAAACCTGCCCCATAGGCCAGTCCTTCGGCCGCTACGAGCTGATTGACTGCCGTGATGGCAAAAGGATCCAGGCGGAGGCTTTGCCACTGCAGATCTCGGAGGTTGGTCTCGGTCAGATCCTGCCAGGCCTCCTCCTGCTGGGCGATCCAATCCAGGACCTCCTGGGGATGGCCCTCCTCCCAGGGCAACAGACCCTGCTCCCATTTATAGAGTTGGCGGAGGCGCAGCAGCATGCCGCACAGGGAGTAATACCCCACCTGTGCGGCCGTGGCGATGCGACAATTGGCCTGCACTTGCTGGACCAGGTTTTGCAAGGGCTTGGCTTCCTTGACCCGGAAAAATTGACTTGCGGAGAAATAATTATTATAAAAATAACCATCTTTCAACCTGATGGCAACCATTTGCGGCGGGGCAGAGAGGGGTGCTTGATTTTGCGGCCACCTCCTGCCCGGGAGAATGCCGAGTGGGGCAATGCCTAAGCCAGAAGATGTGCTCCTGGCCCACCAGCCGCGGCTGCCACCTCCGGTTCACCACTGACCCCTAATTTTCGACTGCCTATCCATGCCTTATGCCCTGCTCGATACCTTTGCTTCTTTCCGGCACCGCAACTATCGCCTGTTTTTTGTGGGGCAGACTGTTTCGTTGGTGGGCAGCTGGATGCAAGCGGTGGCCCAAGGTTGGCTGGTCCTCCTCCTCACCGATTCCGCTTTGATGCTGGGTCTGGCCGGAGCCTTAAATACCCTGCCACTCCTCCTCTTTTCCTTTTGGGGGGGCGTCCTGGCCGATCAGACGGACAAACGCCGACTGCTGTTGATTACCAACAGCGCAGGCCTGGTCCTGGCCTTCACCCTGGGGATGCTGGTCTATCTGGATTGGCTCGCAGTCTGGCAGATCATGATCCTGCTTTTTGGCATCGGCACAGCCTTGGCCTTTGATATACCGGGACGGCAGTCGTTTATTGTGGAATTGGTGGGGCGGGAGGATCTGCCCAATGCCATTGCCTTGAATTCGAGTTTATTTAATGGCACCCGGGCCTTAGGGCCGGCCGTGGCCGGGGTTCTGATTGCCTCGGTGGGAATAGCCAACTGCTTTTTCCTGAATGCTGCCAGTTATCTGGCCCCTTTGCTCTGTCTGAGTCTGATGCGCCTGCCCTCCCGGCCGCAGCCGGCCAACCGGCTGCGCACCATTGCCGGCACCAAAGAATTGTTCAGCTTTATCAGACGGCAGCGACCGGAGTTGGGCTGGATCATGGGCATTCTTTCCCTCAATTCGGTGTTGGCCCTGTCGTATACAGTCCTTATGCCCTTAATCGCCCGGGATATCCTTCACACCGGACCGAAGGGGTATGGCTTTCTCATGGCGGCCAGCGGGGTGGGGGCGTTTCTTGGGGCCCTGGTCCTGGCTGGGCTGATCCGCCATTATCCCCCCATGTCTTTCTTTTGGGGAGGCCTGGCCCTCATGCTGTTCTCCCTGTTTCTCCTGTCGTGCACCCGGAGCTTTGCCTGGGCCCTGGTATTTCTGTTCTTTACGGGGTTCGGCATGACCATCACCATCTCCACGGGCAACAGCCTGGTGCAATTGCACGTGCCCGATGATATGCGGGGGCGCATCATGTCGTTGTTCGGCCTGACCTTCCTGGGTTTTACGCCGGTGGGGAACTTTTTGTTTGGCCTGCTGGGCCATTATCTCGGCCCCTGTCTGACCATCCGCCTCGGCGCCGGTTTGGCGGCGCTCCTGAGTCTGGCCTGTTTTTTGGGCCTTCCCAAACTGCGCCAGCTCCAGTTTACGGCACCCTAGCCGACGAAAGCATTATTGTGGCAGCCAGGACCACCCTTGCCGATCCCTCTGCCTCATCCCCTTTCCCTTGTTCCTAATCTGAGCCATCCTCTTTGGCCAGATCTGCCGCCACCGTGGAAAGACCAGAAAGCAGGATCGTGGCGCTGATGGTTAAAGCAGCCAGGGCCAGAGAGACGCCCCAGGCCAGACCGGCCAGATCAGAGACCCAGCCGATGAGGAAAGGAGAAGGCATGTCACCGATGAAGTGGATGATGATGATGTTGAGGGCCACCGCAGTGGCCCGCCGAGCCGGGCCGGCCACGCTAACAATGAGGGTAGTGAGGAGGGCGGGATTCAGGAAGAGCAAAAAGACAGCTACAAATAGACTGGTTTGATAGGCCCACGGTTGCTGGGCCAAGATGACCAGGGCCCCGAAGGGCAGGGCCAGGGCCACCCCCAGGCCGGAGACCAAAAGATGGGCGGTGGGGGTGCGGCGGTAGAGCCAATCACCGCCAAACCCGCCGGCCAAGGTGCCCAGCCCCCCCGCCACCGTGGTGGTCAGGGCCATGAGGAGATTGGCCTCTTTGAGACTCAGGCCCTTATTCACCTCTAAAAAGTGGGGCATCCAAAAAGCCAGACCACCGATGGCAAAGGTGAGGAAGCCGTAACCGATGGTCACCCTCACAAAAGATGGGATGCGGAAGAGCTCCAAAATGCCCTGGACCTGCGGCCGATGGCTGGCCGAGCTGCCTCCCCCCCCGGGCGCCATCTTGCCCCGCAGACTGGGGAGGGTATAGACCAAGGCCGCCATGATGAGGCCCGGCAGACCGGCCAGGAGGAAAGCCCAACGCCAGCCCCAGGCTCCCCCCACCAGGCCGCCGAAATAGTAGGCCAAGGCCGCGCCCACGGGGATAGTGGTGTAAAAAATGCCCAAGACCCGACCCCGTTGGGCCAGGGGCAGCATATCTGCCAAATAGGCTGGGGCCAGAGTGCCGAAAGAGGCTTCCCCCAAACCCACCAGACCCCGGGCCAACACCAGGCCGGGATAGGACGTCACCCAAAAGGCCAGGCTGGTGGCCAGACTCCAAAGCGCCGCGCCGATCACCATGAAGTTGCGTCGGCCAAACCGGTCCCCCAGATAGCCGAAGACCGGGGCCGAGGCCAGGTAAACAAAGAAAAAGGCGGTGCCCAGGAAGCCGAAGGCTTTATCAGAAAGCCCCAACTCCTGTTTGATGAGGGTATTAACTGAGGCGATGATATACCGGTCAAAATAATCCAGCAGATTGAGGGCCGTGAGGACAAGCACGGCCCAGATAACGGTGCGGCGGGCAAAGGCTCCAGGATGCAGGGCAGTTCTCCTTCCCTCAGGGCAAGATGGTAGCCATTGTTATACCACGGGGGGAAAAGTTGCGGCCAGGTTAAAATATTTGTTTTTCTTTAGGGATTGTGCTAAAAAATCAGAAAATCATGGATGGCGAGCCGATGTCTGCCTTTTTCCTGCTCCTTATCGTGGCTTACCTCTTGGGCTCCATTCCCTTCGGCCTGATCGTGGCCAAATTCATGGGCGGTCCTGACCCGCGCTTGGCCGGCAGCGGCAACATCGGGGCGGCCAACGTCTACCGCCTCCTGGGCCGGAATGCCGGGGCCTTTACCCTCTTTGGCGACATCATGAAAGGTGCCGTGCCCGTGTTTCTGGCCCGCTTCGGGCTGACCGGCTTAGGGGCCTGGCACGAAGGGGCTGTGGCTGCGGTGGGACTGGCTGCGGTCGTCGGTCATATCTGGCCCCTCTACCTGGGCTTTAAGGGCGGGAAGGCTGTGGCCACCAGCTTCGGGGTAACCTTGGTAGTGGCACCGCTGGCCGCCGCAGTATTGGCTGGACTCTATGCCCTCATCTTCCGGCGTTGGCGCATCTCGGCCGTCGCTTCTCTGGCCACGGCCTGGGCCCTGCCGGTGGTCATCGGTTTACTGTCACCGGTGAAGGTTTACTTGCTGTTGGGGGCCATTCTATCTGCCCTGATCCTCTGGCGTCATCAGGATAATATTATCCGTTTATGCCGGGAGCAGGAGCCTGAGCTAACCGCCGGCTCAAACGAGCCACAGGGGCGAGATGACCCGACCGCCGAGCCATCCGCAGGATAAGGCATTAAGTTAAGAGGGTTCTGGTGCTTGGGCACCCGTGGCCTGCATGATTTTGTTAGGGGTGGTAGATCAAAGGAAAAGCATAACACCAATGTCCGGTGGCGTTTTTGCGTAGGGTTAAAGAAGCCTTCGTATCACTTACCTTGGTCTCATTTTGTCATGCTGAAGGAGCGAAGCGACCGAAGAATCTCAGATCCTGCGCGGCGCTCAGGATGACAAGAGGAAAGATGTCATTGGCGGAAGGCTTTTTTGGCTTTTGGCGTCCTTTCTTAAGATTTGCAAAAAGCCTGCCGGATACTCATGAAAGCATAAATCACCCTGATTGAATTTGCCCTGTTTCCTTTTTCCCTTTCCCTCACGCACGGGAGGTTGCCATGTTGGTCTCGGAATGGATGAGCTCCGATGTCATCACTGTCGACGAGAACACGTCGATGATGAAAGCCTTGCATATCATGAAAGAAAACCGTATCCGCCGGCTCCCGGTGATGGCCCGGGGCGCCTTGGTGGGGATCGTCTCGGACCGGGATTTAAAAGAAGCCTCCCCCTCCAAGGCCACCACCCTGGATGTCCATGAAATCTACTATCTCTTGGCGGAGATTAAGGTCAAAGAGATCATGACGAGGAATCCGGTGACCATTCATCCGGATGAGACGGTGGAGCGGGCGGCGGTCATTATGTTGGAGCATAAGGTCTCGGGTTTACCGGTAGTGGATCAGCATAATGACCTGGTGGGCGTCATTACCCAATCCGATGTCTTCCGGGCCTTTGTGAATATCACTGGGATTTACAAGGGTGGGGTCCAATTCGCCTTTTCGTTGGAAGACCGCCCGGGCTCCATCAAAGAAGTAGCCGATGCCATGCGAGAATATGGAGGGCGGATTGTCAGTATCTTGAGCTCCACAGATATGGCGCCGGAAGGCTACCGGAACGTTTATATCCGCATCCGCGATCTGCCCCCAGAAAACCTGCAGAAATTGGAAGAAGCACTCCGGCAGAAATATCAGGTCCTTTATGTGGCCAAGGATATTTTAAAGCCTTTATGAGCCCAGCATCCCAGGGCCATGGCCCGGTCATGACCAGACCATGACGGTGACCCCGGAGCCCCCTGAGATTTTATCGTTCGGTCCCGTCGCCATGATCCGGGGGCGGCGCCAAGGCAAGTATCCATATTGCCACACCCTCCTCGTGGGTGCAGACGAGCTAGCCGTCATTGATCCCAGCGCCGATAAGGAAACGTGCCGGCGCCTGGCCCAGGATCCGCGCCTGCGCGCCGTTGTGGTCAGCCATTTCCATGAAGACCATCAGAAATACCTGAGCTTTTTCCCTGATGAGCGACTCTGGGTGCCGGCCGCGGAGACCGCTGCCTTTGCCAGCCTGGCGGGGGTAATGGATTTCTTGGGGATCGAAGACCCGACCTATTTAGCTTATTGGAAACAGATTCTGGTGAGTGAATTCCATTTCCGCCCCCGCCTCGGTTTACAGACCTTTACAGAAGGGACGGAACTGCGGATTAACGGCACGTGGCTCCAGGTTCTGCACACCCCTGGCCATACCCCCGGCCATAGTTGCGTTTATTTCCCGGATCAAGGTATACTCTATTTAGCCGATATGGACCTGACACCTTTCGGGCCGTGGTATGGGGATGCGACTTCGGACCTGGAGGCTCTCTTGCGCTCCCTAGACCGCCTAGAGAAGATTCCGGTCCGGCTGTATCTGACGGCCCATGGGCAGGGCGTGTTCCCGGCGGCGGCCGGGCAACAGGCCCTGGGGCAGTTCCGCCAGGTCATCTTTGCTCGGGAAGCCGCTCTGTTAGAGCTTTTGTCCCGGCCCCGGACCCTGGAAGAGCTGGTGCGGCAACGCCTCATCTACCGCAAGGACTTGGAGCCGCAGTTTGTCTACGACCATATCGAACGACAGATGCTGCAGAAACACCTGCAGCGGCTGCTCCACGCCGGCCATGTCAAGCTGACGGAGGAAGGATATGTTGCCACCAGAAGAAGCCACTAAAGCGCGGCAGGCAGCCCGCCTGCGGGCCTGGTGCTTTATCTGCTTCAGCGTGGGCCTGCTGCTGACGAATTATCCCCTCATCCAGATATTCAACAGCCCCACGCTGGTGGGCGGCCTGCCCCTCATGGTGGCCTATCTGCTGGGAATCTGGTTGCTGGCCATTGCCGTGCTGTTTCTCTTGGCCCGGGCCCTGGCAAAACTGCAGGACAAAGAATAGAATTCTTTGAGAGGATCGTGGCATGATAATTCGCCTCATTAGCTGCGGAGTGCTGCTCGCCATCTCCTTGCTCGGCCTGCCCGCAAGTTGGGCCGCCCCGGTCGAGAAGCTCAGGGTGGCGGCCAGTATCACGCCTTATGGTGATTTCTGTCGGCAGATCGGCGGGGAGCGGGTGGACGTGCAGGTCTTGATACCGCCGGGGGCCAGTCCCCATACCTTCGAACCTTCGCCGGGTTTGCTTGCTGGCTTGCGGCAGGCTAAAGTTGTGGTGGTTAATGGCGCCGATTTGGAGCCGTGGGTTACCCGTTTCCTCCGAGGATTAAAGACTGCCAAACCCTTCGTCGTCACGGCCACGGAGGGATTGGACCTGATCCGAGAAGTCGCTGGACAGGAACACGGCGGGAAAGAGGCGGCCCACCGGCCGGGCAAACCTGCCCACGATCATGCCGGGGTCAACCCCCACGTCTGGCTGGATCCGATCCTGGCCCAGGATATCTGCCGGCGCATCGCGGCGGCTTTCATGCAAGCAGATCCGACCGGGCAGACCTATTATGAGCAGCAGCTGCAGAGTTACTTAGAAAAATTGGCCAACCTTCATGAAACTATCGCGGCTGCCACTGCGGCGTTTCAGATCAAGGAATTCATCGGCTTCCACCCCTCCTTTACCTACTTTGCCCGGCGCTATGGCTTGCAGGAAGTAGGGATTATCGAGGTGGCGCCCGGCCGGGAACCCACCCCCCGGGCTTTTCAGGATATCTTGGCAGCCATCCGACGCTATGGCATCCGAGTGGTCTTCTCCGAACCCCAGTTCAGCCCCCGGATCGTGGAAGTGTTGGCCAAACAGGCGGGGGTAAGCGTCCTAACACTGGACCCCCTGGGGGGCCGACCGCCTTATGGTGATTCGTACATCAAACTCATGGAATATAATCTGGCCACTATGCGGCAAGCCATGGAGAGTCGCTAACGAAGGGCGAGGCAAAGGAAATAAGGGAGGAGAAACCCTCCCTCTTTTTATGCTTGTTATGAAAAAATATTGTCAATTTCTCGAAATTACTTGCAATTTCTTTATATTACGCTGATGGCGAGGCTCTAGGTGGGAGATAATATAATTGATTCATTTCTTACCATTAGTTGTCATACTCCCGTCTGGAGTGCGCCTCTTTGTTGATCAACCTAAGTTTTTATTGGAGTGGGCCTGCATGGCTGAACATCGCGCCAAAAGAATTTGCCTATGATGAGGAACTGCTGTTTTGGTGCCGATGTTTTGTTAGCCGTGGAGTAACGATCGATTGCTTCTGCTCTTCCCGCCAGGGGAAATTCTGCGCTGCCTGCACGGCTGAGAATGGCAAAAGCAGGATTTTTTGAGCGCTTAGATTTATGGCGTATATATAATTTAACGGCCACGAGCCACTGACCACGAATCATGACCACTGCGGCAGTCAGCCTGAGAAACGTCACGGTCTCCTATCGAGGTGAGATCGTCCTGGAGGATATCACGGCCGAGATCACCCCGGGAAGTTTTGTGGGGATTTTAGGACCCAATGGGGCGGGCAAAAGCACCCTCCTGAAAGTTATCCTGGGCCTGATCCAACCCGAGACCGGGGAGGTCCTGATCTTCGGCCAGAAACCCAGGAAGTTGCGGGGCCGAGGCCAGATTATCGGCTATCTGCCCCAACGCCCCCTGGTCAATCCCTACTTCCCGGTGACCGTGTTAGAGGTGGTCCTCATGGGCCGTTATGGCCAACTGGGGCTCGGGCGGTGGCCTGGCCGGCGTGATCGGGAACGAGCTTTGGAGCTCCTAGCCCAGGTGGGGATGGCCCACCATGCCCAGGACCTGATCGGCAACTTATCGGGGGGGGAGCAGCAGCGGGTTTTCATTGCCCGGGCCTTAAGTGTGGAACCCCGGCTCCTCATCATGGACGAGCCCACCATTTCCTTGGACGCCTGCGGTCAGGATGAGCTCTATGAGTTGATCCATCAGCTGCAAGAAACCATGGACCTGACGGTCATCATGGTATCCCACGATATCGGGGCGATTTCGGATCATGTAGGGGATATCATCTGCCTGAACCGCCGGATCTATGTGCACCAAGCCCCGCCCATCGGCCGCCTGGGGCTGGAGAAAACTTTTGGCTGCAGTGTGGAGTATCTCTTCCATGGGGATATTCCCCACCGGGTAGTGCGGGTTCATGATAGCTGAGTGGCTGGCCCCTGGGTTCATGCAGAATGCGGTGCTGGGCGGCCTCTTAGTCAGCCTCATCTGCGGCCTGCTCTCGGTATTTATTGTGCTGCGCCGCATGGCCTTTGTGGGGGCTGGCATTTCCCACGCGGCTTTCGGCGGTGTCGCCCTCGGGTTCCTCCTGCAGATCGACCCCTTTTGGACCGGTCTCCTTTTCTCCATCTTCATTGCCTTCCTCATTGAATGGGTGCAAACCAGAGGGAAGGTGGAAGAAGACACCGCCATCGGCATTTTTTTTGCCGCGGCCATGGCCTTGGGAGTGCTCTTTTTACATTTTTCCCGCACCTACAACGCCGATATCTTCGGGGTCCTCTTCGGCAACATCTTGGCCATCGGCAGCCAACAGCTCTGGCAAGTGGCCGGAATGGCGGCCATTACCATGGTCTTTTTGTGCCTCTTTTATAAGGAATTGGTCTTCCTCAGTTTTGATGAGGAGATGGCCTGGGTTTGCGGCGTGCCGGTGACGGCAGTACGCTATGTGTTTCTCGCCATCCTGGCCTTGGTCATCATCGTGGCCATTTATCTGGTGGGCATTGTCTTGGTCTCGGCCCTGCTGGTGATCCCGGCGGCCACGGCCCGTAACCTGACTCGCCACCTGCGGGCCATGTTGCTGGTATCCACCGCTTTGGCTTTAGGTACCACGCTGGCCGGCCTGGAGATGTCCTATCAGCTTGATCTCCCCCCCGGGGCCACCATCGTCATGCTCTTGGCTGGCCTGTTTTTCCTGGCCTCCCTCTGGGGCCGACGGGGTAAAAGGCCTAAAGGCAAGACTAAAGGTTAAAAGGTAGGGGAAGGGTCCCCGTGGCGGTGAGAAGGTCATGGCGGGGCAAGCAACAGGCGGGGTCAGGCCCCCAACCTTGGGCAGGCTGAGGGGAGCGCCACCACGGGGCTGTTCCGCGGCAATTGCTGGCGGCGCGCCTGACTAGCCGAGTCCTGTGCTGGCAAATGACTGAGGGGTCATAGCTGTTCGGGCTAACTCTGGGAGATGATGAAGACCCCCAGGCAAGTGACCAGAATGCCGCTGAGGCGCAGCCAGGTGACATTTTCCCCCAGCAGCCACCAGCCCATGACCGCGGTCAAGACGTACCCCAAACTGATGAGGGGGTAGGCATAGCTTACCTCGGCTTTGGCCAAGACAATGAGCCAAATGAGGAAACCGGTGACATAACAGCCCAATCCCAGCAATATGTAGGGGCTTAGAAAGGCCTTGAGGAAAACTTGGGGCAGCACCTGGGCCGATAACTGGAAATTGCCCAAGCGACTCATGCCATATTTCAATAAAAGCTGGCCGATGACATTAAAAATAATATTGACACTTCCTGGG
>CAZARS010000006.1:34271-36675 GCA_964487625.1 uncultured Desulfobacca sp.
ACGCTAACCAGCGCCAGGACGACGAAGCGGAGCATGACTGAGCAACCTCAATGGGATAATATTGCCTTTGATGGCAACCTAGTTTTCATCCGGAAAGGCATCGGATTACGCATAGACCCTGCAGGGGCGTTTCGCGCCACGCCCCTCAGACAGGCTTGTTATTGTAGGTCACACCCGCGAAGTTCCGTAGTTTCCAGATGAACACAAACCAATTTTTTAGTATGGAATATTCCAAGGCAATGAGCAAGAAATTTCTTGTCAGGCTGCCAGGGAAGGATATATCGGTCGCCGGCCGCAGCCCCTCCCAGTTCGCCTTGATCAGCCATTGCCGGTTCTCCCGAGGTGATGATGCTTGACAGGACAGCTTTGCAGGATTTACTCATGACTCTGGCCGATTGCTTCGGGCCGCCGGGCGGTGAGGGTCCCGTGGCTCAGGTGGTATCCCAACACCTGCACTCCTTCTGTCAACTGAGGCGGGACGGCTTGGGCTCACTCCTCGCTGAGAAGAGCGGCACATCGGCCAGCCCGCGGCTCATGTTGGCCGCCCATCTGGACGAGATCGGTTTCATGATCCAGGGGATCACGGCCCAGGGTTATCTGCGACTGCAGGCCTTGGGGGGCTGGGAAGCCGGTTTCTTGCCTGGCCAACGGCTCTTGATCCAGAGCGCTGGTGGCTGCCGGGAAGGGGTGGTGGCGGCCCTACCGGTGCATTTCCGCCAGGAAAACGCCAAGCCCTTGAAAATGGAAGAACTGCTGGTGGATATCGGCGCCGACTCCCCGGCGGCCGTTCAGGCCTTGGGGGTGAGTGTGGGTGACCTGGCTGTGCCACAAAGCGTCGGCAGCGTTCTGCATGACTCCCTCTTGGTGCATAAAGCCTGGGATGACCGGGTCGGGGTGGCGGCCATGGTGGCGGTGTTGCAGCATTTGCAAAAACATCCCCATCCCAATACCCTGGTGGCGGTGGGCACGGTCCAGGAAGAGGTGGGGAGCCGCGGGGCCAGCACCGCCGTGGAACTGGCCCGCCCTGATCTGGCCATCGTCCTAGAGGGCCCGCCGGCCGATGACCTGCCCGGCCTTAGCCCCGACCCACCCCAAGGCGCTCTCGGCAAAGGGGTGCAGATCCGTGTCTATGATCCTTCCATTATCATTCCGCAGAAATTGTGGCGCTGGGCTGTACAGGTGGCCCAAGCCCAGCAGATTCCTCATCAACTGGCGGTGCGCCGCAGCGGTGCCACCGATGCCCGGGCCATTCATATAGCTCACGGTGGAGTGCCCACCCTGGTGCTGGGGGTGCCGGTGCGGTATGCCCACTCCCCGGCCTCCATCATCCATCTGGGAGATGTGGAGGCCATGATCCGCCTTACCGTGGCCCTCATCACGGCTTTAGATACCACCCGGCTCCAGGAGCTGATGGCTTTGTAGTTTCATCACCCCGCCGGGCCAGGGGAGAAATGTTCAGCACTTGTCGGATGACAACTAATGGATCAATGTTTTTGCCTTACCAACTCTTAGATAACAGCTGTCCGGCTCCGTCGGGTTGGCAAAGGGCGCTGGCCTGGGCTCGGCCCCTCCTGTCAATCTTCCTCCTGATGGTATGGCTATTCATGCCAAGGGGCGCAGCCTTAGGGGCAGCCAGGGGAATGATTATGGTGAAACTGCAGACTTCCAAAGGAGATATCCTCCTGGAACTGTATCCAGAGCAGGCCCCCGTAACGGTGGCCAATTTCCTGCAATACGTGCAAGATGGCTTCTATGACGGCACCATCTTCCATCGGGTGATCAATGGCTTCATGATCCAAGGGGGTGGTTTCGACGCCCAGATGCGGCAGAAGCCAACCCGGGCCCCCATCAAAAACGAAGCTGATAACGGTCTCAGCAACGATGCTTATACCATCGCCATGGCCCGTACCCCAGTGCCGGATTCGGCTACTTCCCAATTCTTCATTAATGTGGCCAACAACAAAAATCTCAATCATACCGGCAAGACTCCCGCGGGGTGGGGCTACACGGTCTTCGGCCGGGTTGTGCAGGGCCAAGACGTCGTCGATGCCATTAAAGCCGTGCCCACCACCACCAAGGGCTTCCATAACGACGTACCGGTGGAACCGGTGATCATCTTGAAGGCCACAGTGGTGGAGCCATGAGCTCCTAACCCCTCACCTTAATTTTCTCCCCTTGCCTGGGGGAGAGAATTAAGGACTTAACCAGATAATTTCTGCCAAGCAGAATGCATACTACCCCGCATTGGGGTTTTGAAACAAATTCTCGTAGCATACGGTGCAGCCCGGCTGCCCTCTGGCTCGCCGCCCTTATTGACGAAGGATTGTGGCAGTATTAAATTTAACAAATAAAAAGTGAGCCAGCGGCACCTGGAACACCACGGCTACCCTTGCCAGCCAAGCTT
>CAZARS010000006.1:36685-48007 GCA_964487625.1 uncultured Desulfobacca sp.
CCAGGCAAGAGCCACAGGATTGTGGCGTTGGAGTAGAAGGGAGCCGCTTGCCGCCAGCAGGAGGCGTGGCGTATTACCTCTCGTCTAATCTCCGGTTGGCAACGACTCCCATAAACCAAGGACGCCCCTTGCCCATGGAAGGCCAATATGAGTAAAGTCATCGACCTGGAAAAACGCCTGCAGCTCGAGCAGAAAAAAAAGGTCAAAATCGATAAAGCCAAGAAATTGGAATTTATCCGGAAATTTTTGCAGTGCAAACGCTGCCTGGCCCGGTGCTCCATGTGTGGTGTCCAATTCGACCCCCAGGAAATGTATAAGCGCCACAAGGGGCCCTATCGCTTCTGCAGCAGCTGTCAGGAAGAGTATGATGAGTATCTCCGGGTCAAGGAATCGGGGGCCGATACCAGCTTGTATTACCACAATAAGGAATGGTTAGAAATTTGGGAGAATTGGCTCAGGTATCAGGAATCTTTAAAAAAATATACCGAATCACCCGAGTTCATTGAATTGCTCAGGGAAGTAGATTGGCAATAAAACCAATGGGGAGCTCTGGCCCTGATCTTTTGCCCGGGTGACCCGCGGTTGTTGCATGTCATCTTGGACCGCTCTCAGTCATTCCTGACGCAGCGCCAACCGTTAATCTTCTGCCATGTATTATCCACAAAGCTATGATCTGATCGTGGTGGGGGCCGGCCATGCCGGTTGTGAGGGGGCCTTGGCTGCGGCCCGCCTGGGGTTGGAAGTCCTCGTCTTTAATCTGAATCTGGATACCATCGCCCAGATGGCCTGCAATCCTGCCATCGGCGGTCTGGCTAAGGGCCATTTGGTCAAAGAGATTGACGCCCTAGGCGGGGCCATGGGTTATCTGGCGGATCAGACTGGCATCCAGTTCCGCCTCCTGAATACCTCCAAAGGACCTGCCGTCCGGGGTACCCGGGTCCAATGCGATAAACAGGCGTATCGGTTGGCCATGAAAGCCCTCCTGGAATCCCACCCTCGGATTCACCTCCGGGAGGCTATGGTGGACCGCCTGCTCGTGGAGGATGGCCGGGTCGTGGGGGTTGTGGAGTCCTATGGGCTGTGCTATCGGGCCAAGGCTGTCCTCATCACCACCGGCACCTTTTTAAACGGCCTCATTCATATCGGCCCGCACCAACTTCAGGCAGGGCGAGCCGGGGAGTTTGCGGCTACGGCCTTGGCTGCCCACTTACGGGAGTTGGGGTTTCAGATGGGGCGTCTTAAAACCGGCACGCCGCCGCGTTTACATGCTGCCAGCATTGACTTCAGCAGTATGGGCCAACTGCAGGGCTCCGAGCAAGTCCGGCCTTTTTCCTGGCGCAGCCCAGCAGTGCCCCGGGAGCAGGTCACCTGCTTCGTCACCCATACCACCGCACTCACCCATCGCCTGATCCGGGACAATATTCACTATTCACCCTTATACAGCGGCGTGATCAAGGGCACCAGCGCCCGCTACTGCCCCTCTCTGGAAGATAAAGTCATGCGGTTTGCCGACAAGCCCTCCCATCAGGTGACCTTGGAGCCGGAGGGACGGCAGACTCAGGAGATTTATGCCAAGGGACTGGGCAATTGTCTGCCGGTGGAGATTCAATTACAGCTGTTCCGCAGTGTGCCCGGCTTGGAAGAAGCAGAAATCATGCGCCCGGCTTATGCCATTGAATACGATTATGTCTTGCCCACCCAGTTGCTGCCGACCCTGGAGACCAAATTAGTTAAAGGCCTGTTCTTGGCCGGACAGATCAACGGCACTTCCGGCTATGAGGAGGCCGCCGCCCAAGGCTTGTGGGCTGGGATCAATGCGGCTTTTCAGGTGATGGGGCGGCCGCCCTTCCTGTTGCATCGCGGCCAGGCTTATATGGCGGTGCTGGTGGATGATCTGGTGACCAAGGGGACCCGGGAGCCCTACCGTATGTTCACCTCCCGGGCCGAATATCGCCTGTTGCTGCGAGAGGATAACGCGGATCTGCGCCTCACGGAATTGGGGTACGAGCTGGGGTTGGTGAGCCAGGAGGCCGCAGAGGCAGTCCGGGAAAAAAAGCGTCTGCTGGCCGAGGAAGAGGCACGGTTGGCCGGCCTCAAAATCATGCCATTGCCAGCCATCAACCAGGTCTTGCAGGAGCGGGGCTCCACCCCGTTGAAAGAGCCGACCCCAGTCTTGAAGTTGGTGAAGCGCCCGGAGCTCGACCTGCCCACGCTCTATGAGTGGGCCGGCACGGAGCCAGCCGCTCCTCCCGCAGTCGTGGAGCAACTGGAGATTCAATATAAATACGAAGGATATATCAATCGACAGGTGGCCGCGGTGGCCCAGATGATCAATCTGGAAAAAAAGGTCATCCCGGCGGATTTTGATTATGAGGCTATCCCCGGCCTCTCCAGCGAGGTGCGGCAGAAATTAAAGGACATCCGCCCCCACTCAGTGGGGCAAGCCGCCCGCATCTCTGGGGTCACCCCTGCCGCCATCGCCATTCTACTGGTCTACCTGAAACGCCGGGGGAGCTTGGGAAAAACGCCGAGCGCGGCATCGGCCCCTTGAGGCGCTGGACCGCCCCCTCAACCGCCCCGTAGGATTTGATCAATCTCCCAATAATACTGATAAAATTGAATTTCCAGTTCATGCCAGCCTTTTTCCAGCGCCGGTCGGGACCAGAGCACCCGTCCGAGAATGGCAAAGGTCTGGTCATGATCTGGCAGGGTGAACTTGAGGGTGATCTGACTCTGTTGCGGCTGCGTGAAGGGCAAGCGCAGGCGGGCGCCGGCAGCACTGAGGTTTAAAAATTGGGCCCCCCGCACCGGTTGCCCATTGACCTCCATGAGCTCCTGGTAGAGGGGAAAACACCGGGGCTGATACCGCCTGGCCTGCTCTTTGGTAACATTGGCGATCAACTCCTGCAGGATGAAGTATTTCTTGGCCTTACTGATGGTCTCGCCAGGAGTGGGCAAGCCATCCTTCTCGTTCAGCTTCTTTGATTTCACCGTTGGCGCCCTCCGGGCTTCTGCCAAACATCGCGCCGTCTGGCTTTAATACTTCCCGGCTTCTGCAGCCTCTGATACCCAGTTGCCCTCAACGGGCTCGGCATTCCCTATTTTCGCAGCCCATGGTGAGGCACGCGAGGACAAGGTGAAGGGCTAGAATATCATTCAGATCACACAGATCCCACAGGTCACGGCCTGGCCGCGGCTTCCTGCCAGCAGCACTTTATACCCCTCCTTGACGGTCAGGATTCGGCTTGACCTGGGCCACCACCAAGGCGCCCCGTCACCCCTCCTGATAATCTAAATGTTGTGGATGGATCGCTTGCAGGGCCTGGGTAACCCAACCCCTACACTGGAAATTTTCACCTGATGGAGGGCCCTGAGCGGGCTTACTACCAGTTTCCGGATGAAAATTAAATAAAGCTACGCGTCTTAACGCGAGCACTTAGACCACGCTGCAGCCAACCGGCTGTTCATCCTGCCTTGCCCTCTCCTTTGGCCTGTCGCAGAATGGGGACGGTGCGAGAGGCCACATAGCTTTCTGAGGGCAACTTGATATGAAAGTTATTCTCCCTCGCAAAAGACTTATCGGCTCATGGCATGTTTTCTAAAATATCGGGGGCTCCGCCCCCTCTAACCAGAAAACCTCCCATGGTCGGGAGGTTTACTAGGCACGGCTGGTCGCTCAGGCGCCCCGGCGAGGTCAAACACTCTGGTGGCTTTAGACGGCGTTCAATTGTCGGAACTGCTCCAGCTCAATCTTATAATGTTTCAACCAACGGTAAATGGTCTTGGTGCAGACCCGCAACCGCCGGGAGATGGCGGTGATGTTACCCTGCTCCAGGCGTAGTAACTCCCGCAATTCGGCTTGCGGCGGTCGGGTCGGCAGGGTAGTCACACCGGTCACGCCGTCTGCGCTGGGCAGGTCGGTGCCGCCCACGGGATATTTAGACGGTTCCAAGTCCACGTCTTCTACTGCGACATCCTCCCGCACCAACACTGCTCGGGTAATGACGTTCTTCAATTCCCGCACATTGCCGGGCCAGGGGTAGGCCAGCAACTTTTTCTCGACTGCGGTGGAGAGATAAACCGGGCCCAACCGATATTCCAAGGCCGTCTGGGTGGCAAAATAATTGGCCAGGAACACAATATCAGCCGGTCGCTCCCGTAGGGGGGGGAGGTGCAGCAGCAGCGTGCTGAGGCGATCATAGAGGTCCCGGCGAAACCGGCCTTGGGCAATTAATTGGCGCAGATCCTGATTAGTAGCTGCGATGAGCCTGACCTCTACGGACACACTGGTCTCGCTCCCCACCGGTTCAATTTCCCCGGCTTCCACCGCCCGCAAGAGGCGTGGTTGCACGGCTAATGGCAAATCGCCGATTTCATCCAAGAACAACGTGCCTTGGTGGGCTAATTCAAATTTGCCCTTCTTGCTGCGGTGGGCATCGGTAAAGGCCCCCCGCACGTGTCCGAACAACTCGCTGTTGGCCACGGTCTCCACGAGGGCCGCGCAATTTAGCTTAATGAGTTCACGGTCCCGCTGGGCACTGCAGGCCCAGATGGCCTCGGCCACGAGCTCCTTGCCTGTGCCGGGCTCGCCGGTGATCAAGACCGGCAGATCAGTGCGGGCGTATAAAGGAATGAGTTGCAGGATCTTCTGAAAACGAGGGTCTTGCGTCAGAATGGGTTTCTTGAGGGTCAGCCACGGGGCCGGGGATCTATGGCCGACCAAAGGGGTGAGCGCGGCCCGGCGAGGCTTTTGCCCCCCTTGCTCTTTCTCCGGCGGATAACATCGTCGATCTTTCCTGATCGTCGTCATGGTTGCCTCCTTGCAACTCCGTGTTAACCGACTATTTAGCATACTTATAGACGCTGTGATATTTCTTATATCCTAAGTCAATAGGATTGTAAAGATTTTTTTCTCTGAAAATTGCTTGCTGAAAAATTTTTCCTTGGAAGGCGCAAGGAGGCTTTTTAATCCCCCTCACCACCCTGAGGGCGATACTGCCCGCTCCGGCTATTAAAGAGCGGCTGGACTTGCTGATCTTAACCAAGGATAACCAAGCCCCAGATTCCAGCTGAAGGCTCAATTAATACCAGCCACCCTTGGCTTTTCCCTGGTTTCGGCCCCCCGCTCCCTGGCCTCCGGCTGCGTCGGTGGGCCCAGCCAACTGCTCTCGGGTAAAAATCTTGGTCTCGCCGATTCTCATAACCTGAAACTGCTCCGGCGGAATCTGGTTCTGCCCCAGGACCTGGAGTAAGTATAGGGGAGGTTCGGCCAAGGGCTCATCTGTGAGTTTGAAGGTGCCCCAATGCATGCCGATAGACTGTTGGGCCAACACATCCCGATGCACCTGCACGGCTTCGACGGGGTCAAGGTGCATGGGGCGCATGAACCACCGGGGCCGATAACCGCCGATGGGAATGAGGGCCAGACGCATGGGGCCGAACCGGCGGCCGATCTCCTGGAACTGCGGGGTATAGCCGGTATCACCGGCAAAGAAAATATTGCCGGCTGGCGTTTCCAACACCCAAGCAGCCCAGAGGGTGCGGTTGGCATCAAAGGGCGAGCGCATGGAAAAATGTTGGCTCGGGACGCAGTGCACGCGGATGGGTCCATAGTCTGCGGTTTGCCACCAATCCATTTCCTGCAGGCGGTGGCGACCCAGCCGCTGGAACCAGACAGCCAGACCCAGGGGGACGAAATAATCCACCGTCGCCCCCAAGGAGGCGATACTGGCTTTATCTAAGTGGTCGTAATGATTATGACTGATGACCACCGCGTGAATAGGCGGCAACTGTTCAGGGCGTAGCGGCAAGGGGGCCACCCTTTTGGGACCGGCAAAGGACACCGGCGAAGCCCGCTCGCTGAACATGGGGTCTGTCAGGATATTCAGGCCCGCCACCTGAATGAGGAAAGTGGCATGTCCCAACCAGGTGAGTTGGATTGTCTGGGGATCGGCATGGTTCAGGTGATTCTGATCGGGCGCAACAACCTGCGGTTGATAGGGCGGCACCTCCGCCGGGGGCAAGGCTGGCTCTTCTCGGGGGCCAAAACCCAGGCGCCAGCGCCAGAAATCACCCCAGCGACTGCGGGGCGGCAGATATGGGTTCCGGAATTTCCCGGCCAGGTGATGGGGCGGGGCTACTTGGGCCAGAGGGGGTGACTCGGCTCCAGCGACGTCTGGCGTCATGGAGCCCATCAAGCCCCAGGCCAGGACACTGAGCAGCACGAAGCGAGCGGTGCTGCGACTTTTAATTGTCTTCTCCATAGAATTATGCGTTCCGATCTTGCCGGGTCTTAAGAAAGCCTTTACAATGGAAACGGCTGGATGGCGACGGTAAAGCTGCCAGGCCTCCCCCGGCCAGGCAAGGAAACTTCCTGTCATTACCATCATAAGGTAAAGGGTCAAAGGTCCAGGGTCAAGGGGTTAGGTTGAGGAATTGGACGGCAGGGTGGGTGCCGGTCCCTGGCAAACCTGGACAATGGTGAGTGATCAAGAAGGTGCCCTGATTTGCCCTTCAAATCCTTGCAGGGTCCAGACGACGCTCTGATTGCGATCCAGCTTGCCGGCCATGTTGGCCGGGTCGCTGCAGCCCAAGGGCCAGAACCCTTTTAATAACTGCATAATTATGCTCAGAGGAATACCCATGTGGCGCAAGTATACGCTTTCCTCGTTATTGCTGGCCCTCTGCCTCATAGGGGTGGGCTGGGCCCAGACGGCCGAAAATGGTTTAGCGGCAGCCGAGGCCGCCTTTAAGGCTCAGAATTATGGCAAAGTCCTGGAATTAACCGGGGCCTACTTGCAGGAGCAGCCCACCGCAGTGGCGGCTCGGCGGCTGCGGGCCCAAGCTTTCCAACGGCTGGAGCGACCTGAAGAGGCCCTCCGGGAAATCGAGGCTGCCTTGCAGGCCCAGCCCCAGGACATCTCCCTGTTAATGGTGCAGGGGGGCATCTTGGGCGAATTAGGCCGCCGGGAAGAGGCTATCAGGGTGTTTACCCAGGTTCTCCAGCAGGACCCGAAGAATGGCGAAGCCTTGAAGGAGCGGGGGGTGAATCTGGCCAACGAAGGCAAGCTAACCGAGGCGTTGCAAGACTTAAATCAAGCCGTCAAACTCCTCCCCAAAGATCCCTGGGTCTACAATCACCGGGGCATGGTCTATTTCTGCCAGAATAATTTCAAGGCCGCAGTGGCCGATTTCTCCACGGCCATCCGCCTGCGGCCAGATCTCCCCCATGCCTATTTCTTCCGGGGCAATCTTTATCGCTATCACCTGCAGCAGCCGGACAAGGCGTTGGCCGATTTTCGGGAGGGCTGCCGCTTGGGACACCCCCTCTGTTGTCAGGAGGTGGAAAAGGCCGCTGCGGGGAAAGACTAAGGCAGCCCTGGGCGCTCAGGGGACCGCTTGTGCCAAGGCGGACCTGACCTTGACGGCCAACTCCTGCATGGTAAACGGCTTGGCCAGGAAATGCACCCCCTCTGTCAAAATCCCCCGATGGGCAATAACATTGGCCGTATAGCCGGAGATAAAGACGGTCTGGCATTGGGGGTGCCATCGTTTGATTTCTTCGGCAAGAACCGCACCATTCATTTTGGGCATAATGACATCGGTGACTAACAGGTGCAAGGGACCGGGATGGTCTTTGGCCAGTTGGATGGCCTCCTCGGGTCGGGAGGCAACCAATACCTTATACCCCAACCTTGTCAGCATCTGTTGGGTAAGCTTGAGAACTGGGGCTTCATCTTCCACCAAGAGGACGGTCTCGCCCTGGCTCTGGGGCGTTTCCGCGGATGTGACTTGAATGGGTTTTTCCCAGACGCCCTCGTAGCGGGGAAGATAGATTTTAAAGGTCGTGCCCTGGCCGGGTTCGCTATAGATATGAATATGGCCTTGATTCTGCTTGACAATTCCATAGACGGTGGCCAAGCCCAGGCCGGTGCCCTCCCCTATCCCCTTGGTGGTGAAAAATGGCTCAAAAACATGGTCCAAGGTCTCTTTGCTCATGCCGCAGCCGGTATCGGTCACCATCAGGAGGGCGTAATCGCCCGGAACACAACCGGCGTGGGTGTCACAATATGCCTCATCCAAGGTAACGGCACGAGTTTCAATGATAATCTGGCCAACGCCAGTAATGGCATCCCGGGCATTGACGCAGAGGTTGGCCAAGATCTGATGGAGCTGGGCCGGGTCCATTTTCACGGGCCAGAGGTTCTGGCCGGGCAGCCACGTTAACTCGATGTCTTCGCCGATGAGCCGCCCCAACATCTGCAGCATGGCCTCCACGGCGTTGTTCAAATCCAGCACCTGGGGGGCAATGGTCTGGCGGCGGGCAAAGGCCAGGAGTTGCCGGGTCAGGTCCGCCGAACGTTTGGCGGCATTGGCGATTTCCCGCAGTTCATCCACTAGAGGATGGTCGGGGGGAAGCTGCGTGAGGGCTATCTCTGCATGCCCCAGAATCACCCCCAACATGTTGTTGAAATCATGGGCTACCCCTCCGGCGAGGCGGCCCACCGCTTCCAATTTCTGGGCCTGCAAAAGCTGCTCCTCCAGGAGCTGCCGTTCGGCGTCGCTGCGGCGCCGAGCCTCCTGGACCTGTAAGTAATGTAAGGCAAAGGCCAGATCTGCGGCCATCTCTTGGAATAGTGCGGTTTCTTCCTGATCTACAGAAAGGTTAAGGTCTGCGGCGGCCGCCACGAAGCCGAAACAGGTATTTTCGTGCTGCAAACGGGCCACAAGAACAAAACTGTCCTCACATTTGCCCATTAAAGGGCAGAGTTGGCAAATACCTTCCGGGGTTTGCAAAACGAGCACATCGGGGCGGTTGGCTGCGGCCTGCAGACAAGGCAATGCCTCGGGCTGTGAGATTAGCTGCTCGAGGGTGGCTTGGATCTCAGTCATATCGGTCTCGCCGGTTAAGGCCCAGTGGCTAACTCGCTGTTGGTCATCCAAGAGAACGATGAGAACACGGCTATAACCCCGCTTATCAACCAGGATCTGGGCGCATTGCCGGATGAGGGGCTCCCGCTCCTGTTCCCGCACGATCAACTGATCGATATCGCGGATGGCTCGCAGGACCGTATTGAGGTGGGCGATGCGTTGCTGGGCCAGTTTGAATTCGGTAATATCCTGCAGCGAACCATAAAGCCGCGTTATTTTGCCATCCTCCCCCCGCTCGGGGAAACCGCGGCCCAAGCAATGGCGAATCGTGCCGTCAGGGCGAACCACCCGGAGTTCCAGTTCAAAGGGGGTGCCCTGGTGCACTGCCCGGGCCACTAAGCGACTGAGGTGCCGCATATCCTCGGGGTGGAAGATCTCCTGATGGCGAGCAAAGGGCGGGGCTCCGGCTGCGGGGTCCCGTTGGCAAATGCGGAACAGCTCATCAGACCAGGTGACGGTGTCCGTGGCGATCTCCCATTCCCAACTGCCCACATGGGCAATGGCTTCGGTGCGGGTCAACATCAGCTGGCGGCGCTGCAGCTCCCGCTCCGCCCTCCGCCGGTCGGTGATATCTCGGACAAAGACCAGGGCCCCATCCTTGCCCTCAAAATGGATGGGCACGGCTACGACCTCCACCGGCACCTCCCTGCCGTCCAGGCGCAGGTAGATTTCCTCCAGCAACGTCACCCGCTGTTTCTGGATATTCAGCTGGTTAATCCTTTGGGCCACGATTTCCCGAGAGGCCGGATGGATGCGCGTCATGACTGGCTGGCCCAAAAGTTGTGTTGGTGTGCTCGCGCCAAAGAGCTGGCAGGCGCTGTCATTGAGATAGGCAAACTTCTGGTCGATTTGGACAAAAATGGCGTCCGGGGCGCCCTCCACCAGGGAACGGAACCGGGCCTCGCTCTGCTGCAGGGCCGCAGTCCTTTTGGCCACTTGCTGCCGCAGGATCCAGGACCAGCAGAAAAAACCGACGAGGATCACGACCAAGGGAATCAATACCATGGCCGAATAGCGCAGGGCTTCCCAGAACGAAATCTGATTTTGCCGATAGACCGCCAGCCACTTTTCCTGGAGCCTATGGAATTCCCCGCGGTCGGCCAGGACCTTCAGCCCTTCGCTGAATTGGGCCAGGAGCGCTTTCTCCCCTTCCCGCACGGCGTAGCAGTATTCTGCGGCCACCAGGGGAGTGCTGCCCAAGCTGAGGTTAGTATAGCCTTTTTTTTCCATGAGATACAGGGCCCCGAGCCGCACCACCAGTCCGACCTCGGCCCGCCCGGTGGCTACCTCCCGGAGGACGTCTTCTTGAGTCTCCACCAAGATAAGGCGATCCCGCAGTCCATGCTGCGTCAGAAAACTCAAGATGAAATCCCCCCTCTGGGCCACCAGGACCTTCCCGGCCAAATCCTTAACCGTGAGGGGTGGTGGCCCCGTGTCCTGCCGGACCACACTGACGTGGTGATTGACCAGATATGGCGGGGAAAAATCAAACTGCTGGTCCCGCTCCACCGAGTAATACATTCCTTGGACAACGTCGATCTCACCTTGGGCCAATCCCTCCATGATGGCATGCCAGGGCCCCAAGCGAATCTCCAGGTCCAACCCCATCTCCCGGGCAATGGCGCGGGTTAACTCCACAGAGAAACCTGTCGGCCGCCCCTTGTCATCCAAAAACTCAAACGGCGGATAGTTATGATCGCCGCCAACCACCAAACGGCGATGGAACGGCAATTCCAAACTGGCAAACCACTTGGTGTGGAGACGGCGATGGGTGCCGTCGGCAATGACCAAGGCCAGCCCCTCATTAAGGAGAGCTAAGGTCTGCTGATCCCCTTTTTTGACGGCAAAACAGAAATCCTGCCGGAAGCCCTCAATGGGTTGGGGAATGACCTCCAAGTTGGCAAAATCATGCTCCTGGAGGAGACGCAAGGCCACTAACCGTTGTATGACCACAGCATCACATTGCCCTAGGGCCAAGGCTTGGAGGGCCTCCACAAACGTGGGGGTGGTCTGAATATCTACACCGAAATCATGGCGGCGCAAAAACTCTTCGGCATTATCCCCCCGCATAACCGCCACCCGGCGCCCCCGCAGATCCGCCATGGTACGGATATCAGAGGTGCCCCGGCGCACTACAATGGCGCCGTGCAGACTCATGTAAGGAAAGGTAAAATCAAAGAGATGTTCCCGTTCGGGGGTTCGCCCCACCAGGGGCAGGACCTGGACCTGCCCGTGGGCCAACCAGTCCTTCACTTCGGCCCAGGGACCCAGTTGAAAGGTAACCTCACGCCCCATGACCTGGAGGGCAGCCCGGAGCAACTCCACCGAGAATCCCGTGAGATCCCCGAAGCAGTCCAAATAACAGAAGGGGGGATATTCGATTTCGGAGCC
>CAZARS010000007.1:0-7638 GCA_964487625.1 uncultured Desulfobacca sp.
GGCCGCTGCCGCCCGGGAAATCGCAGCCCTGGGCCTCACCGGTCTGGAAGACCGCCATCCCCACTCCCTTTCCAGCGGCCAGAAACGGCGCCTTACCTTGGCCGCGGCTTTGGCCCGAGAACCTCAGATCCTCCTCCTGGATGAACCCACCGTCGGTCAGGATGATGCCAATCTGGCCATCCTCCTCCGCCGCCTGGCCGCCTATGTCCAGGACGGCGGCACCCTCATCACCGCCACCCATGACGTTCGGGCCGCCTGTTTCTTGGGTCAGCAGGTTCTCGTCCTAGACCACGGCACTGCTACGGCGGGCGGTCCGGAGCTAGTCAAGGCCTTTTTGCAAGTCAATGATTTGTCAACAGAAGGGTATTAGTGGCGAGAAGGCGCCTCGGGGCGGATCGCACCCCGCCCCGATGAGGGATTACCTTATCTTGACTACTATAATTGGCTTCTGGCCGGAAAAGGGTTTAAATTCGTAGATTTTGTCGCCCAAGCTAAATCTGTCACACTGATAATAGCATGACAGATTTGGGCTTCTTGCTTCATCCAACAGGAACCATATTAACCCTCCCCGCGCCAGGGAGAGCAGGGCCAAACGGCAAAGATGTTGCCGCCTTAGGCCTGGGCTGCCTCTTTCAGGGCGCAGCACTTCTTATACTTTTTGCCGCTGCCACAGGGGCAGGGTTCATTGCGGCCCACTTTCTTGCCGGCCTTACGCACAGGTTGAGGCTCGGCAGGACCGCCGTGACTGAAACTGAGGGGAGCCTGGCGTCGGGGTTGGAGCGGGATGGGCTCCTGCTGCCGGAGGCGGATGAGCATGAGGGCCCGCACCGTATCCTCTTGGATGCGGCGGATCATGTTCTCAAACATCTCGAAACCCTCTTTCTGATAGGCCCGTAAAGGGTCCACTTGGGCATATCCCCGCAAGCCAATGCCGTCCCGGAGATGATCCATGGCCAGGAGGTGGTCCTTCCAATGGGAGTCCACCATCTGTAGCATGATCTGCTGCTGGAAAGCGGGAAAGATGTCCTCCCCGATGGCTCGGCGTTGGGCCTCGTAAGCAGCCATGACCTGCTCCAACACGGCCTCTTTGATCTCGGCGGCTTTCATGGTCTCAGGATCAAGGCGGTTTAAGTCCAGAAGAATCCCCAGGCGCTGCCGCAAGGCCTCGGCCAAGCCGGGGAGGTCCCAGTCATCGGGCATGACCCGGTCGCTGACGTGCTGTTCCACCAACTCGTCGGTCAGATCCTGGAGGATGGCAGCAATCTCCTCGGTCAAGTCAGCCCCACTCAGGATCTCCCGTCGCTGGGTGTAGATCACCTCCCGCTGCTTGTTCATGACGTTATCGTATTCCAGGAGGTGCTTGCGGATATCAAAGTTGTGGGCTTCCACCCGCTTCTGGGCCCGTTCGATGGCATTGCTGACCATGCGGTGCTCGATGGGTTGGCCATCCTCCATCCCCAAGCGGCCCATGAGGTCTTTGATCCGGTCGGAGCCGAAGATGCGCAGCAGATCATCTTCGAGGGAAAGGTAAAAACGAGACGAGCCGGGGTCGCCCTGACGGCCGGAGCGGCCCCGCAGCTGGTTGTCAATGCGCCGGCTCTCATGGCGTTCGGTGCCGATGATATGCAGGCCGCCGGTGGCCACTACCCCCGGGCCCAGGACGATGTCGGTGCCCCGGCCGGCCATGTTGGTGGCGATGGTGACGGTGCCCAATTGCCCGGCTTGGGCCACGATCTGGGCCTCCCGCTCATGCTGTTTGGCATTTAACACCTCATGTTTAATGCCTTGCAGCTTCAAGAGTCGACTCAGGCGCTCTGACTTTTCAATGGAAGTAGTCCCCACCAAAACCGGCTGCCCCCGACCGTGGCATTCTTTGATCTCTTCCACCACGGCCTGAAACTTTTCCGCCTCTGTCTTGTAAATCACATCGGGATGATCCACCCGAATCATTCTCTTATGGGTGGGAATGACCACGACGTCCAGGTTATAGATTTTCTTAAATTCCTCGGCCTCGGTGTCGGCGGTGCCGGTCATCCCAGCCAGTTTTTCGTACATGCGGAAGTAATTCTGGAAGGTAATGGAGGCTAAGGTTTGGTTTTCACTCTGGATCCGGACCCCTTCTTTGGCTTCCAGGGCCTGGTGCAAGCCATCGGAGTAACGCCGGCCTGGCATGAGGCGGCCGGTAAATTCATCCACAATTATTACCTGCCCATCCTTGACGATATAGTCCACGTCCTTGCGGAATAGGGCATGGGCTTTCAGGGATTGGTTCAGGTGATGGAGTGCCTCAATATTGCGAGGATCATAGAGGTTATCCAGACCCAGGAGCCGCTCGGCATTGGCCACCCCCTCTTCCGTCAGGATCACGGTGCGGGCTTTTTCATCCACCGTGAAATCCCGCTCTTTTTTCAGCATGGTGGCAATGCGGTTGACCCGATAATACAGTTCGGTGGATTCTTCGGCAGGTCCCGAGATGATCAGGGGGGTCCGGGCTTCATCAATGAGGATGGAGTCCACTTCGTCCACAATAGCGTAGTGGAATTCCCGTTGAACATAGTCCTCCAGGGAGAATTTCATGTTATCCCGGAGATAATCAAAGCCGAATTCATTATTGGTGCCATACGTGACATCGGCATTATAGGCCTGCCGGCGGGCGTTATCGTCCAAACCGTGTACGATGGTGCCGACGCTTAAGCCCAAGAACTTGTAGACCTGGCCCATCCATTCACTGTCCCGGCGGGCCAGGTAATCATTGACGGTGACCACATGGACGCCCCGGCCGGTCAGGGCATTCAGGTAGACCGGCAACACCGCCACCAGGGTCTTGCCTTCCCCGGTTTTCATCTCAGCGATCTTGCCGCTATGCAAAACCATGCCGCCGATGAGTTGGACATCAAAGGGGCGCATCCGCAGGACCCGCAGAGAAGCCTCCCGGGCCACTGCAAAGGCTTCGGGGAGGAGATCATCCAGCTCGGCGCCCCTCTCCAAACGCTCCTTGAATTCGCCGGTCTTGGCCTGCAGCTGGGCATCCGACAGGCGCCGGATGTCCGGCTCCAGGGCATTGATCTGATCCACCAGGGGTGCCAAACGGCGCAGTTCCCGGTCATTTTTACTGCCGAAAAATTTTTTTAAGATATATCCTAACATACTGTTCCTTGAGGGCGAGCCGCCGGGGTTTGCCGCCCCCGGCCAATACCCTTTTTACCATATTGTTTACCCTGTTTGGGAAAATCGAGGACGGGAGGTATATACTATTATGCCAGGTTTTTAGAGGTTGCAACCAAACCCCCGTGAAGGGGCCGGTACCTGGGGGCCTCAGCTCGCGCCGTGAGCCATGTGCAACATCTTTTAAATTTTAGTCCTGGCAAGGGAGATTGTCAAGGTTGGCAACTGAGGCTGGTGCGAGGTAACATAAAGAAAATACATTAAAATTTTAATAGCATGGCGATCTCGTCACATTCGGGGAATTTCGTACAACGGACGCAGTCGGCCCAGACAATGTGAGGTAGGATGTTTTTATCCACCACCTCAAAGCCGAAACGGGCAAAAAAATCCGGACGATAGGTGAGGACAAAGACCTGCTCCAATCCCAAGGTAATGGCTTCCGACAAGCAGGTCTCCACCAAGCGGCTGCCGATGCCTTTTCCTTGGAACTCTTCCAACACCGCTACGGAGCGCAGCTCCCCCAAGGATTCCCAGCAGACGTGCAGGGCCGCCACCCCCACGATGGGGCCGTCGGCGTCTTCCTGATAAACATAATAATCCCGGACCAGGCTATACAACTCCGCCAAGGTGCGAGCCAACAATACTCCTTTCTCGGCAAAGGCCCGGAGTATTTTCCTGATCTCCAGGACATCACTGATGCGAGCGCGTCTTAGTAAGCCCATCTCGTGGCGCCGCGGCATCAGCGCCGCCTTCCTTTCCATGCCCGCTTGGTCGGACATATTTTTTTTTTTAACCATATCCCATGAGGGGGAAAAAGAAAACCATTTTCTCCCCGCCGTTACCGGCTGTTTTTCCTTAATCGGTCATTTTCCTCTTCCGCTTTGGCCAGGGAAGGATTATGGTATAAAGAGAACTTCAGGAAGGAGCAACAGATGATTATCCATCGGGATTGTTTTGTTAAATTAGCCTATCGCCTGCAGTTGGCTTCCGGCCAATATATCCGGGGGTCAGCGGCCCAGCCCGATATCTTGACGTATGTCGCGGGATATAAGGAACTCTTGCCGTCCCTGGAAAACCGCCTCTTGGGCTTAAAGCCCGGGGATCACGCCGAATTTGTTATCCCGGCGGATGAGGCCTTTGGCCAGCGTCAACCTGGCTTGCTGCAGGAATTTAGCCGGCGGCGCTTCCCCCCCGACGCCGAGCTGCGGCCAGGCATGGCAGTTGTGCCCTCCCCCTGCGCCATCGAAATAGCTTATCCCTATACAGTGGTGGAAGTGAAAGACGACACGGTGGTTTTGGATCAGAATCACCCTCTGGCTGGAGAAGATCTGTATTATCAGGTGGAAATCTTGGAGGTCCGACCGGCCAGCCCGGAAGAATTAGCGCCCTTGCAGAGCTGTGACAGCTGTGGGGGAGATACTGACAGCTGCCAGACCTAAGCACCAGGCCGCGGCCCTTGTCTAACGCCGGAAAAGCAGGCGGTGATCCTGAGCAGCGCCCCAAAGCAAAAAACGCTGGCTCCCCTGGGGGGGCCAGCGTTATTATCGTGGGTAGCTGCTGCTTAAACTTCGGTGACGGTGATGGCACCTGAGGGGCATACCTCTACACAGCTTTCGCAGCCCAAGCACTCGTCGATGTTCACAACCACAGCTTTGCCTTCCTGCATTTCCAGCACGCCGGCGGGGCAAACGTTCACGCACTCTTCATCGCCAGTGCATTTTTCTTCATCGATGTCGACATTCCAACCCATGAGAGCTTTATCCTCCTTCTTGAATATAGCCGAAGCTTGTTCCTTTCATAACTTATCCGCGGCTGGCCAATATGTCAAGGATTTTTCCCGAGGCACTTTTTCTTTTTATTTTAGTGGGATATTGGCAGAACAAGCAAGGCTGGATGACGCTGCTGGTCTCGGCCTGCCAGAAAAAAATTTTTTTCACATAAAAATCTTTCCATGGGATTTTTGAATGTGATATCTTCTCCAGAGAGGATTATCTAATTGCCTAGGAAGGAGGTTCCATGGACATTAAGACCATTCTCTGGCCCACCGATCTCTCTCGCAACTCCCTGAAGGCGGCCCGCCAGGTAGTTTCTTTGGCCGACAAATATCAGGCCAAGGTCATCTTGTTATATGTCGGCACGGACCTGACCAGCCTGTATGAAGGCTACGGTCAGCCTGGCCAGGAGCACCTGCGCCATTTCCAAGAGTGGGAGATCAAAAAGGCCAAAGAGCATCTGGAGGGCATCTGCGAAAAAGACCTCAAGGCCTGCCCGCTGTTGAACATTAAGCTGGTCCAGGGCGATCCGGCCACCGAAATCTTGAAGGCCGTTGAGCAGGAAAAGGCTGACCTGATTGTGCTGACCTCACATGGCAAGGGTCAGGAAGCCTTGGATTACAAAACCCCTGAATTCGGCAGCGTCGCCCGCAAGGTCCTGGCCCAAGCACCGGTGCCGGTGGTCGTGGTCAACCCTCTGACGGCCTAAAAACCGTGGCCTTTGTCCCGGTGGCCTGCCCCGACCGGCTTGCGCGCACTGCACAGCTACCCTGATGAACACGGTTTTTGGTTTTTGCCTCCGCTTTCTGGTCAGCTTTCTGGTGGCCAAGTTACTGCTGCGGAGTCTGGAAGTGGCCAGCCTCGGCTGGCTCATCGGCCTGAGCTTACTGTTGACTGCCAATCTCTATTGGTTTGATCTCACGAAATACAGTGATACGCTGGGAGGAAGTTGGTCAAAGCGGTCATCACAAGAGAACAAGAAGGAGGCCCAGCGGTTATTGCCTCCCCCACCTCCCAAACCGAAAAAGGGTTCTTAAACCCTGGGAATTTACTCGGCTTAGGAGGTTGGCGAGGAGGGTCCAGACTGCGGGGCGGGGCATCCGCAGGGACGGCAGAGCTTCGCCGGACATAATTAAAAAATAAACTATTTCAGCACATTAACCCATGGGCAGGTGAGCGCATTTTTCCCTTGAAAGGATTTTGGGAATGTTGTATCTTTCACAATTAACCTGCCGGAAAAGAACGTGGCCATGGCTTTAAACGATCTGCTGCGCCAAAAGAAATCTGCTATCCTGGACCGGTGGCGGGAGCTCGTCTTTGACAGTTACGCCCCCGAGACCGCCCGCTTCCTCAAATCCCAAAAGGATCGCTTTGCCAACCCCATTGCTTACCAGATCAACCGGGGTCTGACCGGTATCTTTGAGGTCTTTTTGGAAGAAGCTGAAGCCGACCAGATCATGAGCCATCTGGACGAAGTCATCAAACTCAAGGCCGTTCAGGAGGCTACCCCCTCCCGGGCGATGGCCTTTTTATTTCTCCTGAAATCCATCATTCGCGCTGAATTGGCCCCGCAGGCCAATGATCCTGCCTATGCCGCGGAATTCCTCGACTTAGAGTCCCGTCTGGACGGTCTGGCTCTTCTGGGGTTCGATGTATTCATGCAACGACGGGAACGACTGCACGAGGTCCGGGTGGGCGAAATGAAGCGCAAGATCGGGGCCTTGTTGCGGCGTGTCGGTTTGGGAGACGAGTTTTTTGAGCCTTCTGGTGAGGAATGAAAACTCAAGGTATTATTGTCAATCTTAAGATGAGGTGACTGTAGATGGATTTTTTTAAACGGCATTTTATGGTGCCCCTGATTGCGGTGTTGGGCCTGATTGCCCTCGCCTATCTAGGGGTCGCCGCCAATTTACAGTTTGTTTTCGGGGTGGTCATTCCCTACCTGGCGGTACTCATCTTTTTTGAAGGCCTGATCTATCGGGCCATCAGTTGGGCCCGGTCGCCTGTACCCTTCAAAATCCCGAGCACCTGCGCCCAGGTGAAGTCCTTGCCTTGGATTAAACGGGACCTGGCCGACAAGTTGGACAACCCAGAAAACAAATGGTGGGCTATGGGCCGGATGGCCTTGGAAATTTTGGCCTTCCGGAGTCTGTTCCGCAACACCCGCACGACCCTGCAGCGCAATCAGGAAAAACCCGAGGACTCCCGCCTCATCCATTGGTCGTACAAATGGCTCTGGCTGGGAGCGCTGGCCTTCCACTACGCCTTCCTGATTGTTATCTTGCGCCACATCCGCTTCTTCACCCAACCGGTGCCCCAATGGGGTCTGACCTTGGCGGAAGTGGACGGCTTTGTGCAATTTTACATCCCCACTGTCTATCTGACTGGGGTCATCATGGTGTTGGCCCTGCTCTATCTCCTGGCGCGGCGGCTTTACACCCCCAATCTGCGGTACATCTCCCTGGCTGCGGATTATTTCCCCCTCTTTCTCATCATCAGCATCGGCGTTACCGGCATCCTGATGCGGTATTTCTATAAGGTGGATATTGCCGCGGTTAAACAGTTGGCCATCGGTCTGGCGACCTTGAAGCCCGTGGTCCCGGCTGGCATCGGCAGCATTTTCTATATCCATCTCTTTTTAGTCTGTGTGTTGTTTGCTTATTTCCCCTTCAGCAAGCTGATGCATGCTCCGGGGGTGTTC
>CAZARS010000007.1:7650-14764 GCA_964487625.1 uncultured Desulfobacca sp.
ATCTCCCCGGCGACAACCGGTGGAATCTGCATGTCAATCCCTGGAACTATCCCGTGAAGTTCCATGATTACATGCACCAGGAAGACGAGTATCGGGAAGCGATGATTGAGGCTGGGATCCCAGTGGAAAAGGAGAAGTAATGTGGCTAAGCTCCCTACACCTGCTGAACTGATCCAGATAAATTATCAGATGCCATCCAAAAGCTGGATGGAACTGAAGGCAGAATTGCGGCCGGGGTATTATGTCAATGCTGCGGCCCCCAAATGGATGCAAATGATTGACTACCCCTTCCCCCGGGCCTGGAATGTGGCCGACGAGGATTGGCAACTGCCCGAGGACTGGAAGGAACGGGTGCTGGAAGGGATGGAAGATCGCCTGCAGCGGTTCCGTTCCCTGAAGCTCTTTTTTGATATCTGTGTGCGCTGTGGCGCCTGCGCTGATAAGTGCCACTTCTTTCTAGGCACCGGCGATCCTAAGAACATGCCGGTGCTGCGGGCCGAACTCCTGCGGTCGGTCTATCGCCGCTACTTTAAGACGGCCGGTAAACTCCTGGGAGAACTGGCCGGGGCCCGGGACCTAACCGATGACGTCATCAAAGAATGGTTTTATTACCTCTATCAATGCACCATCTGCCGGCGCTGTTCGGTTTTCTGTCCCTATGGCATCGATATGGCCGAAATGACCATCCTGGGCCGGGAACTGCTGGCCTCCGTGGGCATCAATATCGACTGGGCCCTGGCTTCCGTGGCCCAATGCTACGATAAAGGCAGCCACATCGGCGCCACTCCCCAGGCCTTCAAGGACATGGTGGACTTCCTGGCCGAGGAGAACGAGCGCATCACTGGTATCACCACCCCCTGTCCGGTGAACAAGAAAGGGGCGGAAATCCTCTTCGTGGTGCCTTCCGGTGACTACTTTGCTGACCCCGGTTCCTACACCTTCATGGGTTACCTCCTCCTCTTCAAATACTTGGATCTGGATTTCACCATGAGCACCTACGCAGCCGAAGGCGGTAACTTCGGCTGGTTTATCTCCCACGAGATGGGCAAACGGTTGAACGCCAAGATCTATGAAGAGGCCAAGCGGCTGAAGGTTAAGTGGATTCTGGGCGGCGAATGCGGCCATATGTGGCGAGTCTGTAACCAATACATGCCCACTTGGTGGGGGCCCATCGACTTCTTGGAAGAGCCGGTGTCGCCCATCACCGGGACGAAGTTTGAGAATGCCAAGGTTCATAAGATGGTGCACATCAGTGAGTTCACTGCGGACCTGCTCAAACATGGCAAACTCAAAATAGATCCCCAGCGCAATGCCCACATTAAACTGACCTTCCACGATTCCTGTAATACCTCCCGGGGCATGGGGATCTTTGAAGAACCCCGCTATATCATCAATCAGGTTCTGCCCGAGGGGAACTTTTTCGAAATGCCCCCCAACACCATTCGGGAGAAGACCTTCTGCTGCGGCAGCAGCTCCGGCATCAATGCCAATGAGAATATGGATATTCGTATGCTGGGTGGTCTCCCACGGGCCAACGCCGTGAAGTATGTCCATGAAAAATATGGGGTCAATCATCTCGGCTGCATCTGCGCCCTGGACCGGGCTACCTTGCCTACCCTCATGCAGTATTGGGTGCCCGAAGTGGAAATAACCGGCATCACCGAACTGGTGGCCAACGCCCTGGTCTTCGACGATGAAATCGAACGCACCACCGACCTGCGGGATCGCCCCTTGGCAGGGTTCGAAGAGGCTGCCGAAGAGGAGGGAGCGGAATAAATGGAGCACAACGGCAACTATAAGAATGAATTCGGCTGGTTTGCGGATAAGCCCAAGGTTCCCAAGAAACTTTACAATGCCAAGGTGGTCATCGGCGGCCTGCTCATCTTCTTGATCTTGGTCACCGCCCCCCTCTGGAAAAATTTGGGCAAAGTGGTGCCGGCCCCCGATCCCAAACTGAATACTCAGGCCATCCTGGCCCTGCCGGAAAAGGACCGCGTCTGCGTCGAGGACACGGCCTTCATGAAGGCCAACCACATGCGGCTGTTGGTGGATTGGCGGGACGAAGTCGTCCGGAACGCCAACCGGGACTACATCAACAGCAAAGGGAAGCGTTATCTGGCCAGCCTGTCCAACAATTGCATGGAATGCCACTCCAACAAAAGTCAGTTCTGCGACCAATGCCATAATTATGTCGCAGTGGCACCCAACTGTTGGGGCTGTCATTGGGAAAAAGAGAAAAAGCAAGTGGCGCAGACGGAGGCGAAGTAATGAGCATCAACAGACGTGAATTTCTACGCTTGGCTGGTCTCTCCACCCTTTTCGGTCTGGGCGGCAAAGCGGCTTTTGAGCTGATCGCTCCGGGCCAATTGGAGGCGCAATCCTATGCCCCTGAGGCCCAAGCCCTCAAGGCCAAACGCTGGGCCATGGTGGTGGATATGCGCAAATTGGATGAGAAAACCGCCCAAAAGTGTATCCAAGCCTGTCACCTTACCCATAATGTCCCTGATATTGCCAATCCGGTGACGCCGGCCGCGGCCTTGCGTCCTGAGGATCAGGTCCGTTTCCGCATTAAGTGGCTCTGGACCGAGGACTACCACAATGCATTCCCCGGGGAGGAACACGAGAATGTCGCAGAAAAAGTGCATCACATGAAGTTCTTGGTGCTCTGCAACCACTGCGATAATCCTCCCTGTGTCCGGGTCTGTCCCACCAAGGCCACCTTCCGGCGGCCCGACGGCATGGTCATGATGGATATGCACCGCTGTATCGGGTGCCGTTATTGCATGGCCGCTTGCCCCTTCGGCGCCCGGAGCTTTAACTGGAAGGATCCCCGGCCTTATATCAAAGACGTTAATCTGAACTATCCCACCCGGGAAATCGGCGTCGTGGAAAAATGCACCTTCTGTGATGAACGTGTTTCCAAAGGTCAGATGCCGGCCTGCGTAGAGGTCTCCAATGGGGCCCTCACCTTCGGCGACCTGGGTGACCCCAAATCCAAGGTGCGGGAACTGCTGCGGACCAACTTCTCCATCCGCCGCAAGGCGCATCTGGGGACCCTCCCCCAAGTCTATTACATCGTGTGAGGTTTCTATGATTGAACAAGCCTTTACGGGATCGAAGAAATATTTTGGCCTGCTCGCCGGTCTGGGCTTCCTCATCGCCTTGGGGGCTATAGGCTATTACCAACAGCTCACCACCGGCTTGGGTATCACCGGCATGGGTCGAGACGTGTCCTGGGGGTTTTATATCGCCCAATTCACTTACCTGGTCGGGGTGGCCGCCTCGGGCGTTATGGTGGTATTGCCTTATTATCTCCATGATTATAAGGCGTTCGGCCGCATCACCATTTTGGGCGAGTTCCTGGCCGTGGCCGCAGTGTCCATGTGCCTGCTCTTCATCGTCGCAGACCTGGGACGGCCCGACCGTCTCTTCAACATCATTAAATATCCCACCCCCGGCTCAGTCCTGTTCTGGGATATGGTGGTGTTGAACGGCTATCTCTTGTTGAATATCATCATCGGCTGGAATGTCCTGGAAGCCGAGCGCAACGATACCAAGTATAAACCATGGGTTAAGTTTCTTATCTATGTTTCCATCCCTTGGGCCATTTCCATCCACACCGTCACGGCCTTTCTGTATGCCGGTCTGCCGGGACGGGGTTTCTGGTTAACAGCGGTCATGGCGCCTCGCTTCCTGTCTTCGGCCTTCGCCGCTGGTCCGGCCCTCCTGATCCTGCTCTGCCTCATTGTCCGGAATAACACCAAGTTTGATCCCGGTCGGGAGCAGATCCAGACCTTGGCCAAGATCGTAACCTATGCCATCATCGTGAATATCTTCCTGTTCTTCTGCGAGATCTTCACGGTGTTCTACAGCCAGATCCCAGACCACATGATCCACTTTAAATACCTCTTTGTCGGGCTTGAAGGCAAAGGGCAACTGGTGCCCTTCATGTGGTTCTCTCTCATCGGCATGATTGTGGCAGCCATCGCCATGGTCAATCCCAAGATCCGGCAGAACGAGAACACCCTGGCATGGGCCTGCGGCTTGATCATCATCACTACTTACATTGATAAAGGTCTGGGGTTGATCTCTGCCGGTTTTATTCCTAACCCCCTGGAACACATCACGGAATACTGGCCCACCGGGCTGGAAGCCATGATCACCCTGGGCATCTGGGCCACCGGTTTCTTCATCCTCACGGTGCTCTTCAAGATTGCCGTGGCCATTAAAGAAGAGGTGCGTGCTTAGCGCGTGAGGTCACGACCCTTAAGCAGAATCTAAACACGACAAAACGGGCGGGGATTCCCCGCCCGTCGTTTTTCTCTTATAGAGTTAGGGTTATGTTATACCAGGATACAATCAGGAAGATGTCTTGGCTGCTCGCCCTCCCCGCCACCTCCGCCAAGGTGGTGGGAGGAGGTTGAGGAACAACTGGCCCGTGGCGAGCACCTTGGCATCTGAGACCTGCCCCCGCAGTTTTTCGTTGCCTAAGGGTTAAGCCCGCATCCGAGCAATCATCAATTCTAGGTCTTCCAGGAGTGACTGCAGGTCTTCTTCGTGCTCCACCTCCTGCTCCAAAATGGTGGTGACCATGTTGAAAGTGACGATGTCGGTATCCCGGGTCTTTTTCATCAGCTGATCGTAATAGGAGATGGCACAGCGCTCGCCATGAATGTTCTGCTCCAGGATCTTCTTGACATAGTCGTCATCCGGGGGCAGATAGCCACAGCCGGACCATTCATACCACTTTTTCGGCTCGGTGAGGGGTTTGCCGCCCAATTGGATGATGCGGTTGGCTACCATATCGGCGTGCATGAGCTCTTCGGTGGCGTGCTGCAACAACTCCGCCGCCACTGCGTCTTTCATAGGCCCCCGCACTACCTTGGCCCCCAGCCAATACTGGTAATAGGCAAACCACTCATCGGCAAAGGCCTTGTTGAGCAGATCCAGCAATTCTTTTACATCCATGCCGACGATTTCAGTTCCTCTGGTTCCCATAGATCCCGTTCCTTTCTGGTGCAAGTGGTTATCATATTATCAAAAAACACATGCCGGCCATCCGCCGGGGAAGCCCGACCGACTATCCTGCACATTAGTTCATCAAGGGTATGTTAATACCTCAGGTTGGCAATGTAAAGGTCGGACAAGCGGGAAAGCGGGCCGCCCCAAGCTTAACTGAACGCCGCCAATCAGGATGCGTCGATCTGCCGCTGGAATTCCGCCAAGAGATCCACATCGCCGTGCCGGGTCTGCTGCTTGTCTTCGTAGGGTGCGGCTAGGCGGCGGTAAAATTCATCAGCGATATTTTTGAAAACACCGGTCAGGAGGGCGATGAGCCAATAGCGCAGGCGGCCATAGCGTCGGTGCACCGCGGCCAAGGCCAGGCGGGTACAGGTATAGTTGAGCAACCCCGCCAACGCCGCTTCCTGGTCCATCTCAGCGGCCTGCTGGACGAGTTGGGCTGCCAAGGCATCGATCAGCGGATCCAGCGCTTGACGTTGTCCGGTGGGAATATACGGCATGGCCTTAACTTCCTCCGCTGCATTCCATCACCGGCGGCACGATTACCTGAGATACAGCCTTATCCCGCAGGAAAGAGCCCATGTCTCGATCCACATGCTGCACATGATAATCATACCAGTGGAGCATCACATCGATCCACTCATTGGCCCGGAAATCCTGCACCGTGGCAGTCTTGGCTTCCAATTGGGCCACGACCTCCAAAAACTTGCCATGCTCCTGCACATGTTGGGCCAACTGGGGATAGTCAAACCGGGCCATGAGCTCCTCCTCGCTGGCAAAATGGGCCCGGGCAAATTCCCGCAGCTTGTTGAGGTCATTCAGGGCCCGTTGGCGCAACTCTTCCGAAGGTGGGGCGGACATCTGGTGGGAGTAATAATCAAAGGCTTTGTTGAGAAGCAAGAGCAGGGTCTGATGCTGGCGGTCAATTTCCGGAATACCCAGGCGGTATTTTTCATCCCACACAAAGGGCATAAGCCACCTCCTGCAACTCTCTCGGGCTGCTTTACCGTGCGCCCGTAGGATAGCAGACTTCCCGGCTGAAAGCAAGAAAGATAAATTTTTTCATCCTAGCCGATCATAGCGGCGTTGTGGCTGCCCGCCTGCGGCCTCATTTTTGGGGGAATACTGCCAGTTATCTTATCTATCTGCTAGTGCTAGCCCAATGAAAACAACCCTTGATCTTCCTGTTCTAACTTCCCTACAAATTCAAAGCCTTAGAGGATGGACAGGCGCTCATCATAGATAAATTCCCGGGTATGGCGGGCCACTCGTTGGGGGTCAATGTGCAGGCGGGCAACGCCGGAGTCGATGCCAGCCCTGGCCACAGCCTCGGCTACGACCGGTGGCACCCGAAAATCCATGGCTGCAGGCAGGATGTAATTGGGCCGTAGGTCTTTCCCCACCAGCGCCGCAATGGCATGAGCTGCAGCCAGATTCATGTCGTTGTTAATGGCTCGGGCCCGGATATCCAAGGCTCCCCGGAATATGCCGGGAAAAGCCAAGCAGTTGTTCACCTGATTGGGGAAGTCAGTGCGACCGGTAGCCACCACCAGGGCTCCGGCAGCCCAAGCCGCATCGGGGTGAATTTCCGGATCAGGGTTGGCCAAGGCAAAGATTATGGGGTCAGGGGCCATAGTCCTGATCATGTCTTGGGTCAGGACGTTGGGGCCGGACAAGCCGATGAAGATTTCCGCGCCCCGCAGGGCATCGGCCAAGGTGCCGGTAATCCGCTCAGGGTTGGTGATTTCGGCCAATTCCTCTTTGATGCGATTCATCCCGCGAGCGCGGCCTTTGTAGACCACGCCGGTGGTGTCGCAGACAATGATATTCTGGGCCCCAGCCAGGATGAGCAGTTTGGCCGTGGCGATGGCTGATGCCCCGGCCCCGTTGAAGACAATCTTGACTTCGGACAACTCACGGTGGAGGAGTTTTAGGGCATTCAGAATACCCGCCAGTGTGACCACGGCTGTGCCGTGCTGATCATCGTGGAAGACCGGGATATCCAAGGTTTCCCGCAAGCGCTGTTCAATATCAAAACACCGGGGCGAGGAGATATCTTCCAAATTGATACCCCCAAAGGCTGGCGAGATGT
>CAZARS010000007.1:14792-24702 GCA_964487625.1 uncultured Desulfobacca sp.
GGTTTCTTGTGTGCTGATGCACAGGGGAAAGGCCTCCACGCCGCCGAAGGTCTTGAAGAGAATGGCTTTCCCTTCCATCACCGGCAGGGCGGCCCGGGGCCCGATATTGCCTAAGCCCAGGACCGCGCTCCCGTCGGTGACGATGGCCACCAGGTTATTTTTGGGGGTGTAATCATAGGCGGCCATGGCGTCCTGGCGGATCTTATCACACACCTGGGCCACCACCCGGGGGGAATAAAGACGCCGGTAGATGACTTCATCTTTGATGGGGACTTTAGTATAGACGCCGATGCAGCCCTGATACCGCCGGTGCAACTCCAGGGACTCCTCATCAATACTGAGGCTGCCATAATCCTGGCCTTCCGACGGCAGCCAGGCTAATTCCCCTTCATAAATATAGCGCTCCAGCCGCTCGTAGACCCGATCGGGTGGCATCTCCTCGGGTCCGATCCCCGCCACCCCCGTCTCTTGGGCTACCTGGGCCACGGCCCGGGCAATGGTGGGGGAAATATGCCAATCCATCTGGCGGGGGATAATGTTGCTGGGCGAGACCTTTTCTGCGGGAATGATATCGGCCAAGGCCTGGGCTGCGGCCAGATACATGTCAATGTTCACCCGGGTAGCGCCCACATCCAGGCACCCCCGGAAGAAACCCGGGGTCACCAGAGAGGAGCGGATCTGATTGGTGCTGTCCGGCAAGCCCGTGGCAGCCACGGCTGCGCCAGCCGCCAGCGCCTCCGCCTCGCTGATTTCCGGCTCCGGCAGGGCCAAGGCAAAGACGATGGGGTCCGGCGCCATACTGGCTATCATTTCAGGAGTTACCAGACCCGGACCAGAAAGGCCAATAAAGACGTCGGCCCCCTTCATAACTTCAGCCAGGGTTCCTTTCACATCCTGAGGCCCCACCAAGCGGGCAATTTCACTCTTGGCCCAGTTCATGCCTACCGTGCGGTAGACCCGGAGGGCACCGTGCCGGTCACAGAGCACGATATTCTTGTTGCCGGCCACGATCAGCCCTTTGGCCACGCCCATGCCCGCCACTCCGGCGCCGCTGATGACGATGCGCACCTCGGCAAAATTTTTCCCTACCACCCTGAGGGCATTGTACAGAGCTGCCAGGACAATGATTCCCGAAGCATGGAATTCATGGTGCAACACCGATACCCGCACCGCCCGCCGGATACAGGTCTCGATAGTAAAACACTTGGGCGCGGCAATCCCCTCCAGACAGATGCCACCAAACGATGGGGCCAGCACCCGCACCGTCTCCACGATCTCCTGGGGCTCCTGGGTTTGGATCGCGATGGGAATGGCATCCACATTGGCAAACGTCTTAAAAATAACGCTCTTGGCCTCGAGTTTGGGGAGCACGGCTTGGGCGCCGATGTTGCCGAATTCGAAGACGGCGCTGCCGTCGGAGATCAGGGCAATGGAATTGCCTCGACAAGTAAGGCGGAATGATTCCAGGGATTGGCGATCAATGGCCCGGCAAATGGCCCCGACCCCGGGAGTGTAAATCCGGCTTAACACCGACATATCCCGGATGGGCATCTTGCTTTTTACACCGATGAGACCACGATGGCGCAGGCGAAAACTCAAGGCGTCAGTTTCGTGAGGCATGGTATGATCCAGGTCAAGAGTAGAGGTCAAAGGTCAAGGATAACTGGTTAACAGTGACGGATGAATAAAATAAATTACCCAGGATAAAGGTCCCCGCCAGAACATTCGGGTTTTTTCTGATTTTTATTAATAGGGACGTATGACCAAGGATTTTTTCAGTGTTGTTCCTCGTCGCTCGGGGCAGCAACGAAGTGGCTCGACCCTTTCCCTCCAGGGGAGATTCTCCCCGGCCTACGGCTCCTCCGCCTGACAAGATCAGGAATGGTCGAGCGCACTGCTTAATGGTGCGAAGTATAAGGTAATCATATTCCTTAAAACAAGAGGCTGACCTTGTCGTGGATCCGTTGGGCCAGACGGACGGACATCTGGCGCAGCCCCTGTTCTCGGGTGGCCTCACCGATGCCATAATACTTATCGGCCACATAGTCGTGGCGCACAATCTCCGTGCCCTGCCAGACGATCTTACCGGTACGCCGATCCTTGACCTTGATTTCCACCGTCAGCGTCGCCCGCCGAATCAGGGACTGTTCAATATCAAGATAAGCCGTGGAAGCGTGCTCAAGTTTTTTGATCGTGCCGAGCAGTACATAATCGGCTTTATCCTCCCCGACCTGTACCTGGACAATGCGGCTTTCCCGGAAAGCCCGAATCATCTCATTGGCAAAAATGGTTTCCAAACCCGGTTCCATGGAACGGTTATCAAACGGCAAGATGGCCAACGAGACCGGCGGGCGCTCCGGTTGGCTCGGTGCCGTCCCCACCACCCGGTAGCCGCAGGAGGCGAGGAGAGCGGGCAGGCTCAGAACGAGCAAGGCGCCTATGCCCAGGGCCTTCCTGGAGAGTTGGGAAAGGCGTAAAGTTCCCATAGGATAGCAAGTTTCTTTCTATCTCTGCCTGATATACTCCGGCAGGCTTCACCGCTGGCCAGGGGCATGTTCCCTAAGCCTCGGTCAGGTCGAGGAGGAAAAGGGCCAAGATACCCGGACTTTGAACCCTTGCCCTAAACGACGATATTTACCAATTTCTGTCGGGCCACGATGATTTTCTTGACCTTCTTGCCCTGCAGGAGCTCCTGAATCCGGGCATCAGCCAGAGCCTGTTCTTTGATCTGGTCATCCTCGGCGTCCGCGGCCACCATGATTTTGCTACGCAGTTTGCCATTGATCTGGATGACTACGATCTTGCTGGCAGCCGCCATGGCCAGCGGATCGGCCTCAGGCCACTTTTCCAAATAAATGGAGGTCGTATGCCCTAAGTGCTGCCACAATTCTTCGGTGAGATGGGGCACCATGGGGCTGAGGAGCAGCAGCAGGGCCTCGATGGCCTCCCGCCAAACCGAGGCCACCAGTAGATCGGACCGAGCGCTGCGGGGCTGTTCTTCCCAGGCCTTATAAAGGTCGTTCACCAGCTCCATCAGGGCCGCAATGGCGGTATTGAAATGGAAGCGGGCCTCTATATCGGCAGTGACGCGATGGATGGTCTGATGCACCCGTTGCCGAACCTGCCGGAGGTCTGGCGTCAACTCCTGGCCATCCCCCTGATAAGGCTGGGCTTGCACCAACGGCTCGCCCAATTCCTGGACCAAGCTCCAAACCCGATTCAGGAAACGGAAACTGCCCGCCACCCCTTGATCGGACCATTCCAGGTCCTTCTCCGGTGGGGCCGCAAACAAGCAGAAGAGACGGGTGGTATCCGCGCCGTATTTTTCAATCATGTCATTGGGATCCACCACGTTCCCTTTGGATTTGGACATTTTGGCGCCATCCAAGAGGACCATGCCTTGGGTCAGCAACTTGGTAAAAGGCTCGTCCAGGTTAACATAGCCCAGATCCCGCAACACCTTGGTGAAAAAGCGGGCATAGAGGAGGTGGAGCACCGCATGTTCAATGCCGCCGATGTATTGATCCACGGGCAGCCAATAATCCACCCGCTCCCGGTCCAAAATGCCGGTCTGATGGTCCGGGCAGGCGTAACGCAGGAAATACCAGGAAGATTCCACAAAGGTATCCATGGTATCGATTTCCCGCCGGGCCGGGCCCCCGCAGGTAGGACAGGTGGTTTGGACAAATTCCGCCACTTTGGCCAAGGGGGAGCCCCCCTCCCCGGAGATGGCCACATCCAGAGGCAAGACCACGGGCAGATCTTCCACGGGCACCGGCACCATGCCACACTGCTCACAGTAGATGATGGGGATGGGCGCACCCCAATAGCGCTGCCGGGAAATCCCCCAATCCTTCAAACGGTAATGGACGGTGCGGCTGCCTAGCCCCAAGTTCTCCAGAGAAGCCACGATGGCCTCTTTGGCCGCCTCGCTGGCCATGCCATCAAATTTCTTGGAATTGACCAGGATGCCAGGGTCTTCATAGGCTGCGGTCATGGTCTCAGGAGTAAGGGTCCGGTCGGGGGGTTGAATCACCACGACGATGGGCAGGCCATATTTTTGGGCAAACTCAAAATCCCGCTGGTCATGGGCCGGCACGGCCATGACCGCACCGGTGCCGTATTCCATCAACACAAAATTGGCCACATAAATGGGCATCCGCCAACCGGTGACGGGATTCAGGCAGTAGCGCCCGGTAAAGACTCCCTCCTTTACCAGTTCTTCCACCACCCCTTTGCTCCGGTCCCGCTGTTTCCAAGTCTGGACGAAATCCCGGACTGCGTTTTCCTGGGCGGTGCCGTGGGCCAATTCCAGGGCCAAGGGGTGTTCCGGCGCCAGACTCATGAAGGTGGCTCCGAAGAGGGTATCAGGCCTGGTCGTGAAGACCGTGATTTTATCCTCCCGCCCCTCTATGGGAAAGAGAATCTGGGCCCCTTCGGAGCGCCCGATCCAATTGCGCTGCATGGTGAGGACCCGCTCCGGCCAACCCGGCAAGCGGTCGCAGAAGTCCAACAATTCCTCAGTGTAGGCGGTGATGCGGAAGAACCACTGTTCCAACTCCCGGAGCACCACCGGCTGTTTACAGCGCCAGCAGCCACCGTCCTCCACCTGTTCGTTGGCCAAGACTGTCTGACAGTGTTCGCACCAATTCACCGGCGACCTTTTCTTATAAGCCAGTCCCCGTTTGAACATGTCGATGAATACCAACTGCTCCCAACGGTAATAGTCGGGGTCACAGGTGGCCAACTCCCGCTGCCAATCATAGCTGTAGCCCAGCGATTTGAGCTGCTGCCGCATGTAGGCGATATTTTCATAGGTCCAAGTAGCCGGATGAGTGCCATGGGCCAGGGCAGCGTTTTCGGCCGGCATACCGAAAGCGTCCCACCCCATGGGGTGCAGCACATTATAACCCTGCATGCGTTTATAACGGGCCACCACATCGCCGATGGTATAATTGCGCACATGGCCCATATGGATGCGGCCCGAGGGATACGGAAACATCTCCAAGACATAGTATTTGGGCCGCGCCGGATCCTCCTGGACCCGGAACAGGTTGTTTTCCTCCCAGAAACGCTGCCATTTGCCTTCAATGGCCGCAGGTTGATAACGCTTCTCCATGGTAAGGCCTCTTCTCCGAGTGTATAACTCGTTATTATCCCTGATGGTGCTGCAAATGGCAAGAAGCGTTCTCGCCTAAAAAAGGGGCCAGGATTCCTGGCCCCCGAAAAAGATCAAGCCGTCTTGGCAGGCAAAGCCGCCATGGGCGATCTTAACCACTTACCCGGCTATAAATCCGCACATCCACGGCAAAAACACCCTTCTCATACACCAGCAAGGGGTTGAGCTCAATCTGATCCAACTGGGGGTTGGCGGTGGCCAAACGCGCCAGGGCTTTCATGACCTCAACTAAAGCTTCCTGATCCTTGGGGGTCTGCCCACGCGTTCCGGCCAGGAGGGGGTAGCCTTTAATATTGCGGATAAGTTGCCAATACTCCTCGTCTTTGGCCGGCAAGAGGCAGAATTGAACATCCTGATAAATTTCGGTAAAGATCCCGCCCAAACCGAACATCAGGATGGCCCCATATTGGGGATCGGTGAACACGCCCAGGATGACCTCTAAGCCGCCCGGTTTGGCCATGGGAGAGACCGTGATGCCATCGATGCGGGCCTGGGGCCGGTGCATCAGGACCGTTTTATACAGGTCATCGATCTCCTGGCGGATTTCTTCTTCGGTGGCAAGATAAAGGCGCACGCCCCCCACGTCAGATTTATGAGGAATATCCGGGGAGGCGATTTTGAGGGCTACCGGTCCACCGAATTGGGCTGCCAGAGCCACGGCCTCATCGGCGGTGGTGGCCAGAGGACAAGCGGCCACGGGTATACCGTGTTTGGCCAATAATGCTGCGGCTTCCCCCATGGGCAGCAGGGTCAAGTTGGGTGCCGGCGGGGGCGTCACCTCGGCCATTTCCACGGCAGGCGCCGCCGCCTCAAAGCGGAAAAATTGATATAAAGCCTGCAAGGCCCGTTCCGGGGTGGGAAACACCGGCACCCCTCGGGCGTGCATGAGGGGCACCTCTTGCCGCTCCACATCGGCCCCCCCCATGAAAATGACCAGCTCCGGATGGCCGGGTGTCACCACCTGGGAGGCGTTGGGGATGGGGTCGCCAAAAATCAGCACGAGATTATCATATTCGTGGCGGGCCGCCGCCATCACTCGGACGTACAGGCCGGGATCGCTCATGACATCGCCCGTCAAATCCACGGGGTTGCCCACGGCACAATGGGGTGGCACGATTTCCCGTAATTTCTGCTGGAGCTCTTGGGAGGGCGGCGGGACTGCGAAGCCCAGCTTTTCGGCCGCATCAATAGCCAGGATAGCTGCTCCCCCAGAACTAGTAATGTTCAATAATTTCTTACCCTTGGGCTTGGGATAATAAGCCAGGATCTTGGCTAAATCATAAAGTTCTGCCACGGTCTCGGCCCGGTGGACTTTGTACCGCCGGAAAATGGCGTCATAAACCGCGTCGCTCCCCGCCATGGACTTAGTGTGGGATTCTGCGGCCAGGCGCCCTTGTTGGGTGCGTCCGGCCTTGAGGATAACGATGGGTTTGGTCGCCGCCGCTAATGCATCCAGGAAATATACCGGCCGTTTCACCCCTTCCACATATAGGGCAATCACTTTAGTATGAGGGTCTTCATTGAAATAGGCAATGGCATCCGCTTCATCAATATCCGCCCGATTGCCGAGACTGACAAAGACGCTGACCCCGAGCTGATCTTGGGAGGCCCAATCCATGAGGGCTGCCCCGACGGTGCCGCTTTGGGAAATAAAGGCCATACTGCCTTTGGTGGTCAGCAGGGGCCAGGAGGCGCACAGTTTGTGATGGGGATTATTGACCCCCTGACAGTTGGGACCGATGAGGCGCACCCCATAGCGACGGGCGGTCTGGGCCAATTCCTCCTGGAGCTTCTCTCCCTCTGCCCCCGCCTCGGCAAAACCCCCGGTGATGACGATGGCGGCCTTAACTTGGCCGCATTGTTCTATGGCACCCGGCACAGCCTTGGCGGGAATGACCACTACGGCCAGATCCGGGGGACTGGGCACGTCCCCGATCTGTTTATAAGCCGGGAGCCCCAAGACCTGATCGGCTTTGGGGTTAATGGGATAGATGGGCCCGCCGAAGCCAGCATGGATGAGGTTATAGAGGATATCGTGGCCCAGTTTCCCGGCCACGGTGGAGGCACCGATGACGGCCACACTCTGGGGGCGAAAGACGGCATCAAGCTGCTGGACTGTTTCCATAGTTCCTCCTGGCGGCAAACAAGGGTCAGTGGCGCAGAGGAAGCGCGCTCCTCTGAAATTCTGTGCAGAGATTACCACAGGGAGGGGGGCCTTGACAATGGTTTTCAGGAACTTGGCAAGGGCTTAGGCCAGGGCTTGCTGGTCCTGGGTAATAAAATCTAAAGTGGATATGCGAGAGCAATGGATCAAGAGCCGGGAAAAAACCTGTACTCTAAGCCTCGCGTGCCAGCGTCAGGTCAAGGCAGGAGCTGACTCATAACTAGGGCCTAAAACAGAAAAGTCTATAGGACCTTATGGCAACCCGGTAAATTTGCCGCGATTGCCTTGCTGACGGCGTTATATTATCATTTAAAGCGAGTATTGCGCTCACACCAGCACTATCCTGTGCGGCGCCCCGACTGACCGGACGAAAGATGTGATCAGAACTGTGGCCAACGTTCTAGGCACCGATGGTGATTCCATCTTACTCTCCTTCAGCAGTCTGCTGGATGCTTCTGGCCCACTATGGTTAAAAGAGAGCGTCATGGGAAAAAAGGCCAAAGCGGATGAGGGCGAGCCCTTGGGACCATGTCCCATCTGTGGCCGCCCCATGGTGGCCGGAGAAGCGGTGGATCGACATCATTGGCAACCCAAATCCCAGGGAGGTCGGGAAGCCCAACCCTTGCATGTCATCTGCCATCGGAAACTCCACTCTCTGTTCACCGAGAAAGAGTTGGCCACGACCTATGCCACCCCGGCAGCAGTCCGACAGCATCCCCAGATGCAGGCTTTTATCCGCTGGGTTAGACGCCAGCCCCCAGGATTCGTGGCCCGTCATAAGAAACCTCGTCGGGGCAAAATTGAAGCAGACGGGAAGAGTTGATTGGCAATATGGCTGCTTTTTGATAGAAATCTGATGAGAATATGACCCTGGCTGGGCAAGCCAACAGTTTGCGGGAGGGAAAGATGCGTCAGGTAACAATCCTCATGGTGATGGTCCTTCTGGCTGTGGGAGTCAGCAATGCGCTGGCCCAACAATACATCCCCGACCCCGACGTCCAGGGGAAAATTAATGACGCCCGGCAGCGCCTCACCCTTACCGGTCGGATCGCCTATGCCCAAGAATTGGGGGGCTACTTTCTCCAAAGCGGCAAGGCCGGCAACAAGATCATCTTGAACCAGAACTACTCTATCCTTAAAGAGATAGCCCAGAGCCGGCGGGAGGTCAAAGTCCAGGGGCGGGTCAATCCAGTAGATATTAAAGCCCGCCATATCTTCATCGAAACCATCAATGGGCAGCCCTATCACGGTGACCAGGCCCCCTTGGTGAAGCCTCCCAGCAAGATTACCCCGTGGTTCTAAAAGGAAAGCCACCAACCCGGCGCCAACGGGGACACACTGCCGCAGAGTTTGACATCCACCCCACGGGAGAGATGCTGCCACCAACCCTAGGCATGGGGCCTTAGTGTTGTGCCGCCGGCCCAGTTCTGCCAAGAGGGATCACGACCAGGCCAGAAGCTGCCTGCTGGCGCCAGCCGGAATTTCCATTTTTATCGAACTGTGATATAGTGATGAGGAAATGATGAAACCTGAGGTGGAGCGTCTTTGGAGCACGAAGCCCCCGTGGTCAATTCCGCCATCACGATTCCCAACTTTATCACCATCATTCGGATCCTTGCCACGCCGGCCTTGGTAATCTTTCTCCTGCAAAACTCCTATGACCGGGCCCTCTTGGTCTTCCTGGTGGCCGGGATCAGCGACTTGGCCGACGGCTATATTGCTCGCAACTTTCAACAGAAATCACCGCTGGGGGCCATGCTGGATCCCTTGGCCGATAAGCTATTGATGTCTGCAAGTTATGTAACTTTAGGCTATTTCGAGAAGATCCCGGCTTGGCTCGCGGTGGTGGTGATCAGTCGGGATGTCGTCATTCTGGGTGGGATTATTGTCTTGAAGTTATTTGCGGTGCAGGTGCAGATTGAACCGGCCCAGATCAGTAAGTGGGCCACCGCCGCCCAGATCCTGACCGTCTTTTTGGCCTTGTGGATGCAACTGTCCCCTTTCCCCGCCTGGTTTTTCCTGCTCAGCTGTTGGCTAACCGTCATCTTGACCGTGGCTTCCTGGATGGTGTATATGCTGCGGGGATTACGTCTTTTGAATCAGGCCGATCAATAGGGCGTCATAGAATAATGGCTGAAGTCATTGAACTGGAGCAATTCCGGCGCAAATTGGCGGCCGATCAAGGTTTCCGCACCTGGCTGGCCCGTTTCCGGGAAAATTTCGGGCCCCAGACCAGCCTGCGGGATCTGCGAGATACGACGCTGCTGTTTTTAGCGACGCCGGGCGACGACCACCTCTACGTCATCTTTGATTTAGTAATGGGTGCCAAGGGGTGGGGCACGTCGACCCGCTTCCTTTTAGCCGATCTCCCCAGCGGGCAGAAACAAGCGATCCTGGACCTGGCGCTGCGTCTCTTGGACTACTGCCGGTTCGAAGTCCTCTACCGCCTCGGTTGGGTGGAGAGTTTGCCGGAAGCCAGCCAGCCCCTTATCGGGTTGTTAGAGAAGTTAGCCGACCCCAGTGGCCCCCCCCCCACCCCGGCCCCAGCTCTACACCCGGATCATCCG
>CAZARS010000007.1:24712-44493 GCA_964487625.1 uncultured Desulfobacca sp.
AGGAGTATGCCAGTGAAATTGCCAGTGAGCGGCCGATCTTCATCCGCCGTTTGATTCCCGCCGCGTTAGCGGCCTTCCGTCAGAAGGTAGAGGCAACTCAGGGGGAGCCGTCCTGAAAGAGGCGGTGTCCCCTGCCGTTCCCCCTGGCGGCCACCTGCACGAGCCAAGCTGAGCCTTGCAAAGCCGCCACGAACAGCAAGGCTTGACCAGGGCCGAAACAAGGAATCAGGAGAAAGCCCACCCCCAGGGTCCCCACTGTTGCTCCCAAAAGGTCAATGGCATAGAGCCAACCGGCGCCCTGCACTGAGGCTGTGCCCGCTTGGCGACTTACCTCTGCTTGGGCCGCAAAGATACTGCCCCCCAGCAAGCCCCCGACTCCCAGCAAGAGGATAAAACCGAGTTGTCCCCAAACCTCTGCCTGGAACCAGGGGGCAGTCAGGAGCCAAGGTAGGCTCAGCCCCAACATGGCCAGGAAGACCGCCAGACCGGCCTGGGATGTCAGGCCGAGCCGACGCGGCGACAGACCTTGATCAAAAACATGGCTGGCAAGAAATGAACCACCTGCTAGGCCCGCCATGAAAGCAGCCAACAGCAGGCTCATCTGCCCATACAGATAGCCCAGGGTTAGTTGGAAGATGATCAGGATCACCATTTCCAGGCCCATCATGGCCGCACCCATGGCAAAGACACTGTAGAACGAGGGCAATCGGCGGGAGGGCAGGCATCGGTACCCACTACCCAGCCAGATACCCAGAGTCAGCAGGGCCAGGGCGAGGTACAGGGAACTGCTGCCCCTCTCCCGCAGCCAGTTCAAGATGGTGGGCAAAAAGCTCTCAGCCTCCTGCCCGGCCAAGATCAGGCCATACAGCAGTCCCAAGGGTTGGGCGTCCGTGTTGATATCCTTGGTGGGTTGTCGGAGCAACTGTTGGACTTGGGCGAGACGCCCCGGCGAGAGTTGGGCCCGCAAGTAGTATTCCCGGACATAGAGGAGAGATAATTGACGCATCCTCTGCCTCTCCAGCAGGGTGTCCAACTCGTCGGTCAAGCTCTGGGGTTGGGGGCTAGCAAAAAACCGCCAGGTCAAGCCTGGGAAGACCACGACCTCAGGGAAGACCTCCTGCAGGGTGGCTACGGCCAGACGCAGCGAGGAGCGCCGGGCTGGGCTCAAGGCGGTCTCGCTCCCAGGTAGCCCGAAACTGAAGACCCCTCCAGGCTTGAGTCGATCCTTGATTTCCCTATAAAAATCCCGGCTGTAAAAGCGGTTTAACAGGACATTGCTGGGCTCGGGCAAGGACAAGAGAATAACATCATACGTCTCCCGGCTTTGCCGTACCCACCGGCGGCCGTCGGCCACCACCAGGTTAACGCGGGTATCGGTCAGGGGTTGCCACGCCCCTGGCGGCAAGACTTGTTTGGCCAACTCCACCAAGCCGGCATCCAATTCCACATAATCCAGGCGGGCCAGAGAGGGGGTGCGGAGGATTTCTGCGACCAGACCAGCCACTCCACCCCCCAGCAGCAAGACGGTCTTGGGCTCCGGGTGCTGCAGCAAGGCTACATGTACCTGCTCTTCCGCTGTCTGGGGGTCAGGGTAAGTGAAAAACCATACCCCATTGCCCGCAAAGCTGATCTGCTCAGCCTCCCGGGTGGCAGTCCAGACGCTGAGGGGGGTTTCGGCGACGGCCAGCACCGTGCGCTGCGGCCATTGCCAGCGCCGTGTCAGGGCGGGCAGATTCACATAGACGGCCAGCAACACACCCAGCAGGACGACCAGCGTGACCGCCGTCAGCCAGAGGCGGTGGCTGCGCCATCGCAATAACAAAAGGCCGTTAAGCAACAGGAGCACACCCAGACACCCTCCCAATCCCAGCCAAAGGCTGTCCCATTTTCCCAGGAGCAGGATGGTGAGCAGCAAGCCGCCGAAGCCCATCCCCAAAGCATCCCAACCATAGGCGCGCCCCACTAGGCCGCTGCTGGGTCCATGCTCTTGCAGCCACCGACAGGCCAGGGGAAAAAACAGCCCCGAGAGCAGACAGAAAGGCCCGCTGAGGACGGCGAACCAGAAAGCTAAGCGGCCAAAGGACGGAGCCACCCCGAGATACCACCCCAACAGCGTGGGCAAAGCCCGCGCCACCAAAATGGTGAAGGGCAGGAGCACTGCCAACACCACCAGCAATTGCGCCAGCAGGTGCCACCGGATCGCCGTCCGCGTGCCGAGGCGGCCGCCCCACAGACTGCCCAAGCCAGTCCAGGCCAGCCAGGTCCAGAGACCCAGCCCCAGATACAGTTCATTTCCCCGGGCCAATAAGAGAAATTCCCGGAGGAAAATAACCTGGGCGGCCAAGGTGAGAGCCCCATAGAGGAGGATCATGGCGTCAGATCCGTGCCGGGCAATCTTGTCCAGGTTGAATTTACAGGTATGAAGGGAGCAGGAAAGAGGCAACCGGGCAATGGCTTGGGGAAACCTGGAGGGGCCACGCCAATGATCATCTTGGCTTTTGGCGTCATCAATGCTGGGCGATCAGACGAGCCTGTGGATAAGCCCAACTCCCTCGAGGTATTTCCCAACCTTGTCCTAGGCAATCAGTCGATCTGATAGCGTTTCAGTTTTTCCCGCAAGGTCTTGCGATCAATGCCCAGGAGACGGGCAGTGTCAGCCCGGCGTCCAGAGCATTGTTGCAGCACCCGCAGAATGTGGTCTCGCTCCATGTCCTTCAGGCTAACTGCCTCACCATTGCTGGTAGTCCCGAAATCCACCCCGGAAAAGGCCAAGTCAGCCACCTCTAAGTAGGGCCCCACGCTGAAGACCACGAGCCGCTCCACCATATTTTCCAATTCCCGGACATTTCCTGGCCAATGATACTTGAGCATCAGCTCCATGGCCTCGGGGGTGAAGCCCTGGACCGACTTTTTCAGGCGCTTGTTGAATTTCTCCAAGAAATGCGCCACCAGGGGGGCGATATCCTCTTTCCGCTGCCGCAACGGCGGGATATGGATGGAGACAACATTAAGGCGATAAAACAGATCTTCCCGGAAGGTGCCTTCCCGGATAGCTTGGATAAGGTCTTTGTTAGTGGCGGCAATGAGCCTGACATCCACCGCGATGACCCGATGGCTGCCTACCCGGGAGATCTTGCGTTCCTGGACAGCTCGCAGCAACTTGGCCTGCACTTCCAGGCTGATATTGCTGATTTCGTCGAAGAACAGGGTGCCGCCTTGGGCTAGCTCAAACTTGCCGATTTTATTGGTATTGGCCCCCGTGAAAGAACCCTTGACGTGCCCGAAAAGCTCGCTCTCAAATAGGGTCTCCACCAGGGTGCCGCAGTCCACGGTGACGAACTGCTCCCGGCTTCGGTCACTGAGGGCATGGATTTTCTGGGCAATCAACCCCTTGCCGGTGCCTGATTCACCAGTGATCAAGACCGTGCTATCGCTGGGGGCAACCCGCTCCACCATGGCCATGATCCGAGCCATGGCCTCGCTGACATAGATAAGCTCTGGGCCCCGTGCCGGAGGTTCAACGTGGGAGTCGGCCACGGCCGGCGCCAAAGCCCGTTGCACGACCCGGCGCAGTTCCTCGGGAGTGAAGGGTTTGGGGAGAAAATCAAAAGCCCCCAGCTTGACCGTTTCCACCGCCGCGGCAATGCTGCCATGACCGGTGATGATGATCACCTGGGCGCGGGGTTGCATAGCTTTCAGGCGTTTGAGCACTTCAACGCCATTCTGATCGGGCATTACCAGATCAAGCAGGACCACATCATGGCCATCCCGGGCCATGAGCTCCAGCCCCTGACGGCCGGTCGCAGCCAGGGCCACCTCAAAACCTGCTCGGGTGAGCACCTGGTGGCAGGCGTCGAGCATGGCGGTGTCATCATCGATAACGAGGGCTTTCAACGGCTTCGCAGGCATGGGTAACTTACGGTAAAGACAAAGGAATGCTCGTTTTCTTTCTCTTGGCAGCTTGAGGCCCCGGAAAATCTTTGCGTGCCAGAGCTTGTCTTCTGCTCCTATAATAATATATGGTATCAAACCAAGAATTGCACTTTTTTTCGCAAGACTCCGGAGGTATTCTTTGGTATGGCTGAAGTTGCCGCCGCCAAGAAGAGACTGGACCGCTTACTGGTCGAACGCGGTCTGGCTGCCAGCCGGGAACAGGCCCGCGAGCTGATTACCGCTGGCCAGGTGCTGGTGAATGGCCTCCCGGCCACCAAGGCTGGGGCCAACGTGGCCGTCACGGCTGCCCTCGCTTTGCAGGCGCCCCCCCCGCCGTATGTCAGCCGGGGTGGCTTGAAGTTGGCGGCGGCTTTGGACCATTTCCATCTGGACGTCTCGGGTTGGATAGCCCTGGATGTGGGCATCTCCACCGGTGGCTTTACCGACTGCCTGCTTCAACGGGGGGTGCAGAGGGTTTATGGGGTGGATGTGGGCTATGGCCAATTGGCTTGGCAACTGCGGCAAGACCCTCGGGTGATCCTGAAAGAGCGCACCAATATCCGCTCTCTGGCACCCGACGCCCTACCCGAAAAAGTCGATCTGGCGGTGGTCGATGTCTCCTTCATCTCCCTTAAATTGGTCCTGCCCCCGGTCTTGCTCTTTCTGAAGCCCGGTGGTCGCCTCATTGCCCTCATTAAGCCTCAGTTCGAAGTGGGCAAGGGGCAGGTGGGCAAAGGTGGCGTGGTCCGGGATGAGGCCCAACGTCTCCAGGTCGTGGCTGACCTGCAGGCCTTCGCCCGCTCTCTGGGGCTTACCGTTCAGGGGGTTCTCCCCTCACCCATCCTTGGTCCCAAGGGGAATCAGGAGTACCTCCTTTATGCTCAAACCACCAAAGGGGAGGCTCCCTGTTGAATCAATTGCCCTTTCATGCCCAAGAAGCCGATGAAGTCCGCCGCGCCTTGGGAACTGGTCCCGAGGGCTTAACCCAGGAAGAGGCTGAAGCCCGTCTCAGCCAGTACGGTCCCAATGAACTGGTGGCCGGGAAAAAGATTTCCCCCCTGGTAATTTTTTTCCGCCAATTTTTTAATCTTTTGATGATCATCCTCATCGTGGCGACCGTTGTCTCCTATTTATTGGGGGAACACTTGGATGCAGCGGTCATCCTGGCCATCATTTTGGCCTGCGTCATCTTGGGATTTTTGCAAGAGTATCGGGCTGAACGGGCCGCTGCGGCCTTGCAGGAGCTGGCCGCGCCCCATGCCACGGTCTGGCGGGAGGGGGAGGAATTGGTAATACCGGCCCGGGAAGTGGTGCCGGGCGATATCCTCCTCATCCATACGGGGGACCGGATTGCCGCCGATGCCCGCCTCCTCGAGGCCGTCAATCTCATGATGGACGAGGCCATTCTGACGGGCGAATCCACCCCGGTGGCCAAAACCACTGCCCCCTCACCCGCAAGAGACACTCCCATCGCCGACCAGCATGGCATGGTCTTCGGAGGCACCGTCGCCACCTATGGGCGAGGTCAGGCCGTAGTGACAGCCACGGGCATGGCCACGGAATTTGGCCGCATTGCCCAGATGTTGGGGGAAGTGCGGCCAGAAAAGACGCCATTGGAGAAACGCCTCAGCCTGATCGGGCGAGTCTTAAGCCTTATCTGTCTGGCGATCGCTGCCGGGGCAGTGGGTTTGGGGGTGGCCAAGGGCTATGGCTGGCTGCCCATGCTCATCTGGGGCATCAGCTTGGCAGTGGCCGCGGTGCCGGAATCTTTGCCCGCCGTGGTTACTGGGGCCCTGGCCATTGGCACGACCCGGATGGCCCGCCGTCAAGCCATCGTCAAACGCCTCCCGGCCGTGGAAACCATGGGTTGTACCACGGTCATCTGTACTGATAAGACCGGCACCCTCACCAAAAATGAAATGACGGTGCGGGCTCTGTTCCTGGACGGCCAACGGGTGCAGGTCAGCGGTTCTGGCTATGAGCCGACCGGCTCTTTTCATGGCCAAGAGCACACCGAACTTACCCTGACCTACCCCCCGTTGCAACAGGCCGCCCGCATCGCCCTCTTATGTAACGATGCCTCCCTCCGCCAGGAAGAGGGCAAATGGCAGTTGCGGGGTGACCCAACAGAAGGGGCACTGCTGACCATGGGCCTGAAGGCTGGGCTGAACTATCAGCGGCTGCTGCAGGATCAGCCCCGGGTGGGAGAAATTCCCTTTGATTCACACCGCAAACGCATGAGTACCCTGCACCAGGACCGGAGCGGCTATCTGATGTGTTTAAAGGGGGCTCCGGAGAGCCTGCTGCCCTATTGCACCCACCTGCTGACTTTGCAGGGTGAGCAGCCCCTCACCGCGGACCACCGCCAGGAAATCCTGGCGGAGAATGCCCGCTTGGCCCAAGGGGCCATGCGGGTCCTGGGCCTGGCCTACCGTCGCTGGGCTGAGATGCCGGCACTGGTGCCAGCCTCGGAGGAGAGGGAGCTTGTCTGGGTGGGTTTGGCTGGCCTGATCGATCCGGCCAGGCCGGAAGCCAAGGAAGCCGTGGCTTTATGCCACCGAGCCGGTATCAAGGTCATTATGGTAACCGGTGACCATCCCCTCACGGCTGCGGCCATCGGCCGGGACCTGGGGTTAACCAAGAAAACCACCACCCCCCCTCCCGTCTGTACCGGCCAGGAGTTGGCCCAAATGACTGATCAGGAGTTGGCGGCTGTCCTGGGCCATACCCGCATCTTTGCCCGAGTGGCGCCGGAACATAAACTGCGACTGGTGGATGTTTTAAAGGCCCAGGGGGAAATCGTGGCCATGACAGGGGATGGGGTCAACGATGCCCCAGCCCTGAAACGGGCTGATATCGGCGTGGCCATGGGAATTACTGGCACCGAGGTTACCAAAGAAACCGCGGCCATGATCCTGGCCGATGATAATTTCGCCACTTTGGTGGCGGCGGTGGAGGAAGGCCGGGCCATTTTTGATAACATCAAAAAATACCTGGTCTTTCTCTTGAGTTGTAATTTTGCCGAGATTATTATCCTCACCGGGGCCTTTTTCCTGGGATTGCCCATGCCCCTCATCGCCTTGCAGATCCTCTGGGTCAACCTGACCACTGACGGCTTGCCGGCTCTGGCCTTGGGAGTGGACCCCAAAGCCCCGGACATCATGGCCCGGCCGCCCCGCCCCCCCGACGAGGGCGTCTTTACCGGCCCGGTCAATCTCCTTATGGCCGTTATGGCGGGTTATAAGACCCTGCTGATCATGCCGCTCTTTGCGTACTATTATCTGGCTAACCCAGATGCCGATGCCAGCCCCACCACCGCCCTGGAGCGCGCCCAGACCATGGTTTTTGTTACCCTGGTGCTGGCGGAGCTGGTAAATGCTTTCAACTGCCGGAGCTTGGATGCCTCCCTCTTTACCGTGGGTCCCTTGGCCAACCGCTATCTGCTCGTGGCTGTGGCCATTTCCCTGGCCATGACCCTGGCTGCAGTGGTCTACGAACCTCTGGGCCGCCTCTTCCACACTGTTCCCTTGACCTGGTGGGATTGGCTTGTAGCCCTGACCGTGAGCCTCTCCCTTCTCCCGGTTGTGGAGTTGGCCAAATGGGGACTGCGGCGAGCGCACCGGAGAGCAATGGTCACACCCCCGGCCCATACTTAAATCATTTGTTTGAGGGCGGCCACGGTATTGCTCAGGATGTCGCTGGCCTTGCCCTCCAAAAAATAATCGGTGAAGCGGCGGGTCAATTCAGTGGGCTCCAGGTTGATCTCCACGATGCTGGCACCGTGGTTTTTGGCGGCTTTCGGCAGGAAGTTGGCGGGCATAACCGCCGCCGAGGTGCCGATGACCAGCATCACTTCACAGGCCTCGGCCAGATCAAAGGCAGCCCGGTTGGCGGCTGGCGGAATCTCCTCCCCGAAAAAGACGATATCCGGTTTAATGAGGCCCCCACAGGTACAATAGAGCGGTACCTGACTGAAATCCAGGTTGTTTGGGTCATAGGGCCGGCGGCAGCGGAGGCAGACAAAATGTCGGGCATTGCCATGGAATTCGATGACCCTCTGACTGCCCGCCTCTTGGTGCAGATTATCCACATTCTGCGTGATGACCCCCAACAAGAAGCCCATTTTCTCCAGCTCCGCTAAGGCATAGTGGGCCGCATTGGGGCGGGCCCGGCGGATGGTTTCATCCAACTCCAGGAGCATACGCCAGACCTTGGCTGGCTCGGTGATGAAAGCCTGGATGTGGGCATATTCCATGGGATTATACCGGGTCCAAAGGCCATGGGCCCCCCGGAAGCTGGGAATGCCGCTCTCCACCGAGATCCCGGCCCCGGTCAGGGCCGCCGCTTTCGGCTTCTGGCGCAATAATTCGGCTAATTCACGAGGCGTATAAGTCTGCATGATGGTTTGTTTCCGATTTCGATTTCCAGATACTCTTTTTTCCTGTTGACTAAAAACCTGACAGTCGTTAACGTCGGCGATGCATGATGCTGGCCGGAGCTGCCGCAAGCCTCCTTGACCACTCTGAGGCCGCAGCCAGAGGACGCCCCTTACCGCTTCTTGCCTGAGGTTCCCGGTTGCTGGTTTCTGGAGAAAACCTGCCTCCTTAAAAAAGGCGGCGTTGTCGCGGCCGGCCCCGCCGGGAGGAAGGCTTGGGCAAGGGGCTGGGAGCCAAGTTGGCTTTCTGGGTTTGCAGCCAGGTGGGCAAACGACCGGAGCCACGTTCGCCCCAGAGATAACGCTGCCGCACCGTGGACAAAAAAAGCTGGCGGCTGGCCCGCGTCAGGCCCACGTAAAGCAGGCGCCTCTCCTCTGCCGGATCGACGCCGCTGTCAGCCGGCGGCTCGTAAGGAAGCAGGCCGGCCTCGCAACCGATAAGAAAGACATAGGGAAACTCCAAGCCTTTAGCGGCATGTAGGGTCAAAAGAGTCACCTTTTCCGCCAGCAAATCCACGCCCTGCAGTTCCGGTGAGAGGCTTTCCCGGGCCAATTGGCAAGGGATGCCAGCCTCGTGGAGATATCTCTGCAGGGTCTCGCCCAGGGCATGGAAGCGAAACAGCACCGCAATATCCCGGAAACTGACGGAGGGAGCGCCTGGGGTGTAGCGGAGGCGCTGATCTTCCAGGGCCAGATGGCTGCCGCCGCCCACCAGATAGTCAATGAGGCGGGCAATCTGGTTGGCCTCGCCTTGGACATCTGCGGCCTCCAAGAGGATCGGCGGCAGGGCCGTGGGATTCCGGGTCCGGGACGGGACAGCACCATCAGCGACGTCGAGGACCTGCTGGGCCAGTTGCAATATCGGCGCCGGGAGGCGATAGGTCTCGCTTAACCTGACCTGGTGGGCCTGCGGCCAATCCTGGCAAAAACGGCCAAAGAACTCGGGCCGGGCCCCCCGGAAGCCGTAGATGGCCTGGTGGGGGTCGCCGATGACACACAGATTGGTGTATTCAGGCGGCGCCAACCGACGCAGCAGCTCGTATTGAGCCCGATTCAAATCCTGGTACTCATCCACCAGAATGGCTGCAAACCTTTGCTGCCAAAACCGCAGGAGGTCTGGTCGGGCTTGCAGCAGCCGTACCGCCTGAGCCACCAGGTCATCAAAATCATACCACCCCTGTTGGGCGAGGGTCATTTCATAGGCCTGATACGCTCCCCGCCAAGGAGGGGCGTCGGCCAGATCAGGCGGATAAAGCAGGTCTTGTTTGTGGCGGCTGATCAGGGCCGCCAAGGTCTTGCCATCCATGCCGCACTGCTGCGCCAACTCACCGAGGAGAGGCTGGCGCAGTTCGTCGCTGATGACCTGCCGAGCGCCGGCCCCCCCATTCTGGAGCATCTCCAGGCCGAGGGCGTGGAAGGTCTTGATATGAATCTTGGCTCCGACCTCAGGCGCCAACAACTGTTGAAGGCGGGCCCGCATTTCCTGGGCCGCTTGGCGGGTAAAGGTGACCGCCAGGATCTGCTCCGGTGGCACCAACCCCTGGTGTACCAGGTGGGCCACCCGGTGGGTCAGTGTGCGGGTCTTGCCGGTGCCAGGGCCAGCCTGAATCAACACGGGGCCAGCAGTGTGGAGGACCGCCGCTTGTTGCTCCGGGTTTAAGTCCCGCAGATATGCAGGCAAGGCTCTAGAATCTTCCTGGGGATGGTTAGTTGCCCTGCCGGGGGGTGGTTCTGCCGCGGCTGCCTGTCTGGCGGGCGCCGACTCTGGCCACCCTGTTTCATTTCCTGGAGCTGCCGTTGCTGAGTCGATGTGCCAAAACCGGGGTTGGCGGGCCAGTTCCTGGCGCTCTGTCTCGGTGAAGAGGCGGATGGTGCCGAACTCCCCATCATATCCCCCTTGCACGTGGACCTCCCCCCGCCGCATCTTGTCGATGGCTGCGGCTAGCACGGGGCCTCCCTGTCGGGCCAATTGGTCCAAGGAGACCTGCCGCAGGATGGCCATCTCAGGCCCCAGTTGGTCCAACAGCCGGAAATAGAGTTCCTGCGTCCGCTTCGTCTCCGGACCACACTGCAATACTTCCCCGAGAATTTCCGGCAGGGGAATCAGATGTTCATAGGGTTTGGCCGCAGCAGGCTTCTCACCGTCAGCCCGATCCGCCAGATCCAGGACCCGGTGCAAAACTCCCAGAGTCAGGGGGCGACCGCAGGTAGGACAGAGCCCCTGCAAACGTTTGCTTTCCTCCGGCTGCAGGCGCTGCCCACACTTGCGGTGGCCATCCAGATGATACTTGCCTTCGTGGGGAAAAAACTCAATGGTGCCCTCAAAGCCCTCGCCGGTGTGCAAAGCCCGGGCCAGAGCCGGATAAGACAACGGGCAATTCAGGATATTGGCTTCCCGCCCAATCTTCTGGGGAGAATGGGCATCGGAGTTGGAGACCAAGGTAAAGCGGTCCAAGCCCCGCAGCCGCCAATTCATGGGCGGATCAGAGGATAAACCTGTCTCGACCGCGGCGAGGTGTTCCACCAGATCCTCGTAACACTCCTCCAGGCTGTCAAAACCGCTCTTGGAGCCCAGCACCGAAAACCAGGGGGTCCAGATATGGGCCGGGATGACCAGGGCAGCCGCATCGATCTCCAAGATCAGCTCCAGCAAGTGTTTGGCGTCCAACCCCAGGATAGGGCGGCCGTCGGAGGTAACATTGCCCAACCGGCCCAGACGTTGGGACAGGTTACGGCCTGCCTCCAAGGAAGGGAGCACCACCAAGGTATGCACCTTGCGGGTGACGCCGTGTTTCTTGTAAATGCTGCTGATCTCCCCGGTGACCACAAAGCGCACCGAGGGCTGTGACCGCACTTGGGGTGATCTTGCCTCGACCGACAGGCGCCACTCCGGCTTTAGGATATAAAAACCTTCTTCCGCGGGTTGCAGTTGGGCGCCAATCTCCTCCAGCCAGCCCGGGTGGGTGCAATCGCCCGTGCCCAACAAGGTCAAGCCTTTGTACCTGGCCCAGAGGTCCAAATGCGGCAGATTCAACTGGCGTCCGGTAGCCCGGGAATAATGGGAGTGGATATGCAGGTCAGCCAGCCAAGCCATGGGTTGTTCCGGTAAGGGGTCAAAGGTTAAGTGGTAAGGCCATGGATGATCCCGCCAGTGTTGCCCAATTACATACCATAAAACCCCCAGCCGTGAAAGACCGGATTGACACGTCAGAGAAATTCGGAGTATAGTCGAAGGGGCCTGGCACCTGCGGCTCGGCCCGAAGTGCACCGCAGATCCGGCCGATTCTTCTCATGGAGGTAGTTCCCATCAGCGCGACATCGTTACAAGGCGCCCGACTCCTCATCACCGGCGGCGCCGGTATGATCGGCAGCCAGATTGCCCGCCTGGCCGTAGCGCAAGGAGCCCAGGTCACCGTCCTGGACGCCCTCCTGCCCCTCTATGGCGGCAATCTTTTTAACCTAGCGGATATTAAAGAGCAGATCACCTTTATTCAGGGTGATATCCGGGATGCGGCGCTAATGGCCAAGGTGGTGCAGGGCCAGGATTTCATTTTCAATCTGGCCGGACAGGTAAGCTACGTGGATAGTAATCATGACCCACTCCTGGACCTAGATATCAATTGCCGGGGGCATATCACGGTGCTGGAAGCCTGTCGGCAATACAACCGGCGGGCCAAGTTGCTCTTTGCCAGTTCCCGGTTTGTGTATGGCTCCATCGTGGCCAACCCGGTGACGGAGAACCACCCCTTCAATTGCCTGAGTATTTATGGCATCCACAAACTGGCTGGAGAAAAATATTACCGTTTTTATTATGATGCCCATGGCCTGGAGACGGTCAGTCTGCGCCTGGCCAATCCCTATGGCCCCCGGCAGCAAATGCACCACAGCAAATACGGTATTGTCAACTGGTTCATCCGCCTGGCCCTGGAGGGCAAGCCCCTGACCGTCTTCGGGGAGGGCAATCAACAGCGGGATTACATTTATAATGAAGACCTGGCCGAGGCCTTTCTCTGTGTGGCCCAGACACCCGGTACGGCAGGGGAAGTGTATAACGTCGGCTCTGGCCAGGGCACCCCTTTTAAAGAAATGGCCCGCCTCGTGGCCCAGGCTGTGCCGGGGACCGAAATCATCCAATTACCCTGGCCGGCCGACCGCTATTTTGTCGAAACCGGCGATTATATTAGTGATCTCACGAAATTGAGCAATGCCACTACCTGGCGGCCCCGGACTCACCTGGCGGAGGGTATCCGGCGCACTGTGGCATTCTATCGACAATTCCGCCACCATTACTGGTAGGGGGCTCGGGGATAGATAGCGGTGCAATCCCCGCATTTCAGCCAGTGTTCATGGGGCAATGTATATCTGGTCAGCGGTCTTGCCGCCAAGGTGGCAGGCCTCGCCCTTATAATGAGCGGAAAATCACTTGCCCCCTACCCTCCCCTCCCCTCCCGGCTGGCGTGGGAATTAAAGACCTTACGGGAATAAATTAGTGAGATAAATAAGTAAGATAAATTAAATTCAGGGGGGACAGACGCCTGGGCCTGCCATTCCCAGGCCTGGGCAGCCGCTCTGCGGCCCGGTCCTCCCGACACCGAGACGCGGTGCAACCGTGGCCGCCACACCAAGGAGCAGGCATGAGCTACCAGACGATTCTTTTGACCATCGACGGTCCCATCGCCACCTTGACCTTCAACCGCCCCGAAAAACTCAATGCCCTCAACGGCGAGATGCTGGCCGAGACGGCCCAGGCTCTGGCAACCGTCCGAGCTAACCACGCTATCCGGGTCCTGATCCTTACCGGTCAGGGGCGGGCCTTTGTGGCGGGGGCGGACGTGCGGCAGTTCCTGGCCTTTGACAGCCGCCAGGCCTATGAGTTTGCCCACCAGGCCCAACAGGTGGTAGCCCAGCTGGAGGCTTTGCCCATACCGGTGATTGCGGCGGTCAATGGCTTTGCTTTGGGAGGCGGCTGCGAGGTCGCTCTGGCCTGTGACCTCATTTATGCCTCCACCAAAGCCACCTTTGGCCAGCCAGAGATCAACTTGGGACTGATGCCTGGCATCGGCGGCAGCCAACGTCTGGCCCGCCTGGTGGGCAAAGGTGTGGCCAAAGACCTCTGCCTCACCGGTCGGGCCGTGACGGCCACAGAAGCCTTGTCCCTGGGACTGGTAGCCCGCGTCTTCCCCCCGGAAACACTCATGGAGGAGTGCCAGAAGATCGCTTCGGAGTTGGCGGCCAAAAGCCGGTTCGCCTTGGCGCAGATTAAGCAGGTCATTAATTTGGGATTTAACCTGGACCTGGCCAGCGCCCTGGAACTGGAAACCCAGGCCTTTGGCCTCTGTTTTAGCACCCCTGACCCCCACGAGGGGGTCAAGGCGTTTCTGGAAAAACGGCCGCCCAAGTTTACCGCTTAACGTCATTCCGACCAGGCAACGCTGCGAGCTCCAGGTGGCTGGGGGCCGTGGCCGCTTGTTGCCGCCGCAGGCCGGGGAGATTGCTGCTAAGAGTAAGCAAGCCATCCGGGTGCGTAACGCTGATCATCTCCACCAGGTGGTGGTCCAAATCCAAAAGGGCCAGATTGAGGTTGGGAAACCGGCCCTCCTCGTAGGTAAAGGCCCCGGGCACGATGAGATACACTGCATCGGTTGCCAAGGCAAACCTGGCCTGACGTTGACGGCTGCCCCGATGGTTCACTGAATTGGTATAGATGATCTGGTTGAGGCTGGGACCGAAGTGGGTAAGGGAAGGAGTGTGGGTGTGCCCGTGGCAGATAAGCAAAGGGGGGCGTCCGGCTGCTGGCGCCCGTTTATAGGCCTGCACTTCGCATCGATAGGTCACGAGGGCCGTGGCCCGGGTGTGGGCCAGAAAGATCCGCCCCGCCAAGGCCACACTCAAGCCGTGAGCCGTGGCCTGTGGCAGATCGGGCCAGAAAACGTCGTGGACCCAATACAGCCGGCGCTGCGGGTCTGCCTGCAACCATTGTAGGAAGGGCTCGGTCTCGCAATCTCCCAGGCAAGCCAGGCGGTGGATCCCATGCCTGGCCAGGAACTCAAAAAAACGCGGAAGTCCCGCCCGATAGAGATGGGTATCGGAAATAAGGGCCAGGACTCCCGCCATAGCCAAGGAAAAAGCGGACAGCGCTTTAACTAGACAACTTTGGGACCGCAGGCATGCCCTTCGTGCCCTTTAATGCGGTCCAACAGTTCCACGACAAATTTCAGGGCCTCATCTTTATCTTTATCAACGACGATTTCTTGGATACGGGCCTGTTCTTGATCAGAAAACACGATGGTTTTGTCCGCCATAATCTCTCCTCCGTCGGTGGGTTCTTGATGCTGCCAACATGATATACCATTCACAATTTAATCGCCGACAACCAGACTGTCAATAAGAAAGGACTTCTTGCCCAGGAAGTTTGGCTGGCAGCCCTGCCCTGGCGGTATTATTATGTGATTAATCGGGTCAAAGTTCTGGCCAGAGGAGCCAACCGGCATGCTTTACCTGTCCGGCGGGGCGTCGGGCAGGAGGCCAGAGGAGCCGGCTCGCGGCACAAGGAGAAAAACATGAGCCTTTTGGAGAGAAAAACCCAGCCCCCGAAATGCCCATTCTGCGGGCAGGAAATTGCGCCGCCCCAACCCATGGAGGATGATCCGCTTTTTGAATTTGATGGCGGTAGTTGCTCCTGCGGGGCGATCTATTGTTTTGATCCCACCGCTCGTAATGGTGGGGCCGTTATGATGCAGGCCATGGTGCAGGCCTGTCGCGGTGATTGGGATAAGGCCCAGAGCCTGAGCCCCGGCGTGGATTATGTGGATGGCTTCCTGACTCGCTACAGCGCTCAGGCCCACCGGGTAAATGCCCCGGGGGCTTTCGGCACCATTTATTTTATCCGCCTGAAATCCCGGAAGTAAGGGGTTTTCGGGGTTAGGCCGCATTTTCCAGAGCCTTCCAGCAATCGCCTCAGGATTTGCCAACCGTTGTGTCGGGGACGAGACATGCTCTCGTCCCTCACCCTGCACCCTGCCCCCTCATCATTCGCTGCTGCTTGTGGCTTTGATCTGGAGGACCGTCTAAGGGCCATAGCCGGCTGATGGGAGTCGGAACCCTATCCGAAGACCTTGTCGCCCATGAGCCACCGTCTGGCCAAGTCCGGCTGGTCACAGAGGGTGAGCAGGACCTGGGCCAGGTCCAGGGGGCCTGTTTGCAGGTGAAAGGTCTTACAGACCTGATTCAGTCCATGGCTCAGGGAGACATAGATTATTTGGATGTGGTTGTAAAAAGGCACGATGGGGTGGAGGGGATCGGCCAATTCCCGGTAACAGGCGGCTGCATCCAGGGAATGCATGGCTCGGCAGAGCAGCGGGCGGGCCTCATAAGCCAGACAGCGATGGGCCTGCAACAAGGGGCAGGGATGCTCAGCCCGTTGGGCCGCTATTGCCCTCTTGCTCAGGCCAGCCCGCCTGGCCAAGGCCTGGTCCGCCCGCTCCCGCAAGGCTTGGCGTTGCTCGGGGGGAAAACGGCTTGCTAAAAAGCTTCCCAGAAACAGAGCCTCCGGCGCAGTCAGCTCTATTTGGTTGTAACAGCAGGCATCACAGCCTGGCTCGCAGGCCAGGGGTTGGGGCAAAGGTTCCTCGGCCGCAAGGCGGGCCAGACAGTGGTCGGCGTAATAGATGGCGGTGCGGACCAGGTCCAGGCAACCTTCGGCGGTTGAGGCAGTCTGCAGCAAAGCTATGGCCCCGGCCGCAAAACGGCCGGCTAATTCCGTATCCAAAAAAGGGTTAACAGTTGCGGCCGCCATGGTTCTCCCTCTGAGCCGGGTTTTCTGTCCTCCTGGCCCGGTTTGATCCTGCCTCACCATCTCAGGCCTTAAGTCGCAGACCGCAGCCCAAGCACTGTCTCAGCTTTTCCCTATTATACGCCTTTGGTCATGATGTACCAACCAAAAATCGCATTCCCTGACGCCCCGGCAACACCACCTACCACCCCTTACGGTCGCGGCTTGGCTTTACCTGGCCCGGCCGCCAGATTTCTCTTCAGCCTCCTTCAGCCAACTAAACAGAATAATCCACATAATCAGGGCCACGAGCCTCAGCGAATGTCTAAAACCAACTTTACCTGACTGGCTATTAATCCTGCATTCTCCCCTCCTGAGGGCAGCGTCGCATCGCAGTGATCATGACAGGATAGATCCCCCCTTGCTGAACTGCCTTTTTTCAGGTAAAGATTGGATTAGATCTGTATGAGGTGGGCCCATGGAATATTACTCGGATTTTTTGGTAATTGGCAGCGGCTTGGCTGGCCTTAGCTATGCCCTGAAGGTAGCCCCATACGGGAGTGTCAACATCATTACCAAACGAGATATTATGGAGACCAGCACCCGGCAGGCTCAAGGGGGCATTGCGGCAGTTCTAAGTCCGGATGACAGTTTTGATCTCCACATCCAGGACACCCTGGCGGCGGGCGATGGTTTGTGCCATCGGGATACCGTGGAGCTGGTGGTCCGGCAAGGGCCGGAACGTATCCGGGAACTCATTAGCCTGGGGGCCCATTTCGATCGGACCAGCGATAACCAGGTGGGCTACCACCTCACCCGAGAGGGCGGCCATTCCTGTCGCCGCATCATTCATGCCCATGATATGACCGGCCAGGAAGTGGAAAGCATCCTGGTGGCCCGGGTTCTGGAACAATCCAATATCAGTGTGTTTGAACATCACATTGCCGTAGACCTGGTTACCCGCTATAAATTGGTCCGCCGGGGCGCCGTGGTCACCAACGCTGAAGAATACGTCCTGGGCGCCTATGTCTTGGACACTAAGAGTGGCCATGTCAACACCTTCGTGGCGCCCATCATCCTGTTGGCCACCGGTGGCGCCGGCAAGGTTTACCTATACACCAGCAACCCGGACATTGCCACCGGCGACGGCGTCGCCATTGCCTATCGGGCCGGGGCCAGTATCGGCAACATGGAATTTATCCAATTCCATCCCACTTGTCTCTACCACCCCCAAGCAAAGAATTTTCTTATCTCGGAAGCAGTCCGGGGCGAAGGTGGCATCCTCATCGACAAGCATGGCAACCCCTTCATGGGCAAATATCACCCCATGAAGGACTTGGCCTGCCGGGATATCGTAGCCCGGGCCATTGATACTGAGCTTAAGAAGAGCGGAGATGACTGCGTCTTTCTGGATATTACCCATAAACCCAAAGACTTCATCAAGGCCCGTTTCCCCGGCATCTATCAGCGCTGCCTGGAATTGGGCATCGATATTACCACCCAGCCCATCCCGGTGGTGCCCGCGGCCCATTATACCTGTGGGGGGGTCGTCACCGACCTTTTGGGCCGCACCAGCATCTTGAACCTCTATGCAGTAGGGGAAGTGGCCATGACCGGTTTGCATGGCGCCAACCGGTTGGCCAGCAACTCCCTCCTGGAGGCCTTGGTCTTTGCCCATGAAGCGGCCCGGCATTCGGTGGCAATGCTCCCCCAGATTCCTAAGAAAAAATTATCCGAAGTCCCACCCTGGGACCCCTCTGGAGCGGTGGACAGTGATGAAAACGTCGTGGTAAGCCAGAACTGGGATGAAATCCGGCGGTTCATGTGGAACTATGTGGGGATCGTGCGCTCTGACAAGCGCCTGCAACGGGCCCGCAAGCGCATCGACCTCATTCAGCAGGAGATTAACGAATATTACTGGAATTTCCTCATCACCAGCGATCTGGTGGAACTCCGCAACATCGCCACCGTGGCCGACCTTATCATCACCAGCGCCATGATGCGCAAGGAAAGCCGCGGTCTCCATTATACATTGGATTATCCCAACAAAGACGATGAGCACTGGCGCCACGATACCATTATCACGGCCAGTCCTCTGCGGGAGTAACGTCACCAAGGCAGATTTCCACCGGGCCACCAAGGCGATACACCCTTTGGCTGGAGGCTTCTCGCCTTTCTGGACAACGGAGCATAGCCCAGATGGTCTTTTCGCCCCCATGGTCGACGCTGTTGATTGCTCTAAACTGCTCAGTCCCGAACCACTCTCCCCGCCGCCGCGGTGCTGGCCAACCAGAAGCGGGGGGGGTAACCGAAGACGTGGTAATTATTGGTAATTATATTGTTCTTCCCCCAAACCTTTGACCTTTGACCTCGCCTACTATGGAATTTTTTCAGTTAAAGACCATTCCCGAAGTCTTGGCCCTGTATGATCACTTCCCCGTCTTAGGGACAGAGATAGTGCCTCTGACTGCGGCCTGGCAGCGGGTGTTGGCAGAGGATATCGCGGCCAGTCAGGATGTCCCGGCCTTTGATCGGGCTGTGATGGACGGTTATGCGGTGCGGGCCCGGGATACCTTTGGGGCGAGCCCCAGCAGCCCAGCCTGGCTGACCATCGTCGGTGAGGTGGCCATGGGACAGGCAGTTGATCAGACCTTGGGGCCGGGTCAGGTCATGCGCATCTCTACAGGGGGTATGCTCCCTCTTGGGGCGGACGCAGTGGTGATGGTGGAGTATACCCAGGAATTGGGAGATCAGACTTTGGAGGTCTACCGCAGCGTGGCGCCGTGGGAGAATGTGGTACAGCGGGGGGAGGATGTCCAGACTGGAGCCGTGCTCTTGACTGCCGGCAGCCGCCTGCGCCCCCAGGACATCGGCCTGTTGGCGGCAATGGGTATTGCCACGGTGCCGGTATACCGGCGCCCACGGGTGGCCCTCATCGCCACGGGCGATGAAATCGTCCCCCTTACTGCGGAGCCCCAGGCCGGGCAGATGCGGGATGCCAACTCCTTTGCATTGGCCGCCCAGGTTCAGGCGGCGGGCGGCCTCCCGCTCCTCCTGGGTATTATTCCAGACCAGTTGGCGGCTTGGCAAAAGACCATCGCCGCTGCCCTGGAGCAGGCCGACCTGATCCTCCTGGCGGGAGGGAGTTCGGTGGGTACCCGTGACCTCGCGGTCACGGCCATCCAAACTTTTCCGGCTTCGGAGATTCTGGTGCATGGCGTGGCCATCAGTCCGGGCAAACCCACGATCCTGGCTGGCCTCAGCGGCACCCCCCTGGTGGGCCTCCCAGGTCATCCGGTCTCAGCCATGATAATTATGGACATCCTGGTAAAACCGTTGCTGGCCCGGTTGCAAGGGCAGTCTGCGGGTTCACCTCCCTGGTATCGAACCGTCACGGCCCAGCTGAGCCGCAATCTAGCGTCCACGCCGGGCCGGGAGGAGTTCATCCGGGTGCGCCTGCGGCTGGAGGGCGAAACTCTCTGGGCCGACCCAATTCTAGGCCAATCCGGCCTTATTTCCACGATGGTGAAGGCCGACGGACTCGTCCAGATCCCTCTCCATACTGAAGGCCTGGAACAGGGCGCTCTGGTCCAGGTAAGGCTCTTCGACCGCTAGCCGCGGGATTGCCCAGCAAGCGATCTT
>CAZARS010000007.1:44503-47978 GCA_964487625.1 uncultured Desulfobacca sp.
GGCAACATTCCCTCTCTGGCATCCTCTCCGGCCATGGTCTCCTGTAGCGAGAACCCAGCAAGAAACTTACCCAACCGGCATTTCAGCAGGGCCAAGCCAAGGGCGGTTAAGAATAGCATTAGGAAATGATAGCGGCAAGGAATCTGTTTGCCTAAAGGGATTCTTTATTGATATGCTTTGACAGAAAATCCTGTTGTCCGCACTGCCTCTTTAGGTGGGGGCGCGTCCGGCTGCAGAGATGACCGCCGTTGATCGGAGCAACGGCCACTGGCGTGGGCTCTGTAGCCTTTGCGAAAGAGCGAGACTTGATGCGGAAACATCTCCACGACGGGCGGCTGTTGGGAAGACCAGCCAGCTTGCCATGAGAGGAGTGCGCATGGACCTACTGACCAACGAGGCTTGCGAAATCTATTTACCCACCAGTCTGACAGTGGAGAGCATTGCCCATGATGTGGCCGAGGTGCTTTTTTACTCCCTCGGTAAGTTGCCTCAAGTCGCCTCGCCCCGGGATCTTTACCACGCCCTGGCTCTGGCCATCCGCAAGCGGCTGCTCCACCGCTGGCTCAACACCGCCATGCAAGTGGCTGAGGGGAAAAGTCGGGTGGTCTGTTACTTTTCGGCAGAGTATCTCTTGGGTCCCCACCTCGGCAATAATCTCTTGAACTTGGGCATTTATGAAACCCTGCGGGCGGCCTTGGCGGCCAAGGGGAAAAGTCTGGAGCATCTGCTGGAACAGGAGGTGGAACCGGGGCTAGGCAACGGCGGCCTGGGGCGTCTGGCGGCCTGCTACCTCGATTCCCTGGCTACCCTGGAGATCCCCGCCATCGGCTATGGCTTGCGCTATGAGTTCGGCATCTTCACCCAAGAGATCCAAGATGGTTGGCAGGTGGAACGCACCGACAAATGGTTGCATTGGGACAATCCCTGGGAAATCCATCGGCCGGAAGTATCCTTTGCCGTGCAATTGGGCGGCTCCACCGAGACCTACACTGACGCAGAAGGGCGCCGCGCCGTCCGTTGGCTACCCGCACGGGTGGTCAGAGGCGTGGCCTATGACACCCCGCTCCCCGGCTATCAGGTTAATACCTGCAACCTGCTGCGTCTCTGGTCCGCCGAGGCAGTGGAGACCTTTGACTTCGAGGCTTTCAATAAAGGCGATTATTATGAGGCCGTGGAGGAGAAAGTTGCCTCGGAAAACCTGACCAAGGTCCTATATCCCAATGATGAACCGTTGGAAGGCAAACGTCTGCGTCTGGAACAGCAATATTTCTTTTGCTCCTGTGCCTTGCAGGACATGCTGCGGATCCATTTGCTCTACGGCGAAAAACTGGAGAGTTTCCCCACGCATTGGACCGTGCAACTGAACGACACCCATCCGGCCATTGCCGTGGCGGAACTGCTGCGGTTGTTGGTGGATGAGCACCGTCTGCCGTGGGAACAGGCCTGGGATATTACCCGCCGGGTGTTTTGCTACACCAACCATACCCTCTTGCCCGAGGCCCTGGAACGCTGGCCACTGCCGTTGTTTGCCGAGGTTTTGCCCCGCCATTTGGAGATTATCTTCGAGATCAATCGCCGTTTCCTGGACGAGGTCCGTCTCCTCTATCCTTTTGACGATGGTAAGGTAGCCCGGCTTTCCTTGATTGATGAGACCGGGCCGAAGTTCGTGCGCATGGCCAACCTGGCCTGTGTGGGCTCCCGGGCCATCAATGGGGTGGCAAGCCTGCACACGGAATTGGTGAAATCCACCATTCTTAAGGATTTTCATGAATTGTGGCCGGAGAAATTCCACAATGTCACCAATGGCGTTACCCCCCGGCGGTTTTTAGCCCTCAGCAACCCTCGGCTGGCGGCCTTCATCAGCAGCAAGATCGGCACCGGTTGGCTCAAGGACTTATTCCAATTGCAGGCTTTGGAGCCGTATGCCGACGATCCGGCTTGCCGCCAGGCCTGGCGGGATATCCGGCTGGCCAACAAACAGGACCTGGCTGCCCTGATCCTGGCGCGCACCGGGGTCCAGGTAGATCCCTCCTCCCTATTCGACATCCTGGTGAAACGGCTCCACGAATACAAACGGCAACATCTCTTGGTCCTCTACATTATTGCCCTCTATCTGCGCCTCAAGAAGAACCCGGCGTTGGACCTTACCCCCCGGACGTTTATCTTCGGCGGCAAGGCTGCACCCGGTTATTATAAGGCCAAGCTCATCATCAAACTCATCAATGCCGTGGCCGCAGTGGTTAACCAGGATCCCGACGTCCAGGACCGTCTGAAGGTTGTCTTTTTCCCCAATTTTAATGTAAAAAATGCCATGCAGATTTATCCGGCCGCGGACCTTTCCGAACAGATTTCCCTGGCCGGTAAAGAGGCCTCGGGCACCGGCAACATGAAGTTTGCCATGAATGGGGCCCTAACCATTGGCACCTTGGATGGAGCTAATGTAGAGATCCGGGAGGAGGTGGGTCCCGAGAATTTCTTCCTGTTTGGCCTCACCGTGGACGAGGTTAACCATCTCAAGGCCACAGGATATAACCCCCTGGATTATTATCAGAGCAATGAGACTCTGAAAGAAGTCATCGATATCATCGTCTCCGGGTATTTTGCCCATGGGGATGGGGAGCTGTTCCGGCCGCTGGTGGACTCGCTGTTGCACCGGGATGAATATCTCCTCCTGGCCGATTTTGCCCCGTACCTGGCCAAACAGGATGAGGTGGGGGCTCTGTTTCAGGATCAGGAACGGTGGACCCGGATGAGTATGCTGAGCACAGCCCGCATCGGCAGATTTTCCTCCGATCGGTCTATCCGGGAATACTGTGCCAAAATCTGGCAGGTTCAGCCGCAGCCAGTCCACTTGGCAGAATTAACCTTGCAAAACGTGACCAGTTCTTTTTGAACCAGCAAAAACTACTCACCTTGACTCTGCTTCAGCTCGACCATGTCATCATAAGGCAGGGGTGTTGCTAACCAAGACTGACGTGTGGTAAGGAGGGCCTCATGGCCTTAGAATTGAAGGATTTTGAAATCGAGCGGTTGGGGGAATGCCGCATTGATACCCCCAAGAAGAACGCCCGCTTCGTGAGTGATGATGAGCATGTCCTCTATGAATATCAGACCCAGAAGTTGCAGCCTTACTTTGCTGCCGGGCAGGAACCGCCCTATTTTGAGATGGCCGGCCCCCGGCGCAAGATTTATTTTGACCCTTCCAAGTTAAAATGCGGCATCGTCACCTGCGGCGGTCTCTGCCCTGGCATCAACGACGTCATCCAACATATTGTCATGGAGTTGTATTACCACTATGGGGTGCGCAGCATCTTCGGCTTCCGTTATGGATTCGAGGGGTTGTCGCCGAAATACAAGCATCCTCCCATGGAATTAACTCCTGAAATAGTCACTGATATTTACCTGCAAGGGGGGACGATCTTGGGGTCGTCCCGGGGCCCCCAGGATGTGGGAGAGATGGTGGATACCCGGGAAC
>CAZARS010000008.1:0-2469 GCA_964487625.1 uncultured Desulfobacca sp.
AAAAATACGTTTTTATCAAAATTTTCAATAAAATATAGTTTCCGGATGGACACTATTTAGTTCTGGATGGGCACTACTTATAGTCATTCTTCAAAGTTTCTTCCGTAAAGGACCGGGAAGCCAGGCCCCTCCGGTCGGCTCATGAAAGAATATTTTTCATGAGGGTCCGGCAGGCATCTTGCAAAGCTTGAAAAAGGACACTGGAAGCCAAAAAAGCCTGCCACCGTTGGCTGCTTTTCTCTTATTATCCTGAGCGCCGCGAAGGATCTGAGATTCTTCGGTCGCGACGCTGCCTCAGAATGACAAAGTGAGACGAATAAGATATACGAGGGCGCCATTGACCCTACGCAAAAACGTTGCCGGACAGTAGTGAATATTCTGGCAACTTGCTCTGATAGCTTGCTACAACCAAGAAGCACTTCCAGAGCAAGCCTTGCCAGGACTCTTACCCCCTGGCCCCTCTTAAGCCGTCAGCACCTTAATTTTCTGCAGATCCATCTCTCCCAGCCCCAGTTCATAGCCTTTGGTTATATAACCGATGTCGGCTGGCTGAAGGCCGAACAAGGTACTGGTGCCATAGGCGTCGATGGCCACCGGATCCACCCCGGCAATGACCAGGTTTTTCACCTGCACGTATTCGGGCTTGCCCCCTGAGGGGCCGCCCTCCGTCATGATGCGGGTAGCGTCCAGCACCGTGAGATCGGCCCGGAGCACCAGGTTCATATCTGCGATGTTCTGATGGAGGCCCACATGGACGCGGCCCCGCCAGCCGCCGATGGCCCCCATCATGTTTTTCATGGCCATGGTCAGGCGGGCCTCAGAATGGTGCTTGGCCACCGGGACATTGATAAAGCGGTCAGCTGCCAGGATGTCTTTGTAAAACAACCATTTCTTCAAGGACTTGGCTTTGGGGACCTGTAGTTCCACGAACTTGCGCTCATCCACATACTCCACCACCGCCCGGGAATCTTTGATATCTTCCACTGCAGCTTTAATACCGCTGTTGGCATAGGCTCGGCGGGCATCATGGCAGGTGTGATCCAACACTTTAACTTTTTTGGCCCCGGCTTCCAGACAAAGCTCCACGATCTTGCGCACCACCACAGGATGGGTATTGGCGCCCAACTCTGGGGTGCGGTCCCAAGCCATATTGGGCTTCACCACCACCACTTCATTGGGATTGACGAACTTCTTGATGCCGCCCAGAGCCTGGATGGCATCACCCACCAAATGGGCATAATTAGTCCCGCTGGCTTGGGCCAGCACCGGTTCCGGCCGCGTCTCCGGGGCCATAGCCAGTAACTCTGGCGGAAACGTGAGGTGTTTGCCCACCCCAGCTAAAAAGGCCAAGGCCGCAGCCTTCTGTAAAAATTCCCGACGATCCATGGTAATCCTCATGCAGACAGATGTAACGTATTATAAGAGGAGCTTTCTGGAGAATACTAACTCTCCCTTGCTGGACTTAGGCTATCATGTTGAGCCGCTTGAGGCTGGCGAAAATTGCCCTGTCACGGCAAACAGGGCCCCCTTCATTTTTGCCGCCTCACCGCCGGCCAGAAAACCAGGCACCAGCAATTCTTGTTCATGATTACTGTACGCATCTCCGGCGGGCTCTGCAAGGTTTTTGGGCCATTAACCGCCAATGCTGGCCATGAGACGGTCCTGGCCCAGAGTTTCGGCGGGGTGGAGACAGTGGTGGGCTGGCTTGAGGCGGATTGCCCGGTGAAAGAGGGCCTGCAGTTCCGCATCACTGGCGCCGGCCCGGAGGGGTCCTTTTACCGGAATTTCGTCCTTATGGAAGAGACACGGTCGGAGGCGGCCGTCGGCCGTCAATCGCAACCGGTTACAACTGCCGCAGAAATGGCGGCTCATGGGGCTGATGAAGCCGATCTCCCCAGGGGCCCCGTGAAAACGATAGCGCACCGCAGGGCCGCCGTTGGCCAAGGCCGGCAGTTGCTCCAGTGACCCTACACTTCGGAGCCGGTCCTGGATTTCGGCCACCGGGACAAAATATTGCTGCCACCGGCTCAAAGGATGGCCGATGGGCATGAACTCCAGGAAGCGGATGTGCCAGGGGTAGTGCAGCGACAGTCGGGCAAAAGCGGCAATTTCGTCATCATTGACGCCCCGCAGGACGACACAGTTTATTTTGATGGGGGCAAAGCCCAGGCTTGTGGCGATTTGTAGCCCAGCCCAGACCTGGGCCAGACGGTCCTGCCCGGTGATGCGGGCGAAGCGGTCCGGCTGCAGGGAATCCAGACTGATGTTGAGGCGCCTCACTCCGGCTTGCCAAAGGGCTGCCGCCTTCTCGGCTAAAAGCACCCCATTACTGGTCAGGCAGACCTCTGCCACCCCGGGGATGGCGCTCAGCTCCTTTAAGAAATCTTCAACTCCTAAGCGGATCAGCGGTTCCCCGCCTGTGACCCGGATCTTGGAGATACCCGTGGCCACCGCCACCCGGGCCAACCG
>CAZARS010000008.1:2479-5538 GCA_964487625.1 uncultured Desulfobacca sp.
CAGGAACTCCTCATAGCGGAGGATATCCCCATGGTGCAGTTTGACCAGCTCCTGAACCGGCGTGCAATAAAAACAGCGCAGGTTGCAGCGATCAATGATGGACAGGCGCAGGTAGGTGATTGGGCGGTGATGCTGGTCTTCCATGGGCGGCATCCTGGCTGTTTTTAATTATGTCTCTTATGATATAATTTGCCGCCGGAAAAATGTCAATGTCCAAATACCGGGACTGGGATGAGGGGTTTGGGACCGACTGCCAGGAGAGGGCTATCTCTCCGACTGGGGCGAGAGGCGCGCTAGGCGCACCACCTGCAGGAGTGCTCAGGATAACTGCAGTTCCAGGTCGTCGAAGATATCTTCCAATTGGTACAGCAAGGCATCAGCTTTGGCCAGCTGCCAGTCAGCCAGGTGTTGCGCGATGGCTTTCTGCAGAGACAAGATCCTGGTGCGATAGGGCAAAAGGGCCGTGCGCAAGGGTGTCCCGTCAAATTCATAGAGGAGTTTATCCAGCTGGCTGGCCAACTCATAGAGGGTTGGTTGACGGGCCACCAGGTCAGGCTTCAGGTACCCCAGATGGCGGGCCAACTTAGGATAGGCAGAGGGAAAATCGGGTTGATAGGCCGGCTCGATGACGGCCCGGAGTTGCATGACACGGCTCATGGGAAGTCCCTTCGCAAGGCGCTGATCCGCAGGTTAACGCTCACTTTCAGCCAAGTTGCCAGCAATTGGCTGTTTATGCTCGTATCCCTTGCCTGCAGCGGCTTAGCATAACAGGTTGAAAAGCTCCTCTCTCCCACAGCATTGCTGGTCATGGCAAGGGGGGAGAACTCATGGTTTTTCTCGCGTTTCGACATTCGCAAGGTAATTCAGGATGATATCTGGGGCATTGCTGCCGATATAATCCAGGTTTAAGGGGAGCAGCGGCACGAGATCGGCTACAGTATCAATATTCCAAACTGCCACCAGCAAGCCGGCCTGTCGGGCGGCCTGTACCAATTCGGCGGTGACATACTGATAGTTGAGGACCAGGGCTTCGGCCAGGGCATCCTGGGCGAGGCTGACGGGGTCTACTGGACACCCCACAAAAAGCACACCGGCGGCTATCCGGGGTTCCAATCGCCGCAGCTCCCGAAGGGCCGGGTGCCAGAACGAGATCACATGCGCTTCGCCGAAAAGATGTAGGTCCGCAAAAAAGGCGGCCAGGGCCGGGAGGGCCCGGGGATCTTTCATTTCCACAAAGAGGTGGGCCTGGCCGCGCACGAGTTCCACAACTTCCAACAAACTGGGGAGGCGCTCCCCCAGTCCCGCGTCCAGGCGGCGCAGCTCCTCCCAGGTTAAGTCAGCTACCCGGCCGTGGCCATTAGTGGTGCGGTCCACGGTGGCATCGTGAATCACCACCAGCTGGCCATCCCGACTGAGATGCACATCGATCTCCACGGCCTGGACCCCCATGGCTAAGGCCCGACGGATGGACCGCAAAGTATTCTCCGGCTCATAGGCCTTGGCCCCCCGATGCCCCATAATCTTTACCATACCTCTGCCCCCTCGGCTCGCCCGGCGATTGTTCCCCAACCAAGCCTGAGACGTCCTGAGATCAGGATCTGCGCCACGTTGGGAAATTGCAAAAATATTTTTATTTTGATAAGTATGAAGATATTTCTGGCATATTACCAGGTCTGGGGCCGCAGGGCAACCCAATCTGCTGCGGTCAGGGGCCTGCGAAGATGCGGACGCGCAAGTCTGGTAAAGAGGGAGGTAACGCCCGGCATGTCTGGACATTCCAAATGGAGCACCATAAAACGGAAAAAGGGGGCAATGGACGCCAAACGGGGCAAAATTTTCAGCAAACTCAACAAGGAGATCATGGTGGCGGCTCGGCTGGGTGGAGGTGATCCTGCCGGCAATCCCCGCCTCCGGGCTGCCATTGCCGCGGCGCGGGCTGAAAACATGCCCAAAGAGAATATCGACCGGGCCATTAAGAAGGGGACCGGGGAACTGGAAGGCGGCAGCAACTACGAAGAGGTGATCTACGAGGGGTATGGTCCCGGGGGGGTCGCGGTCCTCGTGGAAAGCCTGACTGATAACAAGAACCGCACGGTCTCAGAAGTCCGCCACTTGTTCAGCAAATATGGCGGGAGCATGGGCGAGGCCGGCTGCGTGGCCTGGATGTTTGAGAAAAAAGGCGTCATTTCCTTCAGCAAGGACGCGGTTTCCGAAGACGAGCTCATGGAGGCCGCCCTGGAGGCCGGGGCGGAGGATCTGCAGGTGGGGGAGAGCGAGTACGAGGTCATCACGGATCTGGCCGGGTTTGAAAAGGTCAAAAGTGCCCTGGAAGCCAAGGGGTTTAAATATGAGAATGCCGAAATTCAGATGCACCCCAAATCCACGGTGCCCGTAAAAGATGAAAAACCCGCCCAACAGTTGCTCAAGCTCATGGAAATGTTGGAAGATCACGACGATGTGCAGAAGGTCTTTGCCAACTTCGATATACCCGATTCCCTCCTTGAGGCTCTGGGATGAGTCGCATTATCCTGGGGGTTGATCCCGGCTCCCGGGCCACCGGCTATGGCTTGGTGGCCGCCGAGGGGGACCGTTTGTGGCATCTGGACAGCGGCTGCATCGCCGTCTCTTCTTCCTTGCCGCACAGCCGGCGGCTGACGAAAATCCATCAACGCCTGACGGAGGTCATTCAGCGCCATGAACCCGCGGCCCTGGTCGTGGAAGAGATCTTTGTGGCCCATAATGTGCAAAGTGCCATTAAATTGGGGCAGGTGCGGGGCGTGGTCTTGCTGGCTGCAGGGCAGGCCAATCTACCGGTCTTTGCCTATTCACCCCTCGTCCTGAAGAAGGCCATCGTGGGCTATGGCCAAGCCAGCAAGACCCAGATGTTACTGATGGTGGAGAAACTCTTGGGATTAAGGATCAATAATCATAATACCGCCGACGCCCTCGCCTTGAGTCTCTGCCATCATTTCCACTGCCGGTGGCAGCAGCAGGTCGAGGCGGCTACCCTTTTATGATCGCCTATCTGGAAGGCCAACTCTGGGAAAAGCGCCCAGAAT
>CAZARS010000008.1:5549-9049 GCA_964487625.1 uncultured Desulfobacca sp.
GGTCGGCTATCAAGCCTTCGTGCCGTTGTCCACTTTTTATCAACTGCCCGAGCCGCCCGCCGCCATTGCCCTGCATATCCACACCTATGTGCAGTCGGATACCCTACAGCTGTATGGTTTTGCCACATTAGAAGAAAAGCAGACCTTTGCCAAACTCCTCACCATCCCCCGCATCGGTCCGAAGCTGGCTTTGGCCATCCTTTCGGGCATCAGCGTCCCTGAACTGGCCCAAGCCCTGGCCAACGGTGACATCCGCCGCTTGGCCGCGATCCCGGGTTTGGGCCGTAAGTCTGCCGAACGGTTGCTGGTGGAACTCAAAGGCAAGCTCCACGCCGAGAGTATCCACCTACCCGCCACCACTAGCGGCCCCCAAGGCTCCATCTGGGATGATGCTCTGTCAGCGCTCCTGAATCTGGGCTATGCCCGCTCCCAGGCCGAACAGGTCTTGCGGCAGGTCCATGCCCAGGAAAAACCCCTGACCTTGGAAGACATCCTGCGTCTCAGCCTAAGCCGCTTGGCTCAAGCTTAAAAAAGGGAAAAGGGGAGGGGGGAGGATTGGAGGGCAAGGGCCGGTGTTGCCGTAGAGGGAAATTTTCAGTATATGGTTTGGGGTGCCAGATTTTCCCCTCGCTGACGCTGCGTATTCTGCTTTGCTTTCCCTCGTAAGGCCCCAGCCCCGGCCTTGCTCCTCATAATCCATCATACTCACTCCCTGCCTTGCACCTCTACCAACCGCCGCACCAAGGCCAAGGCTTCTTCTTTGGTGCTGATCTGGCCTTCCAGGGCCGCCTCTTCCACCGCAGTGAGCAGGCGGCGGAAGGCCGGACCCGGCTGCAGGTGCAGGGTCTGAATGAGATCGTCGCCCGTGAGGAGCCGGGGCCGTTGCTCCATGGGTTCCAGGCGTTCTTTCAAGAAGCGATAGATAGCATCGACAAATGCTGCCAGCACGGCCTCGCTCTCCGGCGGCTTGGCCGGTCCTTGCCCGGCCAGGCTGTCGGCCATGGCCAACACCAAGACGCCGGCCAGATCAGGGCGGGCCGCGCGGATAAACCGGGCCAGTGCCCGGGGTGTCAACTGCCCCCGTTGAAAAGCCGGCAGCAAGAGGAAGGGCCGCATGTGGAGGGCAATGAGGCGGCTCACCGTGGCCGTCTCTTCCTGGGAGAAGCGGAACCGGGCCGCCACCCCCTGGAAGATTTCCACGCCTAAATGATCATGGTAATAAAAGGTGTAGCGGTCCCGTTCCTGATGATACTCCTGGGTGTGGGGTTTGCCCACGTCATGAAAGAGGGCTGCCAACTTGACCAGGGCCGGTTTCTTGGGCTGGGCCAGGTAGGCTGTTAACCAAGGCGCCGCTTGGCCGAAAAAAGCCTCGGGCGCGGCCAAGACCCGCTCCGCCTCCGCCACTGCGGTGAGGGAGTGGTTGAAGACGTCCAGGTGATGGTAACCATTTTGCCAGACGCCTTTCATGTCGGTCAGTTCGGGAAAAAGCTGGGCGAGGAACCCCAGCTCGTCCATCTGCCGGAGCACTGGTTGGGCCTGGGCCGCTGCCAATAAGGAGAAGAGTTCCTGATGGAGGCGCTCCCCCGGCACGCCTTTGATGGTGGGGCCGAGCTGCCGGATCACCGCCTGCACCTCGGGGGTTAAAGTGAAACCGTGGGTGGCCGCGAAGCGGCAAGCCCGAAGCAGCCGCAGCGGGTCCTTCTGAAAGTTTTCAACCCGCAGGAGCTGGAGACGTCCGGCCGCCAGGTCCTGTTGACCGCCCCAAGGATCGATCATGGGGGGCGGGGACGTCTCCCAGAGGCGGTGCAGCTCCAAGGCCATGGCATTGACCGTAAAATCCCTGGCCTGCAGATCAGCGGCCAGATCGGCGGCCCGAAACTCCGTAAGATCCAACTCCAAACCCTGCCAGACCACCCGGGCGGCCCGTTCCTGCTCATCCAGCAAGACATAGGTCCCCCCCAAGGCTTGGGCCAAGGCTTGGGCCAGGGCCAAGGCCCCCCGGTCTACGGCCAGGTCCAGGTCATGGGTTGGCCGGCCCAGGAGAAGCTCCCGAACCACCCCGCCCACCAGATAGACCTGCCGACCTTGCTGCTGGGCCAGGTCTGCGAGCACCCGTAAAGCCAAGCCCGCTGCCCCGGTGGTTAACGCCTCAAAGCCAGTCGCCCCTCGTACCCCCTGCTCTGGTCTAGCGACTCTTTTTTCCAAAAAAGCTGATTTCTCCTTTGACAAGCCCTTCCTGGCCATGCTACGATAGTATAAAATTTGACCCCCCAGAAAGCAAATCAATTGTTTCTTGGAGTAGTTATTCACATGTAAAAATTATTTCTTAAGATATGCCGCTGTTGTCCTCACCCTTGCTGCACCTCCCACATGGACGTCTGGGTTTGCAACCACAAAAAAAGAGGAAGGACGTGTATGACCCAGCAGACTGAAGCCTCTCTGATGCGCATTTTCAACAGCGTCACGGATCCCTTTGTAATTTACGACCGCAATTACATCATCCTGCAAGTCAACCCTGCTTTTTCAACCACATTCCAACGCCCGCCGGAACAACTCCTAGGCCGCCGCTGCTACGAAGTCCTCTATAACCGCCATGATATCTGTGATGACTGCCATGTGCGGGAGGTCTTTGCCACCGGCGAACCCAAGGTGCGGGAGATGCTGCTGACCCTCCCGGACGGCAGCCAACGCCATTTCGAGGTCCACTCCTATCCGGTGAAGGACCAGCATGGCGAGGTTATCCAGGCCTTTGAACACAGCCAGGATATCACCGAACGCCGCCATCTGGAGCTGCAACTCAAGACCTCCGAGGAGAAGTACCGGACGATCGTAGAGATGGCCCGGGAAGGGATCTTTATCTTGGATTATAAAGCCCGGATAACCTTTGCCAACGAGTGCTTGGCCGAAATGTTGGGTTATAGCTCCGAGGAGTTTCTCGGCCGGACTCTGTGCAGCCTCATGGACGAGGAAGCTCGGGTGCGGGGGCGAGCCCAGTTCAACCAGAGTCGGCAGGGACGGGCCTTGGCCCAGGAGCTGCGCCTGAACCGCCGGGACGGTTCCCCTCTTTATTGTCTAGTCTCCATAACGCCCCTCATGGTGGGCAACAACTTCTTCGGCTCCATCGGTATCGTTACGGATATCAGCCAGTTGAAACAGGTGGAGACCGAGCTCCGGGCTGCCAAAGACGCCTTGGCGGCCCAGACCCGGGAATTGCAGAAGACCCAGCACCAGTTGGAGACCCTCCTGGAAATTGCCCGGCAGGTCCATACCAAAGGTTCCTTGTCGGAAATTCTCCAGTATATCTATGATATTGTCCGGAAATTCTTTGCCGACGCTGAACCCCTTTTCCTGGTGCTGGATTCTGGCCGGAGCAGCATCCTGCCCCTGGAAGATTGTCCGGCCAAAGTGGCGGCGCCGTTGCGCCGGGTGCTGCGCCTCCTAGAAAAGAACAAGGGAGTTCCCGAACTGCTGCAACTCCTGGAAAAGGTGAAGGAAAGCAA
>CAZARS010000008.1:9059-16045 GCA_964487625.1 uncultured Desulfobacca sp.
TCACGCGGCAGCAGAATAACTTCCTGCCGGCCCCGCTGCGTCAGGCGGTGGAGGTCTACCCCGCTTGGTTCGGCCTACCCCTGCTGGCCGCGGAAGAGTGCATCGGCTTTTTCCTCTTGGGATCCCATAGCCCCCAGAAATATGCGCCCGAGGATTTGCGTTTCTTCCAGGCCCTCTTTGCCCAGATTGCCGGTTATATCCATCAGTTGGTGGTCCGGGAGGAGGAGATCAGGACCTTGCGGCAGAAAGTGAGTGAGCGGACCTCGTACGGCGAGCTCATCGGTCAGTGTGCCAAGATGCAGGAGGTTTATGAGCTCATCGAGCTGGTAGCCAGCTCCGACGCCACGGTGTTCATTACCGGCGAAAACGGCACCGGCAAGGAATTGGTGGCCCGGGCCATCCACAGCCGCAGCCATCGCCGCAAAGGGCCGTTCATCGTGGCCAACTGTTCGGCCTATTCTCCCACCCTCCTGGAAAGCGAACTCTTCGGCCATGAAAAAGGGGCCTTCACCGGCGCCATCCGCCAGAAAAAGGGCCGCATTGAGCGGGCCCAAGGCGGAACTCTCTTCCTGGATGAAATCGGCGATATCGCCCCGGCCACGCAGATCCTGCTGCTCCGCTTCCTCCAGGACCACTGCTTCGAGCGGGTGGGTGGCGAGGAGACCATCATGGCCGATGTCCGGGTCCTGGCCGCCACCAACAAAGACCTCTTCAAGGAGGCGGAAGCTGGACGGTTCCGGGAGGACCTCTATTACCGCCTCAACGTCATCTCCATCCCCCTGCCGGCCCTGCGGGAGCGTAAAGAAGATATCCCCCTCTTATGCCAGCATTTCCTCGAAAAATTCAACGCCAAGGAAGGCAAACAGATCAAACGGTTTTCCCCCAACACCCTGCAGGTACTCATGGACTTTGACTGGCCAGGGAATGTCCGGCAACTGGAAAATGCCATCAGCCATGCGGTCATTGTCTGCCAAGGGGACACCATTGGCCGCAAACATCTCCCCCGCTTCCTGAAGGACAAACCCGAGGAGCCGGTATCAACTTCCTTGGCTGAACAGGAGCGGCGCCTCATTCTCAAGGTCTTAAAAGAAGCCAACTGGAACAAACACGACGCGGCCCGGCGGTTGAAATTGAGCCGGAGCACCTTGTATAGCAAGATCCGCCGCTATAATTTGGAACCCAACGCCTCCATTGTGTGAAAAGAAAACATGGGGGTCACATTTTGGACAAAAATTTATTTTCCATGGAAATGCAAAGATTTCCTTTAAGATGCAGTAGCTAGGTTTCGTTAGGGTCATAAATCAGACAATCCTACCCAAAAAGAAATGAAGGGTTTGCCAACACGCCATCCTCCGGGATGGCGTTACTATTTGAATTCAATGAATAATCCTAAAAAGAAAAAAAGGTCAGGGCCACTCCCCCATTTCGGCAAGATTCTTGTAATAGGGTTATGAGGGAAAGCCACCCGCGAGGGTGGTTGCGTCGAGTGGAATTAAGCTTCAAGAAACTATAGATGGGTCTCTGGACCACTTGTCGTTGACAGGAAGGAGGTGAAGGAAAGCAGTTGCCCCACCGCCATGAACAGCATCTGCCATTGGTGGTAAGGGCAAAGAGGGGAAGCACCCAGTGCGAGGATGGCGTCCCGGCGCTGTCCGCAGGTTTTTATGAGTGCCGCATGGCCGCAACTTTGACCGAAATGTCCATTTCTGCAGCCTATTAACAAGCGAGGTCAAAACATGGCGAAAGAAAGAAGAGAGATCGAAATTAACAGCCGGGCAGATACCCTGCCGTTAATGGGACCAGATGTCCGGCCCTGGCCGGTAACGCCGCCGCCCTCTCCGGAAGAGTGCATGAAAGTGTACGAAAAACGCAAGGCCGGTGAGTTCGGCAAATTCCTGGAAGACAACCTGAGGCTGGAATATCGCTTCGACAAACCCGAGGCCTTGCAAGGCATTCGGGTGATGGCCATGGGCAAGTGGCGGATGTGTAACAAGTTCGCCTCCGGACTCCTCTCCGAGTTGGGCGCTGAGCTCATCAACGTGGAACCGCCTGAGGGCGATCCCCTGCGGCAGCTGACCCCCTTCGGCCGGGAAGAATACATGCTGAAGGATAAGTTCGGCACCCCCTGCGGCTTGGACTTCCTCCACGAACTGCGCAATGCCTACTCCATCACCCTGGATATTGAAAAACCCGAAGGCCGGGAGATCTATAAAAACCTGGCTATGCAGATGGACATCCTCATCGAGGAATATCCGCCGGGTTATATGGATTCTTTGGGGCTGGGCTACCGCCATCTTTCCAAGCTGAACCCCAAACTGATCTACTGCTGGGTGGGCGAGCGCGGCCAGTGGGGTCCCATGAAGGACGAAGTCTCCAAGTATGGCCAGTGGATGCTGGATCCCTTCGGCATGTGCGCCTGCTCCTGGGTCCACAACACCGGCTTCCCGCCTGACCAATGCCCCCGGGGCGGCAAGGGCGGCGACCCCATGCGGTCCGGCGTCTGGCTGGCCGACTATGTCGCCGGCGAACAGGCGGCTAACAGCTGTCTGGCGGCCCTGTACTGGCGGGACTGTTTGGGCAACGGCTTGGGCCAGTTCATTGAGTGCACTGCGGCCGAGACCCTCATGGACATCCTGGACTTCGACATCACCTGGTATGGGTTCAACAAATCCATCAAGGCCCGCACCGGTGCCTGGGACCCCAACCTGAACCAATATGAGTGGAACCCCTGTAAAGACGGCTACATGATGATCGGCGGCCAGACCGACCGGCTGTGGTACCGCATCGGCATGTGTATTGAACGGGATCTGCCCATCTTCGGCCGGTTGATCCACGAGGACCCGTTGCTGAAAGAAATGGCCGCCCGGAATGCCCTCCAGGCCCTTATCAAGACCTATACTGTCACCACCAAATGGCTCCGGGACATCAACCGCATCGAGGCCGAGCAGAAGCTGATGGAATACGAAATCGCCGCCGGTCCGGTCCTGTACATTGACGAAGTGGCGGAGTTCCCCCACTTCAAGTATCGTCCCTGGGTCAATACCATTGAGGACGAACAGTACGGCACGGTCATGTATGCCGAATCCACCAATGCGTATCAGCACCGGACTCCCGCCCGGGTGAAGTGGCTGGGTCGGCCCCTGGGATTTGACAATGGCGAGATCTATAAACGCTACCTCGGCTATGGCCCCATGAAGCTGCGGGAACTTAAGAACAAGGGGGTAATCTAAATGGAAGATAAAGATCTCCAGAAAATGAAAGTTTGCGATATTGAGGACCTGGACGGCCCCAAGAGCAAGGAGGAGCTTGAGGAGATGAAGGCCCCCTTCGAAGAATACTGCAAAAAGGTCTTCGATGTGGGCAACGAATTTGTCAAGCCCGACGCTCTGAAAGGCATCCGCTGGATGAGCACCACCATGTACATCTTCACGCCGCACTCCGTCACCAACCTGGCGGAGCTGGGGGCTGAATGTATCAAAGTGGAGATGCCCCGGATGGGCGACCCCATGCGGCATACCTCGCCTTTTAATGAATGTTATCTCTATCCCCTGCATGACACCCGGCCCATGTCGGGGACCGGTCTGGGGTTCACCAACGCCAACTCCAACGAGTACTACATCACCCTGGACTACCACGTGCCGGAATCCAAGCCGGTCTTTTACAACCTGGTGAAGATGAGCGACGGTCTCACCGAGTGCTACCGCCACGGCACCTTCGACCGCTGGAAACAAGGTTACCGTGACCTGATGCAGATTAACCCCCGGTTCATTTACGTCTGGGGCGGCGGCTTCGGCTACGGTCCCAAGATCTTCGGCGGCTCCTATGACATCCTGGGGCAGGCCCATGCCGGCTTGGCCTCGGTCACCGGCACCCACGAAGATTTCGGCGGCCATGCCACCAAGGCCTCCAACTGGTGTATTGACTGGTACTCCGGCTCCCAGATCACCTTCGGCATCCTGGCGGCCCTGCACTGGCGCCACAAGACCGGCCTGGGCACCATGATTGAGTTCTCCCAGGTGCAGGCGGCCACCCGCTGCCTGGGCTACACGGTGCCCCTGTACGGCCGCTTCGGCATTGTCCGCCAGCGCTGGGGCAACTGGGATACCCAGCTCTGCGTGCACGGTATCATCATGACCGGTAAGAGCGACTATCCCGATGAACCCAACCCGCAGCTGAAGTACGAAGCCCGCTACGTCATGGTCAGCGCCTTCCAGGATGCCGACTTCAAGGCCCTCTGCGATGTCATCAAAAAGCCGGATCTGTTCAGCCGCTATAAGACCCACAAGGAACGGGTCGGCGCTCCCGCCCAGATCGAGATCTACAAGGCCATCGAAGACTGGGCTGCCGATAAGACCCGCTCCGAAGTGGTGCGCATCCTGAAGGACGCCGGTCTCTTGGCCGCTCCGGTCATGAATGATAAAGAGGTTTATGAATCGGAACACTTCCGGATGCGGGGCACGGTCCGCTGGAATGATGACCCGCTCTTCGGCGACGTTCTCATTCATAGTGCCTATTCCTGCGGTCTGATGTCTCGGACGCCCAGAAAGCACAAATGGCTGTGGCGGCCCGTGGGTGCCGACAACGTCAAGATCTACCACGAACTCCTCGGCTATCCCATGAGCAAGATCGAAGAGTTCTACGCCAAAGGCATCATCTAAGCGGAGGGGCGACAACTATGTGTGATATTATCTGGTGCAAAAAGGAAAAAGACGGCAAGGTCTGCGACACCGTCAATTACCTGGACCCCTACTGCTTCTGGAACTGGGAAGGCAAGATCGCCTGTGCCAATTGCGGTACGGTCTATTACATCCACATGATCCAGGGGCATATGTATGCCGGGCCGGAAGAAAAACCCGGTGAACAACCCGATATTTATCCCCTCTACGCCGACAAGCCCAACGATGGCTACAGCAACTATCTGCCGGGCATTGAAGGCCGTACCCGTCCCTACACCTGTCTACCCCGGGATATCTATCTGGGCAAGGCCGATATGGTGAAATTCAGCATCCGGGGGCGGCCGGTGCGGGGTTGGCGGCCCCAGCCGCCCTCTGCCGGGGTGGCTGGCTCCCACGGCTACTTCTGGGATATTGAGAAGCTCTCTCCCGAAGTCTGGGCGGAGTACCAAGAGAAAATCGCCAAAGGCGAAGTGAAAGACTGGTAACAGGAGGGGGACGCATGACTACAAAGTTATCACCGGTAGAATTTCTGGCCCACGTGTTGACGCCAGAGAAAAAGACCGACCATATCTGCTGGCAGTGCAAGTACCTGAAATGGGTGTTGAAAGGTTCGGGCTTCCCGCCGGCCGACATCATCGGCTGGTGTAAGAAGATCCATTGGCCCCATTACTGGTGCATCCACGAAAACGATGTCATCAAGAAGTGCTATGCTTTCGAACCCCTTAAGTAATCCGTTGACGCCTGAGGTCATTCGTCAACACGGGGCGGAGGAGCTCATCGAATTACGCCGTCGGGTGGTGCTCTGGAAAGAGGATTTCTTCCGCCACGCACCGCCCGAAGGCGGCAGCGACTACCTCTTCCTGTGTAACGAATTCATCCAGGAAATCGAGGAATGGCTCTATCCTTACCTGCATCGGTTGCGGGTAACGGAACATATTGACACGGGCCAGTTGGATGACTTCATGGATTTCTGCTACCAGCAGGTCTATGAACTACGCGATTTCCTGCTCAGAAACGAAGCTGCACCAGAAAATAAAGCTGCCAGCGAGTAGAATGGTCGGATTCCTTATAATGTATGCCTAGCAGGAGGTAACGATGCCTGAAAAATGCCGTGTGAGCGTGTGCGGCTTTGACCCCATGCTTGTAAAAGGCTATGTCAAGACCGGGTACCGGGCCCTGTGGTTCTATCTGCCCGATGAACTGTGGGCCGATTATCCCGTGAAACCCGGCGACAAGATCCAGGGGAAACTCTTGGCGGTCTACAACCCCAAAGAAGAGAAAACCCACGAACCCAACGAGGCCTTTGAATGGCTGGCCAGCAAAGAGACCGGCTACGCCATCCTCATCCCGGCCGAGACCATCGTCAAATATAAACTGACGGAGTTCCACTTCATCGAAATGAGCCTGGATGCCTGGGTCTCCGTGGACAAAGGCCTGGTGGAGATCTATCCGGGTGAGACCAAACAGCGGAAATGGTGGCCCGACGGCAAGATGAAGCTGAGCTACTTCATCCCCTATGCCGAATAAACGCTACGGGTAGGACAATCTGAAGAGGGGGCGGTCTGCGGGCCGCCCCCTCTTTTTCCTGAGAAACTAGGCGCGCATGAGAGCCAGGCCCATCCAGCTTTATTTTTGCGTGCACCGCCGCCGAAAGTATTCGAAAATTTGCATAATCATGGTCATGAGGCAGGGGCAACCCAAACTGGGCAATTGCTTGCAAGGTATCCAAGACCTAATAGGGGCATAAGGTTCGTGCCCCTTCTGATCAGCTAGGCTAGCGCCCGTACGGCAAGGCCTTGCTAGGCGATACATATAAGTAGGGACGGGTCTCAGACCCGCCCCTACCAGGCTAACAACTAGCAACTGTAATGAAGGAGTGGTGCCAACGATATGAGATTTGTGGATATTGACGAAAACGATCCCGCCCAAGTGGAAGAGAGCCCCCAGGAACCCACCTGGCAGACGGTGGCCGAGGTTACCGGCTTGCATAATCCCCTTTTCGATGCCACCCTGTTTGCCGTCGGCTATGATTTCTCCAGCAATGTCTATGTATTGCAGGGAGATTACCTCTCCATCATTGACCCGGGCAATGATTATCTGATCTATATGGACCTCTTCCGCCAAGGCGCGCGGCTTGATCAGATCAAAAAGGTGGCCCTGACCCATGGCCATCCGGATCATTGCATGGGGGTGGTGGAGCTTTTCCGGGGCTATCCCGGCTTGTCCCGATGCTTGGAGGTAGAGGTTATCCTCCATGAAGCCGGCCCGGCCGAGTACAAAGAGATCCTGCAGGCCGGCGGTCTGAAGCTC
>CAZARS010000008.1:16084-42707 GCA_964487625.1 uncultured Desulfobacca sp.
GATTTCCAGGTTATACACACCCCAGGTCATACCCTGGACGGGGTCTGTTATTACCATGCTCCGACCCAGACTCTTTTTAGTGGCGATACGGTGCTGCCCGATGCCATGTCAGAAATGGACCAGGCCGCCGGCGGCCGCATGGACCACTATCTCTACGGTCTGCGGCAATTAATGAAACTGGACATCCAGCACGTCATGCCCGGCCATGGCGGCATCGCCCCCCTAGTGGGTCGCAGGGTTGTCATGGATACCTTCGAGGGGTTGATCCGCAAAGTGGTGGGCGATGACACCCCCTGGATGGCCGCAGCCATAGCCCTGGCCAATCAGGGGCTCCTAGAAGAGGCCCTTTTCTGCTGCCACAAAAAGTTGGCCCAGGACCCCAATGACAAAAAGGCCCTGGAGACCAAGGCCTACCTGTTGAATGACCTGGGGCGGCAAGGCGAAGCCGTGGCGGCCTTCGATGAAGTCTTGCGGCGAGAGCCGGAGCATTTTTACGCCCGGTTCGGTAAGGCCACGGCCCTCATGGCCATGGATAAGTATGATGAAGCCTTGCCCATCTTCGAGGCATTGTCGGCGCTGCAGCCCGGCAACAAAGAACTCCAGATAAATAAAGGCTTGGCGTTGTACCTCTCCGGCCGCCAGGACGAAGCCCTGGAAATCCCCGCCTTCCAGGAGGCCTTCGCCGAGAAGATCAAGGAGGAGTTGCAGAAGCAGAAGGTGTAACAATCAAAAGGTCAAAGGTGAGCGTAGTCTGGGAGCTGGGAAAAACCCTTTTGATCAAAGCCTCGCGCGTCAGCGAGTTGCGAGGCACGCGGTCAAAGGTTAGGGGTGAATTTTTATTTCGGTCTTCCCTTTTCCCTTTTTTACCCGGTCTCGACGTCTGCTGGGGGCCCGACCACCACAAACGTTGATTAGGAAACCCTATGGTCGTCTTCCTCAATGGCCGCTTCCTGCCGGCCGACCAAGCAATGATTTCCGTTCAGGATCGGGGCTTTCTCTATGGCGACGGTCTCTTTGAGACCCTGCGTGTCCAAGGGGGGAGGCCACTCTGGTTAAAGCAACACCTGGCCAGGTTGAGCGCCTCGGCTGCGGCCTTGCGGCTGCCCCTGCCCACGGACTTTCCCTGGGACGAAACCATCCAGACCTTGGTGCGGCGCAATGGTTTGGCGCAGGGCATGGCGGCGGTCAAAATCCTGTTGACGCGGGGCGAGGTGGCAATGCTGGGCCTACCGACGGCTGCGCAGCCGACCCTGCTCATTTCTGCCCGGCCTTATACCCCGCCTCCGGCAGCAGATTATCAGCAGGGCTGGCCGGTGGTCTGTTTTCCCGAGAAGCGTGCCATCTTTTTGGGCCAGCACAAGAGCCTGAATTATCTCTTCTGCCTGGCGGCCCGACAATATGCCTTGGATCACGGCTGTCGGGAAGCCTTACTCTTGGAGGCTGACGGCACCGTGGGGGAGGCGGCCGCAGCCGGCCTCCTCTGGCAGGAGGGTGAGGCATACTTGGTGCCTGCAGCCGCTAGCTCGCTGCCGAGCGTGACCCTCACTGTCTTGGCAGAACTCCTGCAGAAACATGGCCGCGAGCTGCAACGGCAAAAGGCCTCGGTATCCCGCCTGCTCCGGGCCACCGGCGTCTGGCTGGCCAACTCCCTCATGGGCCTTTTGCCGGTGGCGGCCATCGATGGCCAGCCAGTGGCCCTCTCACCCACCACCCCCTGGCTTAACGACTTGCTCTGGTCAGAGGCTGGCTAGGACCTCCCGCAGCTGTTGGCCGACGCTGGCCAGATCTTTCCCCTGATACGAACCCTGGGGAAAGAGGTGCAAGCCGTCATTGTTATATCGGGGGATCACATGGAGGTGGGCATGGAAAACCACCTGCCCGGCTGCCGGTAAATTGTTCATGCCCAAGTTGATGCCTTGAGCATAGAGTTTCTGTCGCAGGGCCAAGGCGACCTTGCGGCTTACCTGCCCCATCTCCAGCCAGAGGTCATCAGGCAGGTCAAAAAAGTTCTCATAATGCATTTTGGGAATCACCAAGGTATGCCCATAATGCACCGGCGCAATATCTAAGAAGGCCAAAACCCGGTCGGTCTCCAGCAAACGCTCGGCCTTGGCCTGGCCCGCCGCAATCTGACAGAAGATACAAGAGGACATGGAACCTCCTGAAAAATGATCCTGAGAAATAAATTACTTCTTATAACTTTCTCCCCTCCTGAGTGGGGAGTCTGCCCTGCTGGTCTCATCCTGCAGAAACCAGTGCCACCCAAGGCCTTCCGGTCGAACGTTAAGGTAGCGCCACAATCACCCTCGTGAATTCCTCCACTGCCATACCCTGGCCGCTCCTCAGACCGGCGTCGCTGGGGCTGTTGCAGCCCTTACTCTCGCAGCTTCCTCCGGCCGGTCCAGAGGGGCAGGCCCTGTTCATCCCGGATCTGCCAGGTCCGGTCGCCTTTTTTCACTTGGGCGGCAAAGATGACCACTCTGCCTTGATCAATAAGTTTGGCACCGGTTACCTCAAGCCGATCCAGGATGGCAAAGTTCATACCCTGCTCTGCCACGAACCAATTGGGCCCGAGGAAAACCTTGACCTTGCCCTGGGCCGTGTCCAAAGTCAAAAAAACCGGCTCAGGCAGATTGGACGCCGCGGCCGGATCAAGGGCGGTAATGATGCCGGCGACGGTGACAACGGCCTGTGGATCGTATTCCAAGGAGGAGTGTGGTGGCCCTGACCAGGCTAGGGGCTTGGGGCCCAGCATGAGGAAGAGGCAGCACGACAGTATGATACCGAAAAGCTTTTTCATAAGAGCCTCCCAATCCGGCAATGAGGGACCCTGCGAGGGACTTGACACCATGATGAGCTAAAAAAAGCCACTCCTATTCGGCAACGTTTTTACATAAGGTTGATGGCGCCTTGATATCTCTTATATCCGTCTCATTTTGTCGTTCTGAGGGAGCGTAGCGACCGCAGAATCTCAGATCCTTCGCTGCGTTCAGGATGACAAGAGAAAAGCAGCCATTGCTGGAAGGTTTTTTTTGGCTTTTGGTGTCCTTTTTCAAGCTCTGCAAGAAACCTGCCGGACATTGATGAAAAAAAGGATGGTTACGGAGCTCCAGCAACGCCGAAACTTTTCTTCACGGTTGTTTTCACCTGCGGGCGGTATAATAATAAACAATAAGAAAAAATTTGACAATCAGGCGGAGCCGGGATGGATCAGGCCTTGGAGCAGTTTCTCCAATATCTGCTGGTAGAGAAAGGGTTGGCACCCCTGTCCGTGGAAGCCTATGCCCATGATCTGACTCAGTTGGCAACTGCAGCCAAACAAGCCGGCAAGCAGGGTTGGGGAGATATACAGTTAATCGACCTCCAGAGATACTTGAGCGAGCTGGAACAACAGGGGGTATCCGCCCGCAGCCGAGCCCGCAAGCTGAGCGCCATCCGGCAACTGTACCGCTTCCTGTTGCGGGAGGGCCTGACGACCCAGAATCCCTTGGAGTGGTTGGATGCCCCCAAACTGCCTAAAGGCCTCCCCAAGATTTTGGGCTTGGAAGAAGTGGAGCGGCTGTTGGCTGCGCCGGACCCCACCACGCCCCTGGGCCAGCGGGATGACGCCATGCTGGAGCTGCTCTACGCCACCGGCCTGCGGGTCTCGGAACTGGTGGGTTTGACCATTCCCCAACTGGATCTGCGCCGCGGCTTTGTCCGGGTAGTGGGCAAGGGGTCCAAAGAACGCCTGGTGCCCATGGTATGGCGGGCGGTGGAAAAGGTGAGCCGCTACCTGTACCAAATCCGCCCCCTGTTGGTGAAAAAACCGCCTACGCAGGTCTTGTTTTTGAACCGCTATGGTCGGCCGCTGACCAGACAGGGGTTTTGGAAAATCATCAAGGGCTATGCCCGCCAGATCGGGCTGCCCATGGAGTTGAGCCCTCATACATTGCGCCATTCTTTTGCCACCCACCTCCTCTGGCGGGGGGCAGATCTGCGGGCCTTGCAGCTCCTCCTGGGCCATGCCGATATCTCCACAACCCAGATCTACACCCACTTGCACACCGCCCGGCTGCAGGAGATTCACCGCCAGGCCCACCCTCGGGGGTAAGAGCAAGGGGCAGGGGGGTAGGGGCCAGAGGCCAGGGAATAGGGAATAGGGATGAGGGATTAGATGGAGCGCTGTTTACAAGGTGAATATATTAGCGTAGATAGAGGTGCCATACTGCGCCGCGTTGCCGTACTGCGCCATTGGCTGCGGCGCGGCACCCCCGTGGAGGGAAAGACAAGAAACCCTTCCTCTCTGTTTCAGGGTAAGCAAAAGTAGGGGCGCCATGAGACGAACACGGCATAATGCCTTTGACCATTGATCTTGCACTTTATATCATGCCGAGAACCTTAGAAATCATTACGACCCACGTCAATGCCGATTTTGATGGGCTGGCCTCCATGGTGGCGGCCAAAAAGCTCTATCCCGACGCCCTGTTGGTCTTTCCCGGCTCCCAGGAAAAGAATCTCCGGGATTTCTTTATCCGTTCGAGCCTCTATTTCCTGAATTTTGTCAAAATCAAGGATATCAACCTGGAGGAGGTAAAGCGGCTCATCCTGGTGGATACCCGGCAAGCCGGTCGCATCGGTAAATTCGGAGAGCTGTTTCCCAACGGCGAGATTGATGTGCATATCTATGATCACCACCCCGATTCGCCGGATGATCTGCATGGCTCGGTGGAGGTGGTCAAACCGGTGGGGGCCACGGTGAGTCTATTGACCGAGATCATTCAGGAGCGGGGTATCCCCCTTACTCCTGACGAGGCTACCATCCTAGCCTTGGGCATCTATGAAGATACCGGCTCCTTCACTTTTGCCTCCACGACGCCGGCTGAATTTGCCGCGGCCAAGTATCTCTTGGAGCAGGGGGCCAACCTCAACACGGTGGCGGAAATGTTAACCCGGGAGTTGACGGTGGAGCAGGTCTCCCTCCTCAACGACCTGATCCGCAACGCCGTGACTTTGAATCTCAACGGCATTGAAATTGTCCTGGCCCATGCTGCGTCCTCCCAATATGTGGGTGATTTTGCAGTATTGGCTCATAAATTCATGGACATGGAGAATATCCAAGTCCTTTTCGCCTTGGCCCAGATGGAGGAGCGGGTCTTTGTGGTGGGCCGCAGCCGTCTGGAGGAAGTCAATGTGGGGGAGATCCTGGCCAATTTGGGGGGCGGTGGTCATGCGTACGCGGCCTCGGCCACCATTAAGGATACACCTTTGGCCCAGGTGGAAAAGGAACTCCGGGAAATCCTGGCCCGGAGCGTCAGGCCGCGGCGCACGGCTCGCGAGATCATGTCCTTCCCGGTCATGTCGGTGACCACCAACACTAGCCTCAGTGAAGCCCATCGCTTCATGACCTTGCATAATATCAATGCCCTGCCGGTTATGGACAACGGCGATCTCAAGGGCCTGATCAACCGTCAGATCGTGGAGAAGGCCATTTTCCATGGCCTGGAAGACCTGCCCGTGAAAGAATACATGACCACCGAAGTGGCCACGGTGGGGCCCAACGCCACGTTGGCAGAGATCCAGGAGCGTTTGGTCATCCACAAGCAGCGGCTGTTGCCGGTGGTGGATGCCGGCCGAGTCCTGGGGGTTATCAGCCGCACCGACCTCCTCAATCTCCTCATGGCCCCCGGCGAGGAGTTGGAGGACAATCTGGAAAAGGAACCCGGCCCCATGCTCCGCAAGAAAAATGTGGCGGGGATCATGCGGGAGCGGCTGCCCAAAAAAATCTTGGATATCCTGAGACAAATCGGTCAGGTGGCCGACGAGTTGGGCTACAATGCCTATGTGGTGGGCGGCTTTGTCCGGGATTTATTGCTACGCCACGAAAATCTGGACATTGACATTGTCATTGAGGGGGATGCGGTCACTTTTGCCCGTCAGTTTGTCAAACGCAGCACCGATGTGCGGGTCCGGGTTTTTCAGAAGTTCAAGACCGCCGTGTTGATCTTCCCCGATGGTTTCAAAGTGGATGTGGCCACGGCCCGCACCGAATACTATGAGACGCCGGGGGCCCTGCCCATCGTGGAGCGCTCCTCTCTAAAAATGGATCTGTATCGCCGGGATTTCACCATCAACACCCTGGCGGTCAAGCTCAATGAACGGCATTTCGGCATCCTCATCGATTATTTCGGTTCCCAGCGGGATTTAAAAGACGGTCGTATTTCCGTGTTGCACAACCTGAGCTTTGTGGAGGACCCGACCCGGGTTTTCCGGGCCATCCGCTTTGAACAGCGCTTCGGCTTCAAAATCACCAAGCTGACGGCTAACCTCATTGAAAACGCCGTCCGCATGAATTTTTTCGACCGCCTCTCAGGGAGCCGCCTCTTTGCTGAGCTCAAGCTCATTCTCATGGAAGAGAACCCCATTCCGGCTATTGCCCGCCTCAATGAATTTGATTTGTTAAAGTTTATCCATCCTATGTTGCGGTATGATCTGAATACCCGGTGGCTCCTGGATCAGATCCGGGGCGTCCTGGCATGGCATGACCTCCTCTTCCTGGATGATCCCTACGAGCGCTGGTATGTCTATTTCCTGGGGCTCATTGAGCCCCTTAAGGAAGAGCAATTATTGGAGCTGACCCGCCGGCTGAATACCCCGCCGAAATTTACCGAGACCCTCCTATGGGCCAAAGGGGCCGCGGACCATACGCTGCTGCGCTTATACCGCCAGACGAATCCCACCCCCAAAGAGATTTATTATCTGCTCCATGACCTGACTTCCGAGTTCTTGCTCTATATGATGGCCAAGACCCGTCAAGAGACCACCAAACGGGCTATTTCCTTATACTTTACGCAGTTGAAGCAAACCCGCCCCCTCCTGACCGGAAAGGATCTACAGGCCCTGGGGTATCAACCCGGCCCTCGGTATCGGTTCATGATGCAAAAACTCTTGGAGGCCCACCTGGACGGCTTGGTGCATACCAAAGAAGACGAGATAGCCTTCCTGCGCCACCAATATCCGGAGACCGGGGCGGAGCCAGCCAGTGAGGGAGGCGGATGCAATCATGAACCAGGCACAGCCGGAAAACCAAACAGAGCCACGAGCATGAGCGACTAGACAGAAGGTCCGCAGCCGCGCGGCGACAAAACCAAAGTCAAGCCCCAGGCCCGAGCCAGGGGACAGAGGAGGATATCCCATGCAATTGCCTGATTATATTCCCGTTACGGAAGTGCAACGAGTCTGTCGAGAGCTGGGGATCCGAGATTGGACCCAGTTATCCGAGCCGCCCCAAGTGACCGCAGAGGAGGCCCAGAAGATCCTGCAGGTAGTCAATGTGGAAGGTATGCCCATCCCCTTGCAGGATTTTATCCGCGGGCTGGAGGTGGAATTGGAGCATGGTACCCGTTTCCAGGATGCCAATGTCACCAATAATCATCCGATCCTCACCGGCAAGATTGTCTTGGCCCACCTCAAAGAGACCATGGATTATTACCTGCGTCTAGAAGTGGCCGAACTGGAAGGGGATCTTCTCCAGGCCATGGCCAGCGGCAATCAGGAGAAAGCGGCCCGCAAGTATAAAGCCCTGTTGCAGGCTCGCCAAGAGCTGGCCACAGCCGAAGCCAAGCTTTTCCCCTAGGAATACCATCAGCGGCGTTGGGGCCGATCTCGGAAGGGATTATACAAGGGGTCGCCCACCAGGACCTGTCGCCAGGAGAGGGACGGCACGGTCCGGAAGTAGACCTCGATGAGCGGCAGGCGGCCGCTCAGGAGCAGGGGGAAAAATTCTTCGGGGGGTGGAAAGGACTGGAGATAGGGTTCGCCCACCGGCCCCAGGGTCGCAGCCACCCCTTCTTCCAGCAGCCGTTTGCACCAGACCGTTGCTTTAGGCTGCCGGAGCGTGGTGCACTCGGCACTGGCCACATGGTAGGCCACTGCGCCCTGTTGCCAGACAAAGGCATCCACATACTTGGCTAAAGAATACCAGCCGACATACAGACTGGCTTTGAGGCCAGCCCCCGCAGGAAACAAACTCGGCTGGTTATCCAGGACTACGGGAATATCGGTGCGGCTTTGGACCCATTGGTAGAGCTGCCGCAGACGGGCATCGAACTGGGCATAAGCATTGTTCCCCTTGGTCTCATCCAGCCCCCGGGCATCGATGTAAAAGGTCCCGGTCAGGCCATGGGCCTCGGCTGCCAGGGCATCGTCCACCAGCCTTTGGGCTACGGCCGGGCTGGGGCCGTCTAGGCGAGCCACCTTCAGGACGGTTTGCCGGAGGCCGTTGATGAAGGGTAGGCGGTCAAATTGGGGCAGAAAAGGATTGGGCAACCACCAGGCTTTTTGGTATGGTTCGGCCAAGAGCAGGGTGAGTTCGCTGTCCACTGCCGCCATAGTTTGAGGCTTCTGATATAGTTTGGCCGTCTGCACCCAAAAATGTAATTCTCCCAGGAGGCCGTCGGTATAGCGGACAGAGGGGGCCAGCTCCAGGGCAGTCTCGGGCACGATGCCTCGGAAACCGGCCTCCTGTTGGCTGAGGCGCAGCAAGGCAAATTGGCGCAACTGGGGGGGCAGGGGTGCCTGGGGATCCCCGCCTTTTTTGAGTCCTTCTTTATACAGCTCATATTCTGGCTCTGAGCCGGCCAGTTTAATGATCAGGGTAAGCAAGGCATGCCGTTGGGCATCAAAACCCGCGGCAGGACGGCCTTGTTGCAGAAAAGCCACCGCCTGCTTGACTGCGGTCTGCCCCTGACGGATAACCTGGCCAACCGGTGGGGTCGGCAAGGTTGCCGGGGGACTGTTGTCCAAGATAGTCCGCACCTGGCCCTGTAACCGCCAGCAGAGCTCCGCCAATTCCCGGACTTTCCCTTCGGCCAGGTTGAGGAACTCCTGATCCAGATTGAACCACCGGGAGAAGAGGGGGTCTTCGACCCGCAGAGGGATGCCATAAACCAGCAGGAGAGCGGGCTGGCTACCTTTGGCCTGATACTCCCGGACCTTCTGACGCAGTGGTTCGGCCAGCACCAGTTCATAATCATCTCGACTGATGGTCTCGGTAAGAGGGGCATTCAGCCCTACCAGGTTTTCCAACGGAACCTGGCGCTTTGCCGCATAATAACGGGCTACCGCCTGACTGTCCGGTAAGTTGACATTATAAACAACCAGGAGGTCAGTGGGAGCCAACCCCATGGCTAGGCTGGGCAGCAGGCCCTGAACCAAGAGCGTGGCCAAACACAGACCCAGCCAGAGCAGACTGCCTCGTCGTAACCTTGCCGTTTGTCTTGGCACGAAAGCCCCCCTTGTCTTTTTCTGATCACCCTCTACCGCCTTAGCCTAGGACGCTGTCCGGCGGCAAAAGGTTGTGGGTGATACGAGTTCCCTTCTCAGAAAGTTTATCTGGTTTTCTGAGTACGGAGCGAGGCCCCATAGGCTCGTACTCGTGGACATCATGGCACCGGCAGGCTGAGTCAACTTTTGGAGGCACTCAACACCTGGATTTTTTCCTGGAGATATGGGATGAGTCCGGCCGGCGGATTGTCCTGCAGCATACTCTGATAGACTGCCAAGGCTTTCTGAGGGTCCCCGGCCTTTTCCCAGAGCAAAGCCTGACGGCGCCGGAGCTCCTGACGGTAGGGCTGGTTAGCCTTGGCCACCAGAGACTCCAGGATGGTTGCAGCCTTCTGGTAATCTTTCTGGGCTTCGTAGCAATAGCTCAGGTTTTCCGCAAGTAGGGTGGTCAGCTCGGGGGCCAGGGCGGTGAGGGCCTCGTAAGCTGCTATGGCTTCTTGGTAGCGGCGTTCCTTAAAAAGCAGGTTGGCCAGCAGGAGCCGGGCTTGCAGGGCCCCGCCGGTTTCGGGGTAATCCTGGATAATGGTCTGGAGCTCTCGCTGGAGCGTGTCAATCTGGGCCTGCTGCTGGCTCGCCGCGGCCTGGAAGAGTTCGGCAGCCTTTTCCTGGCGCATGGCCTGACGTTTCTGAAGATAGCCGTAGATGGCCGCCGCCAGGAGAATGGTGGCCAGACCGATGAGAATGAGAGTGAGGTGACGCCGGCCGAATTCCAGGGCCTGCGCTGACCAGGAAATAAATTCGTCAGCTTCCTCTGGTTTTATTTTGAGGACGGTTGGTTTTTTCGTTTTCGCCATATCTTCGTCAAGATTTCCTTTCTGCGGCGGTCAAGCTGGACCGACTCTGTTGCCAGGCCTGGGCCAAGTGTTGCCCCCGGGGCCCATACCCCTGCACCTGAAGCTGCCGGGTCTGGGAATCGAGCCATCGGAAGGTGATCTCCAAACAGTCGGGCGGCCGGTCGGCCTGGAGACGTTCGGCCCATTCGATGACGGTTATCACCGGTTGCTGCCAGTAATCCTCCAAGGTCAGGAGCATCTCCGGATCGACCTGGGCAAGGCGGTAGAGGTCCACATGGATCAGGGTGGGGTTGCCCGTATATTCATGAATAAGGGCAAAGGTCGGGCTGCTGACCTGATCGGTCGCCAATCCCAGGCCTTGGGCCAGCCCCCGGACGAACTCGGTCTTACCGGTCCCCAGATCACCTTGCAGCAGGATGATATCACCAGGCAGAAGCAGGGCCGCCAATTCAGTGGCCAGGGCCAGGGTTTCCTGGGGGCTGTGGCTCACCAGTGGCATGGCCAGGCCTCCTTAACCCTCCTGACCCAGAGCCCGGATAATGTCAATCTTGCCGATGATGCCCACCAGCTTGTGGCCTTCCATGACGGGCAGGGTATGCACTTGACGCCGGGCCATGGTGCTGGCAATATCCTCCAGGGGCATGTCGGGCGGAATGGTGACCGGGGGGCTGGTCATGATATCGGCCACCTGGTTGCCCAACATCTTTTCCAGATTCTTCTTAAAGGTGCTGGGACGTTCCAGGAAGAAATGGGCGTCCAGGATGGTGATGACATGGGGCAGTTCCAGTTTCTTAACCCGATCAATGAGATCGCTCTGGGTAACTACGCCCACCAATTGGCCCTCGGCAGTCACCACCGGGGCACCGTTGATCTTATGGGCAGCCAGTAACTTAGCCAACTCCAGGACCGGGGTTTCCGGGGTGACGGTGATGACGTCCGTGGTCATGATATCACGAGCCTGTAGCATGGGTGCTCCTCGTTGGGTTTGGGCAGATCGCCGGAACTGAAGGCATGGATCACTGCCGGCAACTCCAGGAGGAGTTCCCCCGCGAAGACGCCACAGGTGCCTTGGCTGGCAGCCAAGACATCGGCAGTGAGGCCATGGAGGTAGACGCCCAGGCAGGCGGCTTCGAAGGGGTCCACCTTTTGGGCTAAGAGGCCGCCGATCATGCCGGTGAGAACGTCACCGCTCCCCCCTTGCGCCAAGGCCGGGTTGCCGGTGGTGTTGATAATGGCCCGACCGTTGGGATCGGCGATGATTGTTTGAGACCCTTTAAGGACAACGATGGTGCCTAATTTATCTGCCACTTCCAGAGCAATGTGCAGTCGATTCTCCTGGATTTCCTTGGTGGAACATTTCAGGAGGCGGGACATCTCCCCAGGATGGGGTGTAATGACCAGAGGCGCCTGGGATACCATGAGGCTTTCCACGTCGTGGGCCAAGGCGTTGAGGCCATCGGCATCCACTACAAGGGGGAGAGTGCTGCGCCGGACCAGTTCCCGGACCAGTTGAAGGGTCTCATGATGCGTGCCCAGACCGGGGCCGATGGCCAGGGCAGTCTTGCCCGGCAGCGCGGCGGCAATCTCTTCCAGGGCGCGACGGCCCAGGGCTGGGACGCCCTCTGCCTCGGCCAAGGGCAGGGTCATGGCCTCGGTGAGCTTGACTTCCAGAATGGGGTTCAGACTGGCCGGCACCCCCACGGTCACCAGCCCCGCCCCCATTCTCAGGGCGCCTTCCCCGGCCAGAGTGGCGGCCCCGGTTTTGCCCACGGAGCCGGCGATGACCAAGAGATGCCCGAAATTGCCTTTATGGCTGTCCCGCCGACGATACGGCAAAGCCGCCCGCAAAACATGTGGGTCGGCCAAGTTGATCTGACTGATGGTGGCCAGGGAGGGGGGGATACTGATATCCACCTGCCAGAGGCGGCCCACCAGGTCCCGGCCAGGGGGTAAAATCTGCCCTAATTTGGGCCAGCCATAGGTAACAGTAACATCGGCCAAGACAGCGATACCCTGGGGCTGGCCGGTATCGGCCGACAAACCAGAGGGAATATCAATGGCCAACACCGGCGCTGCCATCTGATTCATGAGGCTGATGGCCGAGCGGAACAGCCCCCGCACCTCGCTGGCCAGACCTGTCCCCAGCAGGGCATCAATGAGCAGACCGGCACTCTCCAACAATGGCACCTGCTCACGCAACTCTTCTTCCGAGGTTATCTCCCGGACGGGGACACCCAGTTGGTCTAATATCATTAAATTGGTCTTGGCATCACCATGGACCTGATCCCGTTCGGCCAATAGCAAGACGATGACCTTCCGACCAGCGTTGGCCAGATAGCGGGCCACCACAAAGCCATCCCCGCCATTGTTGCCCCGGCCAGCCAAGACCACGATGGGATCATCCAGATGGGGGAATTCCTGCAGCAGGATCTGGTAAGTGGTCCGGCCAGCATTCTCCATGAGCACAAGGGAGGGAATGCCCGTCTCTTCTATGGCCTGTTGATCCAGTTGGCGCATCTGCGCCGCAGTCAATAGCCTCATTGAACTCACCTATGCCACGTTGTCTTGTTCCTGATTATCGCCCCTTACGCGTGAATGCCTTACGGGGTCCAGCTGGCAAGGCATCAGAGCAAGGGAGGCCACCCAGGGACTGATTTCCGCCGATCCCTCCCGACCCCCGCCTAATAACCTAACGAATTCTTTTGCCGCTCATCCCAATCCTTGCCCCGCCAGGCCAGGGGGGAAGTCAAGGACTTGCCGGAGCCAAACGCGTCGCTGGTCAGTGCCCCGCAACCTTGATGAGAGCGTTAGGGCCTGGTTTCCTTGGGGGCTATCTGCCAAGAATAAAACGAAGGTGTAGGTTTAAAGATAGCATGATTTGCCGTTGATGCAAGGGATTATCTGACCCCTCGTCCAGCGCGTCTAAGGTTGGATGCTTCTCCTGATCTTTTGGGGAGCAGCGGCCGGAGATAGATGAAGACCCAGAAAATCCATATTTCTGGGTCTGATGTGTTCACACGATGGGCACCGGGTTGACCGTCAGCTGCCCTGCCTGAATAACGATTTCCCGGCAAAAGTTATTGCGATAGGCATTATCTGCCGCCAGGACGTGTTTTATGCCATTCATATTTTGCCATTGGCCGGCGACATGTTTGTGTCCAAAGAGCACAACATCGACCCGGTTGTAGAGGGTCCGCATGAGTTGTTTGGCATCTTTTAATTCTAAAAAAGGATTCTTATGATAGAACGGGTGATGGTGAAAGAACACGATCTTAAGCATTGGCGCATTGCTGGGGTCGGATAAGATAGTATCCAGAAACGCCAATTGGCTGGCCCCAACCTCACCACAGGCGAAATCAAAGGGATGGTCGGTCTCCAAATTGGTATCGAGGGCAATGAGCATAACGACGGTGCCATCTTCTCGGAGGATATTGACCACAGGGGTATTATCCCCCATAAAGGTACCGCCTTGATGAAGGGGTTCGGAGAGCATGGCGTCAAATCGTTCTGCCCTTTCTTTACTGAAAAAATTGCCCGCAGCCCCAAAATCATGGTTACCGGGAGCAATAAAAATCCGGCCCAGGAAAGGTTCTAAATAATCAAAGGCGTTTTGATATTGGCGAGGATGGCCATCATCCACAATGTCGCCCGTAATGATGAGATTATGGGTGGGGTAGTTTTGCCGGACATATTCCAGCCGTTCGATGATTTCCTTGTTATCACTGGCAAAGCGGTGAAAATGCAGGTCGCTGAGATGGAGAAACTTCATGACGAGCTCCTTTGTGGATTGGGAGGTTTGACTGGTGGAACCGCTTCCTTGTGCCTTGTATACCAACTTCTCCGAGTTGTTGAGGCTGAGGAGTCTATTAAGATGACGATATGTATGATTAATTTCTTGGGCGGTTACGGGGCAGCAGCCTCCTCGGTTGGGGCAGATTAATAGAGGAGGTAGGCGGCACGCTGTTGGCGAAAGCTTGCCAATTCATCCTGCCAGGTTGCCACGAGCTCAGACAAGGCACAGTGACTTTCCAGCCCAACCCGGAGGCGGGGATCGCCGGTTAAAAGATCGAAGGGCAAACGGTCGTAAACAAATTCATACGGGGGCTGCCGCCACTGAAAATGATCAGGATAGAGCTCGATGATAACCTGCAGCAGCGCCAAAGTGGTGAAGTAGGGCTGATAGGCCTGCCGGTCGATGACATGTATTTGCCAGCCGCCACAGACCTGACCGGCCCATTTCTGGAAGGCGGGTTGGAACCAGGTAGGGCGCAGGATTACGCCGGGTAGGTCAAAGCGTTGCCGAAGGACCGCGGCAACCGCCAAGGGGTCGAGGTAGGGGGCACCGCAGAGTTCAAAGGGCCGAGTGGTGCCTCGCCCTTCCGAGAGATTTGTACCCTCTAGGAGGACCTGGCCGGGATAGACGATGGCAGTGTCCAGGGTAGGAAGGTTGGGGGAGGGCAGCACCCAAGGCAGGCCGGTGGCATCAAAATATTGGGACCGGTCCCAACCCAGGCAAGGGATGACCTCCAGGTCGCACCCGATCTGACCGATATCGTTGTAGTAGCGGGCCAACTCTCCCAACGTAAAACCATGGCGCATGGGCAAGGGATAGGGGCCGACGATGGAGGCCATCTCGGGCTGGAGCAGATTGCCCTCTACCTGGACGCCGCCGATGGGATTGGGCCGGTCCAGAATGATGACTTTTTTGCCGTGCTGTGCCGCAGCTTGCATAGCATAGGCCATGGTGGCGGCAAAAGTATAAACCCGTGTGCCCACATCGGGGAGGTCCACCAAGAGGATATCAATGAGGTCCAGACTTTCAGCCGAAGGTCGCAAACGCTCCCCGTAGAGGCTGAAGACCGGCAGGCCGGTATGGGGCTCCCGGCCATCGGCGGACAGGACCATGTTATCCTGTTTTTCACCCCACCAGCCGTGTTGCGGGCTAAAGAGGGCCCGTACTTGACCGGGAAAGCGTTTCACCAGTTCCAGCCACAAGGGCTGCCAGCCAGGGCCCACGGTGGCCTGGTTGCACAGCAGGCCAAGACGGGCGTGGGCTATCTCCCGGGGTGGGTCAGCCAACAGCCGCACGAAGCCTAAAATTACTCCCATCCTGGCTCCATATCAAAACTCGGCTTCTTCCCGTTTTACCACCGGTCGCATCAACAAAGCTACATCGTGGGTCATGCCGTCTTTGCGTAGGAAATAGTCATCCAGGATGCATTTCAATTCAAAGCCCTTGGATTTGAAGGCCTTCAGGACGCCTTTGTGGTCCGTCAGAACCTCGGCTTTGAGAATCTGCAGGTTCTCCAGTTTGGCTAGATTAATGAGTTCATCCAGCATGAGAGAGCCCAGCCCTTGGTTCCGGAATGGCCGGGAGACGAAGATGCGGATCTCGCCGATATGTTTGCTGGCATGCTTGCCCCGGTGCAGGGTGGCGTCGGCAATGATGGTATTATCCTCCATATTCACGGCCACCAAAGGCAAGACTTTCTGATAATTGATGTTGTCGATCCAGTAATTGATTAATTTGGGATCCTTGACATTCTGTTTCAGGAAGCGGGTATCTTCTTCCGGGGCCTCCTGGAAAAGCCTCAAAAGATTCTCCCGGTCCTGAGCGTTCAGGAAACGAAACATGATCCGCTGACCGTTTTTTAAGGTAATAAATTTCCGATAAGTCACATAATTAATCATGGCTGGCCTCAGGTGCGATTATCTTAAGGTGTATCATAGACTATCAGAGAAATCTGTCAACTGCTTACCGGGCCAAAGACCGGCGGAGTCGGGCGTCCGGCCTCTCTTTGCCCACGGTTGCCCTTGACAAAAACGCCAAATCATACCACTATTAAAAAGTTTCTATGGAGAGAACCGGTGCCTCCCACCTCCAATTGGTTTGATCGCCATCCCAAGCTGACCATCAGTGCCGTTTTGGCGCTCTTGCTGGTCATCATGACCGGTCTCACCGAACTATTGCTGCGCTGGCGTCAACCCGCCTTTCACCCCGGCATTCAGCGATATATCCGCCTACGGGAATATGGCCCTTTTTTTTCCCAATATATCGTCCCACCGGCGGCCGAATTGGCTCTGGCCGATAACTTGGAGGCCAAACCATACCTCCTACGGGTCGATGCCGACGGTTTTATCAGACCTTCCCGTATCCATGCGCGGCCAGATCTGACCTTGGTCTTTCTGGGGGGCTCGTCTACGGCCTGTGCCTTCATGGGGGAAGAGGAACGATTCCCGTACTTGGTGGGCCGGCAATTGGAGGAAGCAACCGGGAAAAAAGTCAATGCGTATAACAGTGGGGTAGGGGGGAATAACTCCTTACATTCCCTCAATATCCTATTGAACAAGGTTATTCCCCTGCACCCCGACATTGTCTTAATGTGTCATAATATCAATGACTTGACCATCCTGCTGTTGGAAGGCAGCTATTGGTCCGATAACCCCTCCCGCTCCCAGCTGGTCACCGTGCAACCGTCTGTGGGCCGCAGCCTGCGGGAGATCCGTGACCTCCTCATCCCGCAAGTGACACGGGCGGTGGAGCAGCTCCGGCAGGCGGTGAAGCAACGGCTGCGGCGGTCGCGGACGGGCCACCCCGATGAATTTGCCCGGGTCCGGGGCCGCCAGCTCCGCTATGACGAGGAGCAACTGCGGACGGGATTCCGCCGGAACCTGGAGCTCTTTTGTATGCTCTGTCGCTTCGCCAAGGTGGAGCCGGTGCTTTTGACCCAGGCGCACCGCCTCAAGGAGCAGCCCGATCCGGTTATCGCGACGTCACTCCAGGACTTGGCCCGGCAGGGTGTATCGTACGAAGCCTACCGGCGGCTCTTTTTGGGCTTTAACGAAGAAATCCGGGCCGTGGGACGGGAGCAGGGCGTGTTGGTCATTGACTTGGCCGCAGCCATCCCCTTGGAAAGAGAATACCTTTATGATATTGTACACTTCACCCCCCAAGGTTCCAGGCGGGCGGCCGAGTTGATCAGCCGGGCCTTGCAGGAGCAGGGCTACCTAAGGCAGGGTGCGGAGGATCGTGGGCCCCGGCAAAAACCATAACCATCTTATGATTGAACCTTTAACGCCCCTAAGGATCTTGGAAACCCTCAGTGTGCTGGCCCTGGTGAGCCTAGTGGCTGGCCTCTGGTTCGGGCAGCCCTGGCTGTTGTATCTGGCCGCGCTGCTGCTCTTCCTGGCCCTGTGGGTAAAGCCAGTAGCCGCCTGGCTGGCTTGGGGCTGGCTGCGTCTGGCCCAATTTCTGGGCAATATCAATGCTAAGATCATCCTGACCATTATCTTCTATATCATCCTCACGCCCATCGCCCTGCTCTCCCGCCTCTGGCGAGGTGATACCCTGGGCCTCCACCGGCGTCAACGCCAACCCCACAGCCATTGGCACCAGCGGGACCACACGTATCGGAAGGAAGATCTGGAAAAGGCTTGGTAAAGCCTCAATAGGGATCGTAACGCTGACCCAAACCGGGAGGCGGTGCAAGGGGATGAGACCGGGAAGGGTGGGGGCGAAGACCTGCCCGGGAAAAGTGTCAGCGCAAGCTGATAATCGACGACCGTAAATGAACAACTAGCCACATTTATGTATCTTCTTGGTATTTCAGCCTTTTATCACGACGCCGGGGCGGTGCTCCTGGAGGATGACCGCATTATCGCCGCGGCCCAGGAGGAGCGGTTCACCCGCAAAAAGCATGATCCGTCTTTCCCGATCAATGCCATTCGCTTCTGTTTGCACCAAGGTGAGGTTAATCTTACGGATCTGGCAGCAGTGGCCTTTTATGACAAACCCTTTCTCAAGTTTGAGCGCCTTTTAGAGACCTACTATGCCTTTGCTCCCCGGGGGCTCAAGTCCTTTCTGGCTGCCATGCCGGTGTGGATCAAAGAAAAGCTGCTCCTCAAGAACCTCATCCTGACGGAGCTGGCCGAGATCGGTGGGCTGGACAAAAAAGCCAAGAACGGCCTGACCCTGCTTTTCCCCGAGCATCACCTTTCCCATGCGGCCAGCGCCTTTTACCCGTCGCCCTTTGCCGAGGCGGCCATCCTGACCATTGATGGGGTGGGGGAATGGGCCACGGCCTCCATCTGCCACGGGCAGGGCAAAGATATTACCATCCTGCGGGAGCTGCGCTTCCCCCATTCCCTAGGCCTGCTGTACTCCGCCTTTACGTATTATCTGGGGTTTAAGGTCAATTCCGGCGAGTATAAATTGATGGGGTTGGCGCCCTATGGGGATCCCCAAGCCGCTCAGGTGCAGGAATTTATTGACCTGATCCGGCGCCATCTGGTGGAAATCCAGGAAGATGGCTCCATTTGGCTGGACCTGCGCTACTTTGATTATGCCACTGGCCTGAAGATGGTGCAAGAAGAGCGTTGGCAGGAGCTTTTCGGCTTCCCCCGGCGCCGGCCCGAGGATGATCTGTTGCCGGCGCACTGCAACCTGGCCCTGGCTATCCAGAAGGTCACCGAAGAGATTGTCCTGAACATGGCCCGGGAGGCCAAGCGGTTAACGGGGGCCCGCCATCTCTGCTTGGCCGGTGGGGTAGCCTTGAACTGCGTGGCCAACGGCCGGTTGCTGCAGGAGAAGTTGTTTGAGGATATTTGGATCCAGCCGGCGGCCGGCGATGCCGGCGGCGCCTTGGGGGCGGCCTATTGTGCTTACCATATCCATGCCGGCCACCCCCGGATCTGCCAATCGCCCGACCGCATGCAGGGGTCGTATCTGGGGCCGGAGTTCGGTGAAGTGGACATCCTCAGCGTCGCCCGACAATACCAGGCTCCGTATCAACGCTTTGAGAATTTTGCCGAGTTGTGTGCCACGGTGGCAGAACTCCTGGATCAGGGCCAGGTGGTGGGCTGGTTCCAAGGCCGGATGGAATGGGGGCCTCGGGCTTTGGGGAACCGCAGCATCCTGGGGGACGCTCGCAATCCGGAGATGCAAAAAAAGATGAACTTAAAGATCAAGTTCCGGGAAGGCTTCCGGCCGTTCGCTCCCTCGGTCTTAGCCGAAAGGGCCGAGGAATATTTTGACTTGGACCGGCCATCGCCCTACATGCTGCTCATCGCCGAGGTCCGGGATAAGTACAGGAAACCCTTGCCCCCCCATTACCATAGCCTGCCATGGCGGGAAAAACTCTATTATCTTCGCTCTGAGCTGCCGGCCATCACCCACATTGACTACAGCGCCCGCCTGCAGACGGTCCACCAGGAGACCAACCCCCGGTATTGGCAGCTCCTCAAGGCCTTCGAGGCCCGCACCGGATGCGGGGTACTTGTCAATACCAGTTTCAATGTCCGGGGCGAACCCATTGTCTGCACTCCGGAAGATGCCTACCGTTGCTTCCGGCGCACGGAGATGGATTACCTAGTGCTGGGGGATTTCCTCTTTGACAAAAAAGCTCAACCCGCTTGGCAGGATACCGACAAGTGGCAGGAAACCTTTGAGCTTGATTGAGCAGGGTAGAGGCCAGGGGCCAGTGGCCAGGGAAAAGGGATGAGGGATAGGGGATAGAGGAAAAGGGAAAAGATAGAGATGCTTGACCCTTGACTTTTGAATTTCGACCTTTAACCTCTGGCCTTATTGAGTGGCCATCCGCAGGCCAGATGTTGAGGCGGGAATAGTTGTAGGGCTGGGTAACCCAATCCCTACCATGGAAATGTTTACCTGGGATGATGCCTTGAGCTTGCTTGCCAACGGTTTCCGGATGGAAATTATTTAATAAGGAGTTCTAGCCATGTCCGTAGTGGGCGATCTTTGGAGTTTTCTCCGGGAGCGGAAAAAGTGGTGGCTGCTGCCCGTCATTCTTGTGCTGCTCTTCTTCGGCATCATCATCGCCATGGCCAGTGGTTCGGCCATTGCGCCGTTTATCTACACGCTGTTTTAGGGTGGGGCACCGGCTGCTCTTTGGCGAGCCGGCCCGAGGCCTCTGCCGACCATCCGTATGCCCACCGTTGTGCATGTAGCTGCGGAACTATTTCCAGTGCCGCCCATCCGGGGCGGCGCCGCGGAGCTGTTCATTGAACAGGTGGCCGGCCGTCTGCCGGGATGGCAGGTTGTGGTGCTCTGCCGGTCTGATCCTGAGTTGCCAGGGCATGAGAGGCGGGGAACCGTGGAATATATCCGTCTGCCCCTGACGGGCTGGCGCTTCCGCCTGTACAAGCGTTATCGCCATCTCTGGCCTTGGTATGAGTATCGGGTTTGGCAACAGATAACCGAGATCAGGCCGGACCTGATCCATGTCCATAACCGCCCCTTAGTGGCAGGATACCTGCAGGCCCGATTACAGGGACGCATCCCGGTGATCCTGCACCTGCATAATCTGGCGGAATCGTTGGGGCGGCGGGAGCGGCCAGCGCCGGGGGGCGAGACGCCGGTGGCCGCTTGTTTGGCCTGCAGCCGCTTTGTGTTGGAGCGGGAGCGCCACCGTTTGGGCCGAGGTGCAGCCAGCTATTTTGTGGTATATAATGGCGTGGCAGCCGAGGGTTTCCCCTGCCGGTGGCAAGAACCGGGGCTGGGTCAGGAGGTGCGACAGCGCTATGGGCTGGGGCAGGCTCCCGTGGTCCTCTTCGTGGGCAAAGTGCGGGAGAGTAAGGGGGTAGGAATATTGCTGGCAGCCATGGCCGAGGTCTGGCAGCAGGTCCCCGAGGCTATCCTGCTCCTGGCCGGCGGCACAGAATATGGCCGCGGTCGCACCGACCGACAGACCCCGTTTTATCGCCACTTGCAGGACCAGCTGCAGGCCGCGGCCGGCCGGGTGGTCATGACGGGCTTTATACCCCCCCAGGAGATTGCCGCCGTTTATCAGGCCGGAGACGTGTTTGTGGGCCCGTCGCAGGTGGAGGAGGGCCTGGGGATCGTCTTCCTGGAAGCCATGGCCAGCGGTCTCCCGGTAATTGCCAGCCGGCGGGGGGGCATTCCAGAGATTGTTCGGGATGGCGTCCAGGGTTATCTTATGGCCCGCCATGATGATCAGCGGGAATTGGCGGCGTTGATCCTGCGCCTGCTCACAGATGTACCGGCCCGGGAGCGATTGGGCCGCCAAGGGTGTCAGTGGGTGCGAGAACACTTTACCTGGGAACACATTGCCGCCCGCCTGGTCCAGGTTTATGAGCTGATCGGGCAGCAGCAAGGCAGGGTAGGGGCCAAGTATGGCGTATAAGGTGCGGTTGCGGATCGCTGAGCTGTTCTTGCGCTGGCGCCAGCAGCGTCGGCCAGTGCAGCCCTGGTCAGCCTGGCGACCCGAGTTGGTGCGCCGGGTCCTCCTTATCAACAGCACGGCCCTGGGTGACCTGCTTTTCTCTACTCCAGCCATGCGGGGGTTACAGGAGCGCTATCCTGACTGGCAAATTGAGGCGGTGGTACAACCGGGCCTCCTGCCTCTGGTCAGCGCCCTCCCGTGGGTCAGCCGCGGCTGGGGGTTTGCCGCCGGCGGCCTCGGTTTCTGGCGCCTGGCCCAGGATCTGCGCCGGCAGCATCATGATCTAGTGATCATCCTACACGGCAACGATCCCGAGGCTACGCTTTTAGCCCACTCAACGACCGCACCGTTCCTCATCGGTTCAGGTCATAGCCCCCTGCACTGGGCCTATTCCCTGGCAGTGCCCCGCCAGGGACCCAGCGAACACGCCATTGAACGCCGCCTCAACTTGGTGCGGCCCGTGGGGGTGGAGGCGGCGGCCAAGGACTTGGCTATTGTTCTCCCCCCGACGGTGAAGCAACAGGCCGCGGATCTCCTGGTGGCGCATTTCGGCCATTTGCCCCAGCTCCTGGTGGCCCTGCATCCGGGTGGCTCGGACTCTTATAAACGATGGCCGAGTAATCGTTTCGGCGAGTTGGCCAAGTGGCTCGAGGCCACCTATGGGGCCAGGCTCCTCATTATCGGCACGGCCAGTGAACGGGATCTGGCCGAAGAGGTGGCCGTCCGAGTCCGGCAGCCGGTCTTTATGACCGCCGGGCGGTGTGATATCCTGACGGTAGCCGGACTTCTCAGCCATTGCCGCCTGTTGGTGGGCAATGACAGCGGCCCTTTTCACCTGGGGTTGGCTCTCCGCGTACCCAGTCTCGGTCTGTTGGGCGCGGACGCACCGGAACGGGTGGGGCCCTATCAGGTTGATTGGGGCAAGGCCATTTTCAAGGCCAAAGCCTGCCCCCGGAATCCATGTATTACCCGGCGGTGTGTCCGGCCCCTTTGTCTGGAGGCCATCCAATTTGAGGAGGTTTGCCGTCTGCTCCGGCACTGGTGGGAGCCGCAGCTTAGCAGTCTGTCGGGGCAAAGGGTTTCTTATGCCTGAAGCAAAAATGAAAAAACTCGGTCGGGCCATCTTTCGGTGGTATCTGCGGGCCTTCCCCTGGCGGGACGGCAAGGTGCGGCTCTATGAGGCCTGGCAGAGAGCGCTGCTGCCCCCGGAAAATTTTCAAATCGTCGTCCTGGCGCCAGGTTTCCGCCTGCGGTGTGATCTGCGCGATCCCGAACAACGCAAGATGTATTTTTTCCAAGAGTATCATGAGCGCTACGAAGCGCGATTGCTCAGGACGGTGCTGCAGCCGGGCGCCAGTTTTTGGGATGTGGGGGCGAATATTGGCTATTTTTCGTTATTGGCCGCCACTGTGGTGGGGCCGCGAGGCCAGGTAGTGGCCTGGGAGCCAGGGCCAGAGGCCTTTCAACAACTGCAGGACAACATTGCCTTAAATAATGTGTTACAGGTCTATGCCCTGCCGTTGGCAGTGGCAGATCAGGAAGGCACGGCCCGGCTTTATCTGCATGGTGGCGAGGCTGATACCGGCGCCACCCTTTTCCAAGGGGGGGCGCGGTCCCAATACCACGAAGTGCAAACCACCACCTTGGATACTTTTTTCCGCCAACACGGGGGACCGCCTCCGCAGCTCCTGAAAATCGATGTCGAGGGGGCGGAGTTGGCGGTGCTGCAGGGTGCTGTCAGCCTCCTGGCCGACCACTCGCCGCTTCTTTTGGTGGAGATGGAGGAGAAAACCCTGAGGCTGGCCGGCCTGAGCAGACAGGATATCGTGGATTTTCTGGTGCCTTTGGGGTATCGGGGGGCGTATCTGCAAAAAGGCCGGTGGCACCGACTGCAAGAAATCGAGACGGTTCGTGGCCGCAACGTTTTCTGGTTCCGGGAGGACCTCCCTTGGCACCGCCGCCACTTGCCGGTTCTGGGGTTGGCCCCGGCAAGGCCGTAGCGGGGTAGTAATCATGCTGGCCAAGGAACCTTCCAGAGCAAAAAGGAAGAACCATGACTGCCCCTGAATTGGGGGACACGTGGCAATTCGGCACGCTGGTGCGGCAGGCCCGGGAAGCCGCGGGTCTGAGCCAGCGGGCTTTGGCCCATCAAGTAGGCCTTAATGTCAGCTATATCAACCGACTGGAGCGCGGGGAGCGCCGCCCCCGGCGGGGTACGATCCTGAAGTTGGCGGCGAGTTTGGGGATCACCGGACCTGAACTAGACGCTTGGTTCGCAGCCTGTGATCTCACCCCCATGCCCCTGTTAAGCAGTCTCAGTCGGCCTCAGGGGGAAAAAAGCCACCAGCCAGGGCCGTCCGTTGATCCGCTGTATTTATGGGAAGCCCTGACTGCCCTTGGGCTGGAAGAAAAAAATATCCACCGGCTTATCCAGAACCTGGCCCAAGCACCGGCGCGGCGGCGGGAGGCGGCCCAGTTAGTGGCTGCCACCCTCTCCCTGGTAACCGATTGGCTGGCAGCCCCAGTTAATCGGGCGGTTATCCCGGCTGCGGGCGGTCAACACCGGTTTCTGGCGGCCCACATCATGCAGCGGTTGCTGTTGGAAAGCATGCGGGAAGCAGCGGCGGTGGGGGTATATCAGTTCCTCCTGATCCTGGCCCCGGGCACCGAGGAGGCCCTGTTCCGGCCGCTCCGGGGAGCCCTACAGCTGGCCGCGGTTCCCCGTTTCCAGGTGGATTTTTGCCTACAGCCTAACCCCCTCGGGCTGGGGGAGGCAATCCTACGGGCCGCTACCTGGGTAGGGGAGGAGCCTTTCCTGGTGCTCCTGCCTGATGAAATGGTGGAGTATCGTTCTTCCCGGGCCATGCCTCGAGAACTGCAATATATGCGGCGGGCCTTTGTGGAGTTGCGAGGCCAACCCTTGATCGCAGTGGAGACGGTCCCCCGTTCGCGCCTGTCATTGGGTGGCGTGGTGCGGTTGGGTCCGCCGGCTGGCTCCCGCCTCTTTGCCGTGGAGGAGCTGCAAGAGAAACCCCCTTACTCCCACCCCATCTTAGAGACGCCCCAAGCCCGGTCCATAGTGGGCCGCTATTTTCTGCCGCCGGCCATCTTCAGAGCCTTAGAGGAAACCCGGCGGCAGGGGCACCAGCCCCTGGAATTGACTACGGCCTTGGAACAGCTACGGCAGCACGGCACCCCCGTTTATGCCTACGAATTGCAGAAATCCCGCCGCGATCTGGGCGGTGTCATTGAACGGGCAGGCGGCTTGATCGGCGATATCTGAGCCCTGATTTCACCAGAAAGAAGCTGGTAACAGGGATTTTCCATATAATCCGGGTAATTAAGTTAAACAAACAAGCAAAGCCACGAGCCTCAGCGAGTGGTCTCAGATAAAGTCGTGCTCGAATGGCTGTAACAGACTTTCTCGCAAGGTTTTTTGTAAGGGCCTTGCGTCAAAAGCCCCTCCGGTCCTCCCCAAAAATCAAGCAGGCCAGGGAGAGGAACCCCCTGGCCTGCTTGGTTCGGCGGCGCTGCCACTGCTGCGGTTAATTAGTTTTTTTCTTTTTATTCTTTGCGGTCGTTGAGTTACTTGCGGACTTTTTGGCGGCAGTCGTAGTTTCTGTCTTGGCTTTTTTGGTGGTGCCAAAACCCGGCAACATGCTAGCGGTCATGGGTTCGGCGGCACCCGATTCACTGCGGCGGGAATTTTCCTTGGAGTTCACCCGGGGAGTGTCTTTATTGGTCCGGGGAAGATTATAGGCAACAGCTGTTTCTTTTTTGCTCTGAGCTCCCTTAGCCGTAGCGGTTTGAGTGGTGGCTCCTTGGGGGCGGGTTTCTCTGGTGTCGCGATTGACGAGTTTGGGAAGGTCGTCATATTTTTTGGCTTTGGCTTGGAGGGTGGCTTTGCTGCTATTTCTGGCCACCGCAACCCTCGGGCTGGAGGCGGTCTTTTTCGACGGCGTGGTCAGCACGGCGGCTTCCACATTGCGGTAGCTCTGGCGGCTGGTGCGGCTGGGGGCTACATATTCCACCGCGTCCCCGGCAGTTTCTCGGCTGGCGTAATATACTGCGCTCCCCACCGGGAATTGGGCCCGGGCCACCATGATGTTCCGTTCAAAGGCTTCTTTCTTGCCGGGAGGGATCTTGAGGAGATAAGCACTGTAGCCGGAAGGCGTGGCATCTCGCAACAGTTCAGGATTTAGGGCACAAATCTCTTCGTAGCTGGTGGTGGCGGCTACCGCTGCGGCCCGCAGAGAGGTCGGTTCCGTGACCTTGACCACATCATATTTCAAGGGGGGCTGATAGGGGATGCGTTTAAAGCCATATTTTTCAGGGTTTTTGGCGATAATGGTGGCCGCAATCATCTGGGGGACGTAATTTTTAGTTTCGGTGGGGAGGCTATAATTGCTGGAGAGGTCCCAGAAATTCTTCATATTGCCGTTGCGGTCCATCTCCCGTTGGACCCGACCTTCCCCGCAATTATAGCTGGCCGCAGCTAGATACCAAGAGCCGAATTGTTTATATAAATCGAGGAGATACTTCGCGGCTGCGTGGGTCGCTTTTTCCGGGTCCCGCCGTTCATCGATGGTATCGTTCACGGTAAGGCCATAGCGCACGGCCGTGCCCCGGATGAATTGCCACATGCCCACGGCGTTAGCCGAGGAGCGGGCTTTATTACTATAGCCGCTTTCAATCAGGGCCAGATAGGCTAAGTCTTCGGGCAGGCCGTATTCCGCAAAGACCTTCTTGATCATGGGAAGATAGCGAGTTGATCGGCTGAGATAACGGCTGAAGATCTCTTTGCGATCCGTGGAAAAATAATAGATATAATTGCGCACCTCCTTGTTGACCTGAATGGGCATGTCAAAGGTCTTTTGCAATTCCCATTTTTTCATTTCCTGGTCAACGGCTTCATCCAGACTGGGGATGTGAGTCTTGCCATAGAGTTCCTCCAACCGTTTGGAGCTAATGGAACCCACCAGCGGCTCATCTTTCTCATTGTCCCAGGCCAGATCCATCTGGTCTTCGGCTGGTGCCGGCAGGTTCCCAGCTGGCGTTTGGGCAACCTGCTTGCCACCGCCACAACCAGACAGGAGCCATAGGCAAATAATGATCATGGTGCTAAAGCGCTTCATGATTTCTCCCCGTTCAGGTTAACACGAACCCCCACAGGACGGAGCAATACGGGGGCATGGAGGGTGCCGTTTCTCCCCCAACGGCCAGGCAGAGATGAGGATATTGATGTAACTATCCCCTTAAGTTTAATGCCTTTAGCACAAAAGCAAGCAAAAGGCAAGGGAAAAA
>CAZARS010000008.1:42728-46001 GCA_964487625.1 uncultured Desulfobacca sp.
AATAGATATTTAAAATATCGGAACAGAAAATCTCCCCACCCCGGGTTGGCAGGGTAGTAGAGTCTCTGATAGTCTTATGCTTGTCATAGGTCCGCCACCGCCCTGAGGGCGCGGTTGGGAGGGCCGCTTCTCCAGCAGCGCGGCAAGGCTTAACTCGGCCATCAGTCACAGGTTAAAGGAAGGCTCATGTACTGTCGTTTCCACCCCGACCGGGAAGCCCGGATTCATTGTCAGAAGATGGATTATTATTACTGCGAGGAGTGTTTGGAGAATTGCCAGGCCTGCACTGATCCCTGTGCCTATTGCAAGTTCCGGCCAGGGTGCATTATTTGGGAGCAATGTCGCAAGGTGGCCAAACGGCGCTGCCAAGAGGAGCGGCAGGCCGGCCAGGGGTCGGGCTGAGAGCAGCGCCGTTAGGTAAGGCGGCTGGCCACCGGGGTCCATGGCCACAGGGGCTGGCGGTGGAAGGGTTTGGCATAAAGCAGCTGCACATCACCGGTCAAGCGCTCCAGAAATCCGGCCTCGCAATAGGAGAGGTAAAATTCCCAGAGACGGATAAAGGAGGGCGGGAAGCCCTGTGCCTGGACATCGGCCAAATGGGCCCAGAATCGGTGCCGCCACTGGCGCAGGGTCTGGACATAGCAGGTGGTCAGATCTTCGAGATTGACCAGCGTCAGGTCACTGGCGGTGGCAACGGCCTGGCCCAAGGCTTGGAGCGACACGAGACTGCCGCCTGGGAAGATATGGCTGCGGATAAAATCGAGGGTCCGACGGTAGCGGGTGTAGCGGCGATCGTCCATGGTAATGGCCTGGAGGAGCATGAGACCATCCGGCTTAAGACAGCGGGAGCAGACCCGGAAGAACTCCGGCAGATAGTCATGCCCCACGGCCTCGATCATCTCAATGGAGACCAGCCGGTCAAACTGCCCGTAAAGGTGGCGGTAGTCCTCCTGCAAGAGGGTGATCTGTGCCGTCAGACCTGCCCGAGCAATGGCCTGCCGGGTATACTCGTGCTGTTGCTGGGAGATGGTGGTCGTGGTGACCCGACAGCCATAACGTTGGGCGGCAAACAAGGCTAGTCCGCCCCAACCCGTGCCGATTTCCAGGAGGTGGTGCCAGGGTTGGAGATTGAGCTTGCGACAGATAAGGTCATATTTGTACAGTTGGGCTTCAGTCAGGCTGCTCTCCGCTCGGGGGAAAACGGCGCAGGAATAGGCCATGGTCTCATCTAGGAAGAGGGCGTAGAAGTCGTTCCCCAGATCATAGTGGGCCGCAATATTGAGGCGGCTCTCCCACGGCTGGTTGCCCGGCCAAGGATATCGCCTTTTGGCTCCCAAAGAGAGGAAAAATAGACGATCGGCCAACTTCTCCCAGGCCAGGTAGGCTCGGGACAGCAGGCAGAGAGCTGCGGTCAAGTCCGGGCTGGACCAGTAGCCCCGGATGTAGGCTTCCCCTAGGCCGCGGCTGCCGCCGGTCGCCATGAGGCCATAAAAGGCCGGATGATTGACAATGAGGGTGGCGCTGGCGGGCTGGAGGTTTGTGGGGCCGCCGAAGATCCGGCAGTCCTGGCCTTCCTGGATGGTGAGGTAACCCTGGCGCAACCGTTTCAGGAAGAAGTGCACCAGAAGCCGGGCCAAGGGGGCCAGCCGCTGCGCCCTGAGGGGCGGCGTGGTGGCCTCTGCGGGGATGATGGAGGGCTTGGGCGCAGCAGGGGGCGTTACCATGGGTCAGCGTCAGCAAAGGTCAACGTATTGTTCTGGGGGCCTGAGGCGTCGGGGGTGGGGGAAATAAGGGGCACCGCGGCGCCAGAGACGCCAAGCCTGCCAATAGATCATGGCCACGACCTTCAAGGTCATGGGGGGATACCGCCACAGCAGCCGGTCCAAGGCAGGGGGAGTGAACTCCCGGCGCTGCAATGCCAGGGTGGCATCAAAAATCTGCCGATCTTGGTAAAAACTGCGGAAATGCACGGCTAAGCTTGCTCCCGGCTGTCGAATTCGCAGATCGTAGGTGATGGCCATGGGCATGAAGGGGGAGACATGAAAGGTCTTGTTAAGCCGGTATTGGCGCCACTCCGGGTGTGGGTGCACATTGGCCGCAGCCGGCAAGACATAACAATGCTCCTCCAGCCAAGGGGTATTATGAACCTCCAACATCACCGTGTCAAGGCGCTCTTCTTGGCCTCCAAAACAGTAATAAAAGCTAACCGGGTTAAAACAGTGGCCGAAATAACGCAGATGGGTCAAGAGGCGAATCGGACCGGTGGGGCGTTGGCCGGTTTCAGTTTGGATGCGCTTCCGGACCGCTTCAGCCAGCGGGATGGCCGGATCACCCAGATGATCCCGGCGCCGCAGGTAGGCCAGATTGACCCGATCCGTGGACCAGAAGCGGCAGCCCTGGAAGACTGTGGGCAGCTCCGCCAGGTCAAGATAGAGGAAAAAGATCTTATAGCGGAACTCATTTCGCACCGGCCAGAACCGGCGGTGGCGCACCCATCCTTCATAGACGGCACTATGGCGGCTCATAGACTCACCCCGAAGAGCCGTCCCACTGCCAAGGCGCTGTTGACCCCATCTTCATGAAAGCCATATCCCCAGTATGCCCCGCAGAAATAGGTGCGGCGGACGCCGTTGATTTCGGACCACCGTTTCTGGGCCGCAAACCCCGCCGCCGTGTAGATCGGATGATGGTAGGTGATCTGGCGCAGAATGGCATCGGCCGGAATGGCGGCCGGGGGGTTGAGGGTCACACAGAACTCCACCGGGGCCTTCAGGCTCTGGAGGCGGTTCTGATGGTAAGTGACAGCCACGCCGCCATTTTCCCGGGGCGGCAACAGATAATTCCAACTGGACCAGGCCGCCCGCCGACGGGGGAGCCAGGAAGAATCGGTATGCAAGACCACCTGATTTTCCTGATAGGGGATGGCCCCTAAGACTGCCCGCTCCTGGGGGCTGGCATCGGCCAAGAGGCGAAGGGCCTGGTCGCTGTGGACTGCCAGCACCACGGCGTCAAAGTGCTCCTGATGGCCGCCCGGCAAGGTGAGGACTACCCCCTCGGGTTGGCGGTGGACCTCCTGGACCGGACAGGAGAGGCGCACCTGCTCCCGAAAGCGCGCCATGAGGGGGCCCAGGTATTGGCTGGAGCCGCCGCGGATCACCTGCCAACGGGGCTTGTCTCTGAGGTTTAATAAGCCGTGGTTGGCAAAGAACCTTGCTAAATAGTGCCTATCCGGAAACGGGCGGTTTTAAACTTCAGGTGATTTCTCTGGCGGAA
>CAZARS010000009.1:0-2163 GCA_964487625.1 uncultured Desulfobacca sp.
CAAGAGAAAAGAGGCCAATGGTGAAAAGCTTTTTTGGCTTTTGGCGTCTTTTTTTTAAGCTCTGCCAGAAGCCTGCCGGACACTAATGGTAAATTATGCTTCTTTTTGCCTTGCCCTCATCCCTATATTTCCCAGACTCACTCCCTGAGGGCGGCCACGCAGTTCTCCAGACTGGCCGGATCCTCCACATTGTAAAAATTAAAAGGCTGGTCTTTGGGGATGGTCTTGCGCACCAGACCCTTAAGGACGTTTTTCGGCCCCACTTCCACCCAGGCATCAACCCCGGCCGCGAGAATATGCTTGATGATTTGCGTCCATTGCACCGGCGAGGTCAATTGCCGGGCCATGTAATCCCGGATCAGCTGTGGGTCGTTTTCCGGTAGGCCGCTGACGTTGAGGAGCAGGGTAGTTTGAGGTGGCTGGAAGGTCAGGGATTGTAGGAACGCGGTAAAATCAGCCGTAGCCCCGGCCATCAAAGGGGAATGCCAGGCCCCGGAAACGGCCAAGGGCACTGCCCGGGCGCCGGCGGCCTTGGCCACGGCCATGGCTTCTTCCACCTCCACCTTGGCACCGGAGATTACCAACTGTTCCGGGGTGTTATAATTGGCCAAGGCGAAGTAACCCCGGTTGACAATGGGAGCTAAAAGCTCCACCACCTGGGGGATGGGCAAACCGACGATGGCTGCCATCATCCCAGGGTGTTGCTGAGCCTCCCGGTGCATCAGTTGGCCACGTACCATCACAGCCTTCAAGGTGTCAGCCTCCGAGAGGACCCCAGCAGCACAGAGGGCGCTATACTCCCCCAAGCTGTGGCCGGCCACATACGTGGGCCGGACCCCGGCCCGCTGTAAAGCCTGATACAGGGCCAGGTTCAAGACCGTGATGGCGGGCTGGAGGTTCACCGTTTGGGTCAACTCTTCCAGGGGCCCCTCAAAACAGAGGCGCATCAAAGGCAGACCGGTGATCGCCTCGGCCCTTTGAAACAACTCCCGGGCCAACGGCTCACTATCGTGCAAGGCCTTTCCCATCTCGACATATTGCGATCCCTGGCCGGGAAAGAGCATGGCGATTTTTTTGGACATACTTACCTCCCTTCGTTAGTGTCCGGCAGGCTTCTGGCAAAGCTTGAAAAAGGAAGCCAAAAGTCAAAAAACCCCTCCACCAATGGCTTCTTTTCTTTTGCCATCCTGAGAGACGCGAAGGATCTGAGAGTCTTCGGTCGCTTCGTTCCCTCAGAGTGACAGAATGAGACCATGGTAAGAGATACGCAGGCGCCTTTAACCCTAGGTAAAGACGTTGCCGGACATGAGTGACCTCCCCGAGAGATTTTCCATTTATGGCAAGGGCAGGCGCCTGCCGGAATGGCTTGCCGCCACTCACCTCATATTGCCAGCGCTTTGATCCGGGAATTGGTTAATAGCCGCAAGGCATAAGGCATAAGAAGATCAACATCAGCATGCCAAGCCCTGAACCTCGCCTGGCCCAGCGAAATATCCGAGATTAAACTCTCCTCATCCCTGACGCCATACCCCCCAACCGGGTAGATCGGTGTACTCCTGGCCATTGCTGGAGGGAGTCACCTGCCGGGGAACGAGCCGGTCGATGGTCTCTTCCAGGCGGGCCAGAAGCGGCGGTAGCGTGGCGGTATCCAGGGCGGAGATGGCCACGCCGTTGTGCCGGCGGCTTTCCCAGGCGGCCAGTTCCGGGTCCACTAGGTCGACTTTATTGAAAACCTTGAGGACCGGTTTGTCGTTGAGGTGCAAAGAGGCCAGAATACCCTCCACTGCAGTCATCTGCTCAAGATAACGAGGATTGCTCAGGTCAATGACGTGGAGGAGGAGGTCGGCGTCCTCCAGTTCCTCCAGGGTGGCTTTAAAGGCCTCCAGCAGGTCTTTGGGGAGGTCCCGGATAAAGCCCACCGTGTCGGTGATGATGACCTCCCGCTCCCGGGGGAAGCGCAGCCGTCGGCTGGTGGGATCTAACGTAGCGAAGAGCCGGTTTTCGGCTAACACCTGGGCCTTGGTCAGGGTGTTCAGGAGGGTGGATTTGCCAGCGTTGGTATAGCCCACAATGGAGATGATGGGCAGGCCCAAACGCTGTCGGGGACCGCGGCGCACCCGGCGGGCCGCCCGCACCTCCTCAAGTTCCTGGGCCAGGCGGTGC
>CAZARS010000009.1:2186-37685 GCA_964487625.1 uncultured Desulfobacca sp.
CTCCCGCACCCGGCGGCGGTCAATCTCCAGTTTGGTCTCCCCTGGCCCCCGGCCGCCAATGCCGCCGGTCAGCCGTGATAAGGCGTCATCCCGACCCACCAAGCGGGGCAGGAGATACTTTAACTGGGCCATCTCCACCTGCAATTTCCCTTCCCGGCTGCGGGCCCGTTGGGCAAAGATGTCCAGGATCAGTTGGGTCCGGTCAATGACTTTTAACTCGGTGTAATCGGTAATGGACCGGGCTTGGGAAGGGTTTAGGTCAGCATCAAACACCAACAGCGTGGCATCCACCTGGAGGGCCCGCAGCACCAATTCCATGAGCTTGCCCCGGCCCATGAGATAGCGGGGGTCAATGCGTTGGCGCTGCTGCAGAATGACGTCCACCACCTGGAGACCCGCCGAAGTGGCCAGCTCCCGCAGTTCCGCCAAGGAGTCTTCGGCCACTGCCCGGGGCCGTGTGGTGACGCCAATGAGGATGGCCCGTTCCCCTGGGCCGGCCTCAGCCCCGGTATGGCCGGCCCGGGCCAACTCTTCTTCCAGGGATTGGATCAGGGCTGGGAAATTGAGGTTCAACTGGGAGACATGGTCAACCGTGATCAGCTCCCAATCCCGGTCGGCCAGGCGTTGGGGTAGGAGGTGGGCGCCATCCAACCGACCGGGCAGACCCTGGGGGGTCACCGCCACTGCCAGGATAAAATCTAACCGCAGCAGGGCCAGATCCATGAAATCGTCTTGGGTCAGGGGCTCACCGAAAAGGTGGGTATGGATCAGGCGCAGGCCCTTGAGGCGCGTCCCGGCTTGCCGTTCCCGTTGGAGGGGGGGGATCACCAGGCCTTTGGGGTCTCCCACGATAACCATGGCCGGCAGACCTTGGCGATCCAGCAGGATGCCCACCTGCCGTTTGATCTCGTGGGAAATTTCTGCTAATTGCCTGGCCAACTCCGGTGTCAGGAGATGGGGTGGAGGCACCCGGCGGCGATAGAGCCGCTCCAGACGCCGGAGCTGTTGGGGTTTCAAACCGGCCACATGGCCGTGGATACGCTCGATAGGTCTACTCCTTGTCTTTGCTTTGATATCATCAGTTTAGCATGGCCAGAGACCGCCGTCAATCGGCAGCCCTTACCCTCCCCTTGCAACGAGCCAATACAGGATTTATAATGCTTTTAAGCAGTAAGATACAGACCATGGGAGGTTCGAGGGCAGCGCCCCTTTTTCTTTGGCCTTGCTCCGACCTACCGCCACCCTTTCTCGGCAATCTCACCTGATCGTGAGAAGATGCAATACGAAGGCATTATGGACGAAAAAAATACCAAATTCCCAGATCCCAAAGAACTGGAAAAAGAATTGAGCGAGTATCTTTCCAAAAAATATGGAGATCGCGTCAAGATAACCTCCCCCTTTATCATGCCTAAACCGGTCGTGGAAGAAGTAGATAGCCGCGGCCGGAATCGGAGCAGCGGCCGGATTAATTTCGACCTGAAACCCGAAGAATTAGAGCAATACTTGGACGAGTATGTCATAAAACAGGATGCCGCCAAAAGTATCCTGGCCACCAAAATCTGCACTCACTTTAACCGTATCCGCTACCAACAGGAAAAAGGCCGGCAGCCCGATCCAGGCGTCGGTTCCATCAAAAACAATATTATCCTCATCGGCCCCACCGGCGTGGGAAAGACCTATCTGGTAAAACTCATCGCCAAGAAGATCGGCGTCCCCTTTGTCAAGGGTGATGCCACCAAATTCAGTGAGACCGGCTACGTGGGTGGCGATGTGGAAGACTTGGTCCGAGACCTGGTCTACGAAGCCGGCGATGACCTGGAGTTGGCCCAGTACGGCATCATTTATATTGATGAAATTGACAAAATCGCTGCCAGCGGTAACCTCATCGGCCCCGATGTCTCCCGCAGCGGCGTGCAGCGGGCCCTGCTGAAACCCATGGAAGAGACCGAGGTGGACCTGAAGGTCCCCCATGACCCCATCTCCCAGATCCAGGCCATTGAACATTATCGCAAAACCGGCAAACGGGAGAAGCGCACCATCAACACCCGGAACATCCTCTTCATTGTCTCCGGGGCTTTCAATAATCTGGAAAAGATCATCAAAGAGCGGCTGGCCAAGCAGGAAATCGGCTTTCACGGCCGGCCCCGCTCTAAGAAACAAGATCGGGAGTTCTGGCGCCAGGTGACGGCCGAGGACTTGATCAAATACGGGTTTGAATCGGAATTCATCGGCCGCCTGCCGGTCATCGCGGTCCTCGATGAATTGACCGCCGATGACCTCTACGAGATCTTAAAAAATCCCAATAATCCCATCATTATCAGTAAAAAACGGGACTTCCGGGCCTATGATATCGACATTAAGTTTGAAGATGCGGCGCTCCGACTCTTGGCCCAGGAGGCGGCCAAGGAGCGCACAGGCGCCCGGGGGTTGGTCAGCGTTATAGAAAAGGCTTTGATTCAATTTGAAAAACGGCTGCCTTCCACTAATATCCGGGAGTTTTTGGTGACGCCCGAAGTGGTGGCCAACCCTGCCGAGGAATTGGCCCGGTTGCTGGCCGATCCCGACAACCCCGAAATCAAGGCCCGCTTCGAGGCGGCGGCGGTTGAGGAATTGACCCGACTCAAGGAATCCGTCTGGCGCCGGGAGCAGGAACTCCTCCGCCGCTTCAATATGCCCCTCACCGATTACCGGGTAGGCTTGATGGTGGACCAGTATGTGCGGTGGGATTGCGACCTCCTGGCCGCCTTTGACCAGATTGCCCGGCTGTATCAGCAAGTGAAGCGCTTTGAGGATGCCTTCCATCGGGAACACGCCATCCATCTGGCCTTCACGCAAGAGGCCATTGATGAGATCATGCGCCGGGCTCTGACTGGCGGCACCACCGCCCGGGTGATCTGCGAGGGTTTTGCCAAGGACCTAGAATACGCCCTGAAACTCATCCGAGACCGGGCCGGGAAAGATGCCTTTGTGATCTCGCTGGAAGACCTGCTGGATCTGGATGGATTCCTGCACCGCCTCTTCCAGGAATCCCTGCAGCAGACTTTCCTTACCGCCACCCCAGGGACGTCGGAGAATTAAGAGCGCTGGGGGCGTTAACCGGCCAACAGGCGAAGGCGTTTGGCTTGCCGGCGAGAGAACTTCCTGAGGGAGGCTGGCACTGGCAGTAGAGAGGAAAGCGCGGCTGTTTGGGCAGGGCTCATCAAACGATGGTCTAGGCGTGCCAGCCTATGCCAGATTTATACAGAGACAAGAAACCAGAAACCCATGATCGGCATCTCCAAACTGTATTGCGGGGCCGTAGAGGCCTCGGATGTTTTACGCTACGGCCGCCATTCGGGCCGGCTGCCATCGCACCTGCTGCAGTTCTCACAGGATAAGAAGCCGGTGGTGGTTTGGAATATCACCCGCCGCTGCAACCTGAAATGCGTCCACTGTTACGCCCACGCCACGGCTACCCAACCGGAGGGAGAACTGTCTCTGGAGCAAGGTCTCGCCCTTTTGGACGACCTCAAGGCCTTTGGGGTGCCGGTGGTCCTTTTCTCTGGGGGCGAACCCCTCATGCACCCCCATGTCCTGACCCTGGTGGAAAGGGCCGTAACCCTGGGGATGCGGGCGGTGATCTCCACCAACGGCACCCTCATCGACCGGGAGATGGCCCAACGCCTAAAGGGGTTTGGCCTGTCCTATGTGGGTATTAGCCTGGACGGGACCGAGGCCACCCACGACCGCTTCCGGGGACAGCCGGGGGCTTTTGCGGCGGCCATGGCCGGAGTCCAGCACTGCCAGGAGGCCGGTATCAAGGTGGGCCTGCGCTTCACCATCAATAAACATAATTATCAGGAAATTCCGGCAATATTTGATCTCATCGAAGAGCGAGACATCCCCCGGGTCTGCTTCTATCATCTGGTCTATGCCGGTCGAGGCAGCCGCCTGGTGGCCGCCGCTCTCAGCCACGCCGAGACCCGGGCGGTGGTGGACCTGATTATCGACCGGACCGCCGACCTTTTTGCCCGGGGCAAGAGCAAAGAAGTCCTCACGGTGGATAACCACGCCGACGGGCCTTATATCTATCTCCGTCTCCTGCGGGAAAACAATCCCCGGGCTGCCGAAGTCTTGGAACTGCTCCGCATGAACGAAGGCAACAATTCGGGCCGGGGCATCGGCTGTATCAGCTGGGATGGAGAGGTCCATGCTGACCAGTTCTGGCGCCATTATTCTTTCGGCAATGTCCTAGACCGCCCTTTCAGCCAGATCTGGACGGACCTGAGCAACCCCCTCATGGCCAAACTCAAGGACAAAAAACGCCATGTCAAAGGCCGGTGTGCTACCTGCCGCTGGCTGGACGTTTGCGGCGGCAACTTCCGAGTGCGGGCCGAGGCCCTCACCGGCGACCTCTGGGCCCCCGACCCGGATTGCTACCTGACCGATGCCGAGATAGCTGGTTAGTGGAAGGGAGGCTCCTTTCTGCCAGACTTGTCCCGCATCTCCTTTGCCCCCCAATCAGGGGGGAAAAGCTTTTATCAGAGGAAGGTGGATCACGGTGGGCTTGCTGGTCAATTTAGTGGCCAACGGCATGACCCAAGAGGAGATGTTAGCCTCTTCTTGCTCTCTGGCGCCCGAGGACATTCGCTAGGCATCGCCAGTCGCCGCCTGGCTCACCGAGGAACAGGCTCACCTCTAGATCAACCTTATGGGGAAATTCTGGGCGGATCAAAGCATCTCCCGCCAAACGGTGAGCTTCCTTTTACAACGAGGCCACCAAGTTGCCCACCTGCCTCGGGAAGGCCTAGATAAGCTGCAAGATCGGTAGAGGGGCTATCATCACGGTGGCTGAGGCTCGCTGGGCCGCGGCGGCCGTTACCCCTTGCCCGGAAAATTCCCTGAAAGGACGAAGGATGCTTACCCCTGCCGAATTTCGGACCGGAAGGCACAGCATTCCGTTCCACCTGCAAGATGAATTACCAGAGTGCTGCGGCCGCTGCCCATATCTCATTTACGAAGAGTTCAGCGTCTGTTTTATTGAAGACCCTTTCTATTTTCACTGTGCCTACAGCTGGCCCACCCGTATCAATGACCAGGTGCCGCCCTGTTTGGCAGGTGGAAGCGAGGGTTGAAGGCGGTTCAGCGGCCAGGAGTTGCCGGGACGGTAGGTTATTTCCCCTCTCCACCGGCAAGAAAAGCCCGGCTATTCCTTCAGACGGGGGTCGATGGCCTCCCGTATCCCTTCTCCCAAGAGATTATAAGACAGCACCGTCACCAGGATGGCCAGGCCCGGGAAGACGGAGAGCCACCAGGCGATTTCTATGTTGTCCTTGCCGGCGGTGAGGATGTTGCCCCAGCTGGGGGTCGGTGGCTGCACCCCCAACCCCAGGAAGCTCAGGGCACTCTCCGTCAGGATAGCCCCGGCCACCCCCAGGGTGGCTGAGACCATCACCGGCGCCAAGGCATTGGGAAGCAGGTGCCGGAAGATAATGCGGCTATCCTTAGCGCCCAAGGCTCGGGCCGCTTGGATAAATTCCCGCTCTTTCAAAGAGAGGAACTCGGCTCGCACCAGCCGCGCCACGCCCATCCAACTGGTCAGCCCGATAATCACCATGATGTTCCAAATGCTGGGCTCCAGGAGGGCGATTACCGCCAAGATCAGGAAAAACGTCGGAAAGCAGAGCATGAGGTCCACTAACCGCATCAGGAGATTATCCACCCAACCCCCGTAATAACCAGCCACCGCGCCCAGAATCACCCCGATGAAGGTAGCCAGCCCTACGGCCACAAAACCCACCTTGAGGGAGATGCGGGCCCCATAAATGATGCGGGAAAAAACATCCCGCCCTAAGGAGTCGGTGCCCATCCAGTGGGCGCTACTGGGGGGCATGAGGATCGCCTGAATATCAATGTAATTGGGATCATAAGGGGCGAGCCAGGGGGCCAGCAAGGACACCAGAAACAGCGCGCCCACCATAATGAGCCCGCTCAGGGCCAGACGATTGCGGCGGAAACGGGGCCAGAATTCTCGAGCTAAAAAAGTACCTGCCATGGCTTCACACCCACCTGAAGGTGGAAAATCACTGCCTTCCATCAGCATGCCCAGAATCCTGACTCTTAGCCGGATCTGGGCGGGCAGAGAGCGGTAATTCCCCACTGGCTATTTTTGCCTAATGATTGACCTTTTGCCCCTCCATAGACATGAGGCGCTTGAAGCTCTTAATCTCAATCCCTGGCTGCCGCTGGGGGCTCTGATGGGAGGTCATATTCCAGTTAAAGCTGACGCTATCTCAAACTATACCAGCCTGGTTAAGCTTTTCCAAGAGGCTCAGAAAGCTAAAAAAACTTGCATCATCAGCGTGGATCGAGTAGAAATAAATGTTATTATAAAAACTCTTGCCTAAGGTTAGGGTCAGCAGCCTGGCCCATTTTTAGGTGTGTGGAGGAGAAGCTATGCCCCCCATCAGGCGTGCCCTTATGAGTGTCACCGATAAATCAGGTCTGGTGGAGTTTGCCCAGGCCTTAACTCCCTTTCAAGTCGAAATCCTCTCCACCGGCGGTACCGCGCGGGTGTTGCGGGAGGCTGGTCTAGCGGTGCGGGAGGTCTCGGATTTCACCGGATTCCCGGAAATGTTGGACGGTCGGGTCAAAACCCTGCACCCCAAAATCCATGGCGGCATCCTGGGGCGCCGGGACCTCCCCGACCACGTGGCCCAGATGCAGGCCCATGGCATCGAACCCATTGACCTGGTCGTGGTTAACCTCTATCAATTCGAGGCGGCGGTGGCCAAACCGGGCTGTACCCTGGAGGACGCCATCGAAAATATCGACATCGGCGGCCCGGCCATGTTGCGCTCGTCGGCCAAAAACTTCCGGGACGTTACCGTTGTGGTGGACCCGGCTGATTATCCACTGGTGATTCAGGAAATGCAGGCCCATCAAGGGGCCACCACCCTGGCCACTCGCTTTGCCCTGGCCCGCAAAGTCTTTCATCTGACCCACCACTATGATGAAGCGATTTATAAGTATCTGAAAAAGGTGACAATATCCTGATGGCCTCCATCGACCCACCCAAAACCATTACCCTAAGCCGCGGGCGCGTCATTGATCTATCGCAGCCCAACTTTTACCGGGATCTCCTCACCGGTATTGCTCTGGAAATCCTCCACGAGCTTGCGGAGATCGAAAAGGTCAACCTGGACAATCTTGAAGAAGAGGACCTCCAGCAAGTCATCGGCATTACCCAGATCCGGCTCCTTAATGAACTCTATTTTAGCCTGGGGCAGCTGAAATGCCGGGGACTGGAGCTCAACATCAAGCAGGCCATCGAGGACCTCCGGGATATCTGGAATAGTTACATTGACAAGACCAATCGCCTGGCTGCCCTGAAGTTCTATGTGGAACCGGCTGACGTGATCAAACAGTAATGGCGTATAGAATCGGATTCGTCGGGACAGATGGCCGCACCCTTCTGGCAGCCTTGGAAACCAGCCGGGCGGTCAGTGAATGGCATACTGGAGACTATGAGGGCGTGGTGGTCCGGGGCACGCCAGCCATGCCGGCTTTTGTCCAACTCCAGGGCTGGCCGGTGGGTTTTCTGGCCACCGCCGATAATTCCCCGGCCGCCTATGCTGAGGCCCTCATTCAGGCCTTCCGCCAGGGAGAGCTTGACCTGGCCCTGGTCATGCCTGAGGCCCTCCTGTTCCATGGCCTGGTGGATCAGGTGGCCGCAGCCGGCTTCGGCGACCGCATCATCGGCTTGACGCAGGAAGGGGCCTTACTGGAAGGCGACAAAATCGCCGGCAAAGAGCTCTGCGCTGCGGCCGGAATCCCTGTGGCTCCCTGGACTACGGTTAACGCCAAGGACTACCCCCAGGTCCTCACCATTTGCCTGGATTTTATTCATGCCTACGGGGGCGTCGTCCTGAAATATCCATATAGCGCAGGGGGCAAGGGGGCCCGTCTCATCCTCCAGAGTTGGGAGATCCGGGAGGTGTATGATCTCCTGCTTCAGGATTACAAAGAGGATTACATCCAACAATTCGGCCGCAAAGGGCCCTGGCCCCTGCTGGTGGAAGGGCGTATGTCTGGGGTGGAGATCAGCTTCACCATCCTAGTGGACGGGGTCGGCAATTTTCAGATTCTGCCCACTGCCATGGATTACCCCGAACGCTTTGCAGGCCCGCCAGGGGTGCATAATCCCATCACCGGGGGTATGGGGGCCATCTCGCCGCATCCTTTGGAGTCTGCCGAACTTCTGGAGCTGGCGGCCCAAACCATCGCCCGCCCCCTGGTGGGGGCCCTGCGGGACCGGGGGCTCTTGCGCCCCTGCGTCCTCTATCCCGGCTGTTTTCTTTCTTGCACTGATAATTTCCAGCCCACCATGTTGCGGGTCTGCGAAATCAATATCCGTCCCGGGGAGCCGGAGTTTCAGCCGGTGGTGAAACGGCTCCGCAACCTGGGAGCCTTGCTGCAGGCCATGGTGACCGGTCGCCTTCACGAAGTCAAGCCCGAGGTACGGGCTGACCAGCTCTCCCTCTGCATCGCCTTGGTCACCGGCCCCGGCGGCCCCAAACAACAGAAAGGCTATCCTTGGTCCCTGACCAAGGGAGAGCCGGTGGAGATCGATCTGGCCTATTTTGCCAAAAAAAATATCACCATTATTCCATCGGCCATGGATTGGGATCCGGAAAACGGTTTCAGATCCGATGGCTCCCGGGTAGCTTTCCTGGTGGCCAACGTTACCCTAAAAGAAGGCCAGAAACCCGGCGCGGCCATGGAAGTTCTCCGGCATCGCCTGCTCAGTGCCTATGATCAGGGCAAGATCCGGGTCATCCCCCGGGAAGATCCCTCCGGCAACCGCTTGGCCCTCCGGCGGGATATCGGCTACCATTATAAATTGGCCGAATTGCTGCGCAGCCAACAATAAAGGGAATAGGGAACAGGGTAGAGGGAAAGGAATCGGTCCCTACCCATACACCCATTATCAAGAACTCGTAACCCCCTCATCCATGACCTTTAACTCTTATCCAGCGAACGTCTTTCAGGTTTAGGAATGCTTGCCCTATGCGCACCTTGCTCTTAAATCCGCCGTCCTTCCAAAGTTTCGACGGTGGGGCCGGATCCCGCTACCAAGCCACCCGGGAGGTAACCTCCTTCTGGTATCCCACCTGGCTCTGCTATCCGGCCGGACTCATCTCCCATAGCCGGGTGGTGGATGCCCCGCCCTTGGGACTGGATGTGGCGGCCGTAGCCGACCTAGCCCGGGACTACGAACTGGCCGTGCTCTTCACCACCACGCCCTCTCTGACCTATGACCTCAATACGGCCCGTGCTCTCAAGGAAGCAAACCCCTCCCTCATCCTGGGTATGGTGGGGCCCCATGTCAGCGTCCGCCCCGAGGATGCCCTGCAGCCGGACAGCGTCATTGATTTTGTGGCCCGCCGCGAGTTCGATTATACCCTCCAAGAAGTGGCTGCCGGTCACCCCTGGGAGGATATCTTGGGCCTGAGCTACCGACGTCACGGCGTTATCCAGCATAATCCGGACCGGCCCTGGATCGAAGATCTGGACGCCCTCCCCTGGGTCACGGAAATCTACCATCGGGATTTACAGATCGAACTCTATCATATCCCCTATCTGCGTGACCCGTATGTCTCCATTTACACTGGTCGAGGCTGCCCCAGCCGCTGTACCTACTGCCTCTGGCCCCAGACCTTTACCGGCCGACGCTACCGGGTCCGCAGTGTGGCCGATGTAGCAGCGGAGGTCAGGCGCGCCTTGGAGCTCTTCCCTCAGGCCCAAGAGATCTTTTTCGATGATGATACCTTTACCGCCGACGGCGAGCGAGCCCAACTGATGGCCCAGGCCCTGAAACCCCTGCACTGCACCTGGTCGGCCACCGCCCGGGTGACCACCAGTTACGAGACTCTCAAAGCCTTGAAAGACGGGGGCTTGCGCCTCTTAGTGATCGGCTATGAGAGTGGCAACGCCCAAATCCTGAAAAATATCCGCAAAGGCGCCACCCCCGAGTTGGCCCGCCGTTTTACCAAGTGGTGCAAAGAGTTGGGCATTCAGATCCATGGGGCCTTCATGGTGGGGCTGCCGGGCGAGACCCCCGAGACTTTGGCCGAGTCCCGGCGCTTTGCCTGTGAGTTGGACCCCGATACTGTGCAGGTCTCCCTGGCCACCCCCTATCCCGGCACCGAGTTTTATGAATTCTGCGAGCAGCAGGGCTATTTCCGTCCCGGGGCCTTGGTGGATCAAGAGACGGGCTACCAGAAATGTGTTATTGACTATCCGGGCCTGCCAGCTGAGGAGATTTTCGCCGCGGTGCCCAAGTTCTACCGGAGCTTCTATTTCCGGCCGCGATACATGGGCCGGGCGGCCTTGACTATGCTTCATGATCCCGTCGAACGCCGCCGCCTCCTGAAGGAAGCCAAAGAATTCTTCGGTTTCCTTTTCCGACGGCAACAGAATCAGGCCTGTAAACCGTAAGAGCAGGCTGTTCCAGACCTGGCATGATACCCATGGACGGCACCTTGACCAAAGTGAGTCGCAGCTCGGGTCTCTGGGATTTTCTCCGCCTGTTGCCTCAGGGTGGTCCTGGCTTTGTGCAGATCGCCCTTACCAACGCCTGCAATGCCCGCTGTCAGTTCTGCGGGTTTTCCCGCCTCAAGGCCGAGTCCTGGGTCATGGCAGACACCCACCGCCTCTGTCAAGGCCTGCCACGGCTGGCCCAAGCCGGCGTCCGTTATCTGACCATAACCGGCGGCGAACCTCTCTTGCATCCCGATTTCCAGGAGATCTTGCAGGCAGCCAGAGACCATGGTTTGACTACTCTGGTGTGCAGCAACGGCCGCCTGCTGACCCATGAGGTGGTACAAGCCCTGGGACGGGCTGGGGTATCCCATCTCATCCTCTCCATTGACGCAGCCTCGGCCATAGTCCATGAGGCCCACCGCGGTTTCCCCGGCCTCTGCCGCGCCCTGCAAGAGTTATTGCCGGAGGTGGCAGCCCAGGGTATTAGCGCCGTGGCCTCGGTGACCATTAGCCGCCTATGGCACGATGTGGCGGCCCTGGGGGAGTTCTTGGCTTCCCTGGGGTTTCGGGCGGTGACCTTTTCCTACCCTACCCTGGCGGGTCACCTGGCTGCGGGGGATGCCGTGGCCGCAGCCAGCGTCCGTTTCACGGCCGATGAGCTTCTGACCATCCTGCAGAAGCTCCAGGCTTGGCGTCGTCAGGCCCCGGTGACCGTGCTCAATCCTAGCCTGGGGATCCAAGAACTGCAGCGCCAACTCCAGGGTTTGCCGTTTCGTTTCCCCTGTCTGGCTGGTTCACGCTATTATTATATCGATTGGCATCTCCAGGTGTATCGTTGCCACATCCTCCGACAGCCCTTGGGCTCCCTGGAACAGTTTGACACCTTGCCCCTTATTCGGGATGACTGCCATGCCTGTCTGACCGATTGCTATCGGGATGCTAGTGTGCAACAGTATCCGGCGGTGGCCGTGGCCGAGGCCTGGCAGGCTATAAACCGTGGCCGCTGGCGGCAGGCGCTGTCACAGCTGGTGGCAAAAAAGACATTCCTGGCCCTTGCGGCGGCTTGGCAAGGTCGCCGCTGGTTTGCCCATGCTTGCTGAACGCCGATCAGAGGCTCCCCAGGTCATCGTAACGGGCGATGATTTCGGCCTGTCAACCGCGGTCAATGGCGCCATTATCAAGGCCCATCGGGAAGGCATCCTCACCAGCGCCTCGTTGATGGTGAGCGCGCCGGCCTGGTCAGAGGCCGTGGCCCTGGCTGCCGAGTGTCCTCAGCTCTGCCTGGGCCTCCACCTGACCCTCATCCAGGGACAGAGCGTCCTACCGGCCCGGCAGATCCCTCTCCTGGTGGATCAACAGGGCAACTTTCCTCGCCAACCTGTGGCGGCGGGGTTCTCTTACTATTTCTCCCGTCGGCGTCAGGAGCAGATCGCCCTGGAATTGGCAGCCCAGATCGAGCGGTTCCTGGCCACCGGTTTACCTCTCTGGTTCTTGAACGGCCACCTCAATATTCATTTGCACCCGGCCATCTGGCCGCTGGTGCATCGTCTGGCCCGGCAATATGGGGTTCCCGCCGTGCGGCTGGCCAGAGAAGATCTCCGGGTCACTTTGGCCTTGAATGGCCAGCGCCCAGTGGCCAAGATAAGCCAGGCCCTGATTTTTGCCTGGCTGTCCCGGCGGGCCGCAACAACTTTAGGGGAGCTCAAGGCCAATGATCATGTCTTCGGCCTCCTCAATGATGGGGCCATGGAAGAACGCTTTTGGCTGGGCCTCTTGCCCCGCCTTCAACCTGGGGTCACCGAAATCTATTGCCACCCGGCCACAGCTTTATCCCCGGACTGGCCGGCCTATTATCGCCCCGCCAGGGAATTGGCCGCCCTGACCAGTCCGGCGGTGGCCCAAAGTTTGCAGTCATTGGGTTATAGGCTCATTTCTTTTCGAGATTTATAGTTGGTGGCCGAGCTTTTTCCATAGGGGCTTGGCGTACCAGACCCCTACGGTCCGGTCATGAGAATTGTTGTGAGATTTGCTAAAATTTTCATCATGGGAGGTCCCCGTGGAGACCGCGGTCCAGGAGGGGCGGGCCTAACAACCGCCCCTGCCAAAGATCTGGCGTATCTTGACGTATTGTTGGTCTTGAAAAATCCTCGTCTCCGGCTGAGCATTCCTGAACAACTCAACCTGGTGGCACTGCGCCGCCTGCGGACGGCCGCCACCTAATGGTCTCTCTATGATTAAAACTCTTTCCATTCTGGCGATAGCGATCGTTTTAGTCTCTTTGGGCGATATGCTCTTGGCGCATGGCATGAAAAAGATCGGCGCCGTTACTTCCTGTAGCCCTAAGGCCTTGCTGCAAGTGGGATGTCGCATCTTCACCAATACTTCCATAATCTTGGGCATTATCTTCCTGGCCGGGTTTTTCTTCCTCTGGTTGGCTATCCTCTCCTGGTGCGACCTGAGTTTCGTCCTCCCCCTCACTGCCCTGAGTTATGTCCTGACCGCGATCCTCTCCGTAGTCTTTTTGGGGGAAAACGTCTCAGCCCTCCGCTGGGCCGGCACCGTCCTCATTTGTATCGGCGTCGCCTTGGTCACCAAAAGCGGCATTTAATGGGTTTTCCCTATTTCCCTGATGATCTTCCTGCTATAATGGAGGCGAAGGCTGGAAGGCGAATCAGGCCCGCCGTAAACAAAGTGGAGAATGGCTCTGGTTGGAGGGGAAAGGATGAGATCGGGGATGGAGGGACAAGACCTGGCTTCCCCGCAACCGCGTCAAGGCTGAGCTTGGTACCTTACCCAGAAGAGAGGTTCGTATGCGTGAGCATGTCTTAGAGAAATTCTTCAACCCTCAAGCCGTCGCCATCGTGGGGGCCAGCCAAAAAGAGGGGAGCATCGGCAATATCTTGGTCAAGAACCTCCTGGCCGAACCGTATGCCGGTAAGGTTTATCCCATCAATCCCCGCCATCAGGAAATTCTGGGTTTGCCGGCCTTCCCCTCCCTCACCGCCATCGGTGCCCCGGTCGATCTGGCCGTCATCGCCATACCCATCCGGGACGTCGCCCCCATTATCCGGGAATGTGGCAAACTTAAAATCCCTGGCGCCATTATCATTTCTGCTGGCGGCAAAGAAGTGGGGGAGGCAGGTCAAGCCATAGAGGCGGAAATCAAGGCCGCGGCTCAGGAGGGCAACGTCCGTTATCTTGGCCCCAACTGCATGGGGATTATCTGCCCCCACTCCAATCTCAATGCCAGTTTCGCCTCCCAAAAGGCCATTCCCGGCTCTTTGGCCCTCTTGTCCCAGAGCGGCGCCATCTGTAGCGCCGTCCTGGACTGGGCCGCCGTAGAAAAGATCGGCTTCAGCCACTTTGTCAGCATCGGGTCCATGGCAGACTTGGATTTCGGCGACATGATCGATTATCTGGGCAACGACCCCCGGGCCAAAAGCATCGTCATCTATATGGAGAACCTGACCAATCATCGCAAGTTCATGAGTGCTGCCCGCTCGGTCTCCCGGGTCAAACCCATCATCGTCGTAAAATCAGGCCGCTCTGAAGCCGCGGCCAAGGCCGCCGCCTCTCACACCGGTGCCATGGCCGGCCAGGATGAGGCTTACAATGCCCTCTTCCGCCGGGCTGGCATCATTCGGGTGGATACCATTGCCCAACTCTTTAGTTGTGCCGAAGCCTTGGGAAAGATGAACCGACCGTTGGGCGGCAATGTGGCCATCATTACCAACGCAGGAGGGCCGGGCGTCATGGCCGTGGACGCCTTTGCCAAATGGGACGAGGAACCGGTCGCCCTATCTCCTGAAACCATCAGGCGTCTTAATGAGTTTCTGCCACCCCATTGGAGCCATGCCAATCCCATCGATATCATCGGTGACGCACCGCCCGAGCGTTTTGTGCAGGCTCTCCAGGTCTGTCTTGAGGCCCCGGAGGTCTCCGGTGTCATTGTCATCCTCTCTCCCCAAGCTATGACCGATCCCACCGACGTGGCCAAGGAACTGGTGGCCAAACTGCAGACCCAGGCCAAGCCGGTCTTTGCTGTCTGGATGGGCGCCCAAGAAGTTGCCGAAGGGATTCAGATCCTCAACAATGGGGGGATCCCAACCTTCATGACCCCGGAATTGGCTGTAGATGTGTTCATGGAAATGTATTCCTACACGAAAAACCTGCAGCTCCTCCAGGAAACCCCACCGCGTTCCACCCGGGAAATTCAGGTCAATTTCCGCCAGGCCCGGGGCTTTATTGATGCCTGTCTCTCCCGGGGCCAGCAGAAATTGAGCGAGATTGAGGCCAAGGCTATCCTCTCGGCTTACGGCATCCCGGTGAACCGCACCGTCGCCGCCTCGACGGCCTCTATAGCCGCCAAACTGGCCCAAGATATTGGCTTCCCCGTGGTCCTGAAGATTCACTCCTATGATATCTCTCATAAATCCGATGTGGATGGCGTGCGCACCAACCTCAAGACCCCTGACGAGGTCATGGCGGCTTTTGATGACATTATAACGCGGGCCCAACGCCTACGCCCCGACGCCCGCATCCTCGGGGTCACTGTCCATGATCAGATCAGGTTTGTCCACCCCGAGCTCATCATGGGCAGCAGGTTGGACCCCCACTTCGGCCCCCTGCTACTGTTCGGCATGGGTGGCATTTTGACGGAAGTCTACCGGGACACCGCGGTATTCCTGCCCCCTTTAAATATGCAGTTAGCCCGTCGGGTTTTGCACTATCCCCGCATTGCCAAAATTTTCCCCGGCTATCGCAGCCTGCCCCCGGTGAATGAAGAAGTCCTGGCCGAAGTGTTGGTCAGACTCTCCCAATTGGTGACGGATTTTGCCGAAATCGTTGAATTGGACATCAACCCCCTCCTCATTGACCTGCGTGGCAATCCCGTGGCCATAGATGCCCGTCTCTTGCTGGCACCGCCCCAAGTCCCGGCCCCCCGCCACCTGATTATTGCACCATATCCCAACCACTATGAGAGTGCCTGGATCCTCAAAGATGGCACGCCCGTGAAACTGCGGCCCATCATCCCTGAAGACGAAGACCTGGTGGAGGGTTTGCTCCGCAATTGTTCGGAAGAAACCCTGTATTTTCGCTACTTTCAGCGGCTCAAAAGCTTTCCGCACAGCTTTCTGATTCGATTTACCCAGAATGACTATGATCGGGAGATCGGTATGGCTGCCATCGGCGTGCCCCCGGGCCCGGAATTGATGATGGGGGTTGGCCGCATTGTCATGTCCCCGGACCGGGAGACGGCTGAATTCGCCACCATCGTCGCCGATCCTTGGCACGGCAAGGGCTTGGGAGAAAAACTCATCAGCGAAGTCATCAAGATCGCCAAGGATTGCGGGGTTAAAAGACTCTGGGGTGAAATCCTGGCCGCCAACGAACCCATGCTCAGGCTTGTGGCCAAATTCGGCTTCGACATCAAACCCGCCGTCGATGGCGTCCGCCGGGTAGAGCTTATCCTGGAACAGTAAAATGAACTAAAAGAGGGCCAGAAGAAAGCAGATTGGTCGCCTGCTGCAGTGGTTGCAATATCATGCTAAACGGCTCGTCACGGCAACGTTATAAGGGTTTGGCCGTGCTCTTGGACTCAGCCGCCGGGCTGGCCGGGGAGGACGTGGCTGTGGCTGTGGCTGCGGGTTCCGGTGCCGCAGTCGGCTTAGGGCGCAAATCCTCGCCACAGTGGGGGCAGAAGGCAAAATCGCTGGTCACCCGCCGCCGGCATTTAGGGCAGAGGTCCTCATGGTAGGGTGCCGGATTGGTCAGTTTGGCCAAGTCCGGGGGCATGTACATGGCCCGCTGCAGATTCGTATAGGCCCGCCGCCACTTGTAAACGAATTGCCCCAATTTTTGGCTATATTCCGGCAACTTCTCCGGCCCAAAAAGGATCAGGGCCACGATGAGAATGACGATGAATTCCGGAAAATCGATGCCAAACATGACCGGCCCTCCTGCTGCGGCGCTGCCTTAAGAAACTTTCTGACCGCAGTGGGGGCAGAAGGCAAAGTCACCGCTCAGCGGTTTGTGGCATTGGGAACAGGTCTTGGCGGCAGCAGCCGGTTCCGGGTTAGCCGCTTGGGGCGGCGGGGTGGCCGCCGTGGGCGGTAAGGGCTCCGGCTCCCCCTCGGTGGCCTTTTTAAAACCCTTTATGGCCTTGCCGATGCTATCGCCCAACTCCGGCAGGCGCTTGGGGCCGAACAGGAGCAGGGCAATGACCAAGATAATGATCAGGGTTGTAAAATTATAACCGAACATGGCGTTTTCCTATTTTCTCCTTGATATATTTACTATAGCAGAGGCGGCCACTTCTTTCAAGCCATGGGCTTGCCAAGCCACCGCGGGTGAGCCGCCGCGTCTCCGCCTCCATCCCTCTGCCTTCATTCCTCTTCCCTAAAGGGAGCGCAACCTGTGGCCCCACAAGACTCCTTGTTTCCGCCCCAGACGCCGCCTCCCAGGGATCACACCCCCTTGGCGGCCCGCTTGCGCCCCCGCACCCTGGAGGAATTTGTCGGCCAGGAACATATTCTCGGGCCCGGGCGCCTCTTACGCCGGGCCATCGAGGCGGATCGCCTCTTTTCCTCTTTGATTTTCTGGGGGCCGCCTGGCTGCGGTAAAACCACCCTGGCTCAGATTATCGCCGCCACCACCCGGAGCCACTTTGTCAGCCTCAGTGCCGTATTAAGCGGTGTCAAAGAGGTCCGGGAGGTGCTTGCCCAGGCCAAACGGCATCTGGCCCAAGGGCAATGCACCATCCTATTGATCGATGAAATCCACCGTTTTAATAAGGCCCAACAGGATGCCCTCCTGCCCCACGTGGAGGCGGGCACAGTCACCCTCATCGGGGCCACCACCGAAAACCCCTATTTTGAGGTCATCGGCCCCCTGCTCTCCCGGGCCCGGGTCTTTGTCTTCCAACCCCTCACCGAAGCCCACATTCTCCTCCTGCTGGAGAGGGCCTTGGCGGATCAAGAGCGAGGGTTGGGGGGCTATCGGGTCAAAGTCGAGCCTGCGGCCTTGGCCCATCTGGCTCGCCTGGCGGGTGGCGACGCCCGCAATGCCCTAAACGCCCTGGAACTGGCGGTTCTCAGCACCCCACCCAATGCCCAGGGGCAGATTGAGCTCACCCTGGCGGTGGCCGAGGAGTCCATCCAGGCCCAAGCTGTTCGCTACGATAAAGACGCCGACGCGCATTACGATACCATCTCGGCCTTCATTAAAAGTATCCGGGGCTCAGATGTGGATGCGGCCCTCTATTGGCTGGCCAGGATGCTGCAGGCCGGAGAAGACCCCAAGTTCATCGCCCGGCGGCTCCTTATCCTGGCCTCGGAAGATATCGGCCTGGCTGACCCCCAGGCCCTAGTCCAGGCCGTGGCCGCAGCCCAAGCCCTCACTTGGGTAGGGCTGCCAGAAGCCCAATATCACCTGGCCCAGGCCACCATATATCTGGCCTTGGCCCCCAAAAGCAACTCCACTCAGGCCTATTTCCGGGCCCTGGAGCACCTCCAGGAGCATGGCAGCAAGCCGGTGCCCCTGCACCTGCGGGATGCCAGTCGAGACCGCCAGGCCCTGGGCCACGGCCAGGGTTATCTCTATCCCCACGATTTCCCTGGCCATTATATCGAGCAGATCTATCTTCCCGAGGCAGCTTCCCAGTGCCGGTTCTATGAGCCAGGCAGCGAGGGCCAAGAGCCCAAGTTGGCCGCTGCCTGGCAGCAGCGCCGCGCCAACCCTAAACCCGCAGATCAGGACTAGCCGGTAATAAAGCCATACAACAAGCGTACGTAGGGATCAAGATGCCGGCTGAAGAGGCCCAACTGGTTGATCCGATCATAGAAAAGTAAGGCCAGCAGCACATACGGGCCAAGGCGCTGCAGCCAGAGCTTGACCTCTGCCTGGGACTCCGGCAACAACTCCACCCACAGATTTCCCATGGCCAGTGGTGGGATGGGGATCAGATGATAGACCGCCATGGTGACGTTGACCGCTACCACTCCTAAAAAGATGTGGGGCGACAACTGCATCAGGCTCATCACCAGATGCACGAGGCTGGCCATGATCCCAGCAAACAACAGGTTGGCCGCAGGTCCCCCCAGGCGGGTAAGGATTAAGTATAGCCGAGGATGTTCAAACCGTTGTGGGTTCACCTCGAGAAAGCGGGGCCAGCCAAAGCCCGCCACGAAAAAGGCGATGGTGCCCAGGATATCGAGGTGCAGAAAGGCGTTAAAGTGATGGCGATCAGTGGCCCCGACCCGTTGATCCCCTAAGGTGGTGGCCAGAAAAGCCTGTCCCTCGGCATGAAAGAGGACAGCAAACAACAGACCCAGAACAAAACCGATGACCGGTTCCAAGTGCAGGTTACTCGGGTCAGGAACATAAGGAACTGCTGTAGTCAATCCTAACCCCCTCACGAGAGGTGCTGGTTGATAAGTCAAGGGTTTGCCCTGGCGGCAACTTATTATGAGATGTTCCCTGAATCCATGGGCAACCCGCTTCAAGATCCAGTCAAAATTTAGGAAACTGTAGTCGATAAAAAAACCAGGAATTTAGACCGGATCCAAACCCGGTCAACCAGGAATTCCTGGGCCTTCACCCCCCAGATCATAACACTTGACGGCCCAGGCTTTCAAGTTTAGGCTGGAGGGATTTTCAGAACAGAGGTGCTCGGGGAGGCCGGAGCAAAAAAGGTAGCGGGATAAACCCGCTACCTTGCCAATACTCGACTTTAACTAGCCAAGGCCAAGATTAGTGTCTCTCGCTCTCCAACACCGGCCGTTTGGTCAGGCGGCAGACGATAACGGAGAGGATCAGGATGATCCCGGAGATGATATAGGCCCAATCCAGACTGCCGGTCATGTCTTTGATGGTACCGGCCAATCTGGCCATGAAGAAGCCGAGACCCCAGCCGATGAACACCAGACCGTAGTTGAAGCCCAGGTTTTTGGGGCCATAGAAGTCGGCCGTAAAAGAGGGCATCAGGGCCAAACCGCCACCATACTGCCAGTAGGCGATCCCGATGGCCAAGAACAGCAAGAAGACGTTGCCCGAAGCAGCAATCCAGGGCATCAGGAACAGGAAGAGGGCCGAGACGATACAGTTCAAGGAGTAGGCATTACTCCGGCCGATTTTATCAGAATAAAGACCGGTGCCCACCCGACCCAGGGCGTTGACAATACCACCATAGGAGGCCAGGATCCAGGCGTTGGCCACTAAGAACGGCACCCCTTTGGCGGCTTCAGCCAGAATTTTGGCCGCATTGGCGATCACCATGAGACCGGATTGGGTGGTGCCGATGAACATGAAGACCAAGGCATAGAATTGCCAGGTTTTGACCATGTCGCTGGCCACCCAGTCAATGGCCGTGCCCACGGCTTTGGGCGCCACTCCCGCCACCACCGGGGCGGCCGGCGGCACATAACCGGCCGGCGGCCAGGCCAAGAGACTACCGGCAATGATAACAACTACGGCAAAGAAGATGCCCAACCACACGAAGCTGTAAGTGATACCACCGGAATTCAACAGGTAGGCGGCCAGAGGGGAGATATACAGGGCGGCGCCGCCGTAGCCACCCACCACCAGACCAGCGATGAGACCACGTTTGTGGGGGCCGAACCACTTCAGGGCGGCCGGGGTCGGAGCGGCATAACCGATGCCCATGCCGATGCCGCCAAAGATACCGAAACCAATAATCAACCCGGCATAACTTTTTGATAAGCCGGCGATTATACAACCAACGGCCAGAAAGAGGCCACCGGTAATGGCGCCGACTTTGGGGCCGAATTTATCCTGAATCCGACCGCCAGGAATCATGAATAAAGCAAAAATGAGGACGCACAGAGAAAATGGCGTGGCCGCTTCGGCGTTGGTAAGATAGACCCAGCCCTCATTCAGACCGGTCATGGCCTGTCCGGCCATCTTTTCGTTGATCAACGCTTTGGCCCACACACTCCAGGCATACAAGATACCCAAACAGAGGTTGACCGCGGTTCCGGCAAAGGTGACTACCCATGCCCTTCCTGGAACTTTGTCTGCCATACTATCCTCCTCAAAAAAGAATCTATAAGGCCATTAAGCAATCTGGCGCTATCGCCGAAGAACCTCTTGCCTTCACCTCCTTTCTTGGCAATGGCACGTCATTTATCCCTTTCCTGCAAATTTTTTGCCAAATAAGGAAATTGGGCGGGCCGGTGCGTGTCCGCGCCAGTTCTGCTCGAGGCAAGATCAGTGCCTCGGCAAACAGTTAGCTGCCTCCGCGGCGCCTTGTCCCTGGGGCAAGATCGACAAGCGGTTCAGTCTGCCATGCCGAAATTCTTTCCAGGAAGTTTCGAGATTGTTCGAAATACGTCCCACTGGGAGGAGTGCCGCCGCTCCCTTAGCCAAACATGCAAAGCAGGTAGGGCGATAGGGGCGCTACCAGATAAAATTTTTACCATGAAAATCTGAGGGCTAGATTAATCCTCGGTCTTGGGCCCCGCCCCGCCAGTGGGCAAGGCAGCGAGGCAATATTATCATAGGGTCACTAAGCGGCGTGACTGCTTACCGCACTGGAAAAGGCGCTCATCTTAGATCCGGTGAAGCAACACGGCAGTGTTCGTGTCCCTTGCCAGGCTGAGGGCGCCAGCAGCCTGCCCTTTGTTGGGGGTTATCAGCCCACCGCCTTGGCCTCTGCCCCGATCAGCCCCAGCCTCATACCCAATTGTCCACATACCTTGCGATGAGAGAACATTTGCTGGATTGAGCAAGGGAATATCTGCTAATTGAAAGCCCAAAAAGACTCCAGGAGTCGAAAATTGGACTAGTGATGTCCAGTTTTTATACTAGCCAAGGCTTCTCCCAATGCGGCTACGGTCTTGGCCAGGTCTTCTTTGCTGTGGGCCAGCGAAATGAACCAGGCCTCGAACTGGGAGGGCGGCAAGTAGATCCCCCGGGCCAACATCTCCTGGAAGAATCTCTGGAAAATCTGGGTATCGCTCTTCTGGGCACTGTCCAGATCCACCACCGGCTCGGCGGTGAAGAAAAGGGTGAACATGGAGCCCACCCGATTGACACACACCGGCAGCCCCTGTTGCTGGGCTGCGGCCAGGATTCCTGCTTCCAGAAACCGGCCATGATCCTCCAGGAGATCATATGTTCCCGGTTGGGCCAGAATTTTTAGGGTTGCCAGGCCTGCCGCCACGGCCAAGGGGTTGCCGGAAAGCGTGCCGGCCTGGTAGACCGGCCCCACAGGGGCCATCTGTTGCATCAGATCTCGGCGTCCACCATAAGCCCCCACCGGGAGGCCGCCTCCGATAATCTTCCCTAAACAGGTGAGATCCGGTGTGACCCCATAGCGGCTTTGGGCGCCGCCCCAGGCGACGCGAAAGCCGGTGATGACCTCATCAAAGATCAAGATGATACCGTATTGGTCGCACAACCGCCGCAGCCCTGGCAAAAACTGGGGGGCTGGAGGCACGACCCCCATATTGCCCGCTACCGGTTCCACGATAATCGCCGCAATATCATCGGGATACTGGGCCACGGCCTGCTCCACGGTGGTCAGATCATTAAAGGGCAGGGAGAGCGTCAAGTTGGCCATGGCGGCTGGTACCCCGGGACTGCCGGGAATGCCTTGGGTTAACACCCCGCTGCCAGCCTGCACCAAAACCGTATCGGCATGACCGTGATAACCGCCGTCGAACTTGATGATGCGGTTGCGGCCAGTGGCGGCCCGGGCCAGGCGCAAGGCCGACATGGTTGCTTCCGTGCCAGAATTGACCAAGCGTACCATCTCCAGACCAGGGACTGCGGCCACCAGCAATTCGGCCAGCTCTACCTCTCCCGGGGTCGGTGCCCCATAACTGGTACCGGCCGCCGCCGCCCGTTGGATTGCTGCCACCACCTCAGGGTGGGTATGTCCCACGATCATGGGCCCCCAGGAACCCACATAATCCAAAAAGGTGCGGCCATCCACGTCGGTGAGGTGAGCCCCCTGGGCCCGCACAATAAACCGGGGCGTCAAACCCATGGCCCGCCAGGCCCGCACCGGGCTGTTGACTCCACCGGGAATTACTGCCTGAGCTTGGAGAAATAGTTCCGCGGATCGTTCAGTCATGCCTTTTCCTTTCCAAAATGAGGTAGTGAATTATGGCTGCCGATAGTTGGTCTCGCAAATTTTTTCCAGGAGGGGCTGGCGCGAAAGGCCCCTCCAGTCAAATCAGGAGAAACTAGTTGCCATGCGGCAACAATCAGAACTGGCATAAGAGCATACCTAGGCCAGGCGTGGTTAAACAAAACCTGAGGAAATTATTAATTATTCCCCTCACCCTAACCTTCTCCCCCTCTGGCGGGGCAAGGGAGCAGAGGTCTTTCCAGATGGGCACAAATTAGTTTTAAAAATTAATATTAGCATCCGGAACGGGGTGAGGGCACGCCGTATCGGTGCTCCTGAATGGTGCCAAGCTACCTTGTCAATGCAGTAAATCAAGGTTAGGGACCAGCCGACAATATCGTCCAGGGTTTTACCGGCTCCCGGCGTACAGTTGTGTCCCCTCGCCGAATCTTGCGGCTTTAATCATCGGCTTTGATGTTATAAAGCTTCCGGCCTATAATATTCTGTAAGCCTTGACCTCATCACCCCTCCTGCAGCCGCCGCCATAATTGGGTATACCGCCGTTTGGTCCGGTCATTTTTGATCCCCATGGCCAAAGCCTTGCGGCTGCCCACCAGCACCACCAATTTTTTCCCCCGGGTTACCGCGGTGTAAATCAGGTTGCGCTGCAACAAGAGGAAATGTTGAGTCACCAGCGGCAGGATCACGGCCGGATACTCCGATCCCTGGGATTTGTGGACCGAGATGGCATAGGCCAGCATGATTTCGTCCAATTCACTGTAATCGTAGACAATCTCACGCTGATCAAAAACGACGGTGACCTCCTGAAGTTCTTCGTCGATGCTAGCAATCCGGCCGATATCCCCGTTAAAGACTTCTTTATCGTAATTGTTTTTAATCTGCATTACCTTGTCGTTGATTTTATAGAGCCGGCCCCCCCGATTGATTCCGAAGCTGGCCGGGTTCAGCTCTTGCTGGAGGGTCTGATTGAGGGTGGCGGCCCCCACAATGCCCCGATGCATGGGAGTAAGCACCTGAATTTCCTCCACCGGGTCGAAGCCAAACCGCTTCGGGATGCGCTCCTTGACCAACTCCAGGATCAGACGGAGAACTTCCGGGGGGTCATCCTGTTCAATGAAATAAAAATCGGCCAGGTTCTCGGGGCTGGGCTTCCATTGAGGCATCACCCCCTGATTGATGCGGTGGGCGTTGACCACAATGAGGCTCTCCTGGGCCTGCCGGAAGATTTCTTTCAGTTCCACCACGGGAATCACCCCAGAGGCAATCAGATCCCGGAAGACGTTGCCTGGGCCCACCGAAGGCAGTTGGTTGGCATCCCCCACAAAAATGAGCGTCGTGCCTCGGGCCACGCCTTTGAGCAGGTGGTGCAGCAGCAGGGTATCGATCATGGAAGCTTCATCAATGATCAGGAGATCACAAGGGAGGGTGCGGCTCTCACTGACCTGGAAGCTACCTGTCTGTTGGCTATATTCCAAGAGGCGGTGAATGGTTTTGGCTTCCTGTCCGGTGACCTCGCTCATCCGTTTGGCAGCCCGGCCGGTGGGCGCGGCCATGAGAATATTTGCTCCCAACCGCTCCCAGATCTTGATGATGGCATTGATGATGGTGGTTTTGCCGGTGCCTGGCCCGCCGGTAATAATGAGAACCTTCTGGCGCAGGGACATGAGCACCGCCTCAGCCTGCTGGGGTGCCAGGGTCAGGCCCAGGCGCGGCTGCACCCAGGCCAGGGCCTTGGCTGGGTCGACAAAGGGCAGATTCTGTTGGGCCTGCAAGAGTGACCGCAACCGTTTGGCCGCGGTGGTCTCGGCCACATAGAAGCCGGTAAGATACACTGCCCGGGCTTCTGGCCCAGCCTCGGCCTCAAAAGGTTCCTCCACCATCACTTCTTGGCGGAACGATAGGCGCCCCAGGGCTGCCTCCAGCTTCTCCCGCTCGGCCTGCAGGAGCTCTTGTGACTTCTCCAACAGCGGCCCCAAGGGATAATACACATGCCCTTCGTTGCTCAACTGCTGTAAGGTATACAGGATGCCGGCTTCCAGGCGGGAGGGGTGATCCCGCTCAAACCCCAGCTTGGTGGCAATGCGGTCGGCACTGATAAAGCCGATACCCTGGATATCCCAGGCCAATTGGTAGGGGTTCTCCCGCATGACCTGGATGGCCTGTTGGCCATAGGTCTTGAAGATCTTGGGGGCATAGGCCGTGCTGATCTCATGGGATTGCAGGAAAAGCATTACCTCCCGGATCTGCTTCTGCTCTTCCCAGGCCCGGCGGATCATCTCCAGCCGCTTGGCACCAATCCCCTCCACCTCCAGCAGCCGCTCCATCTGGTGTTCCACGATGGTGAGGGTATCCTCCCCGAACTTCTGGACAATCCGCTGGGCCATGACCGGTCCGATCCCCTTGATGAAGCCCGAGGCCAGGTATTTTTCAATACCGGCCAAGGTGGCCGGGGAGAGGGCATCGTAGTCGGTGAACTTAAACTGTTCGCCGAAGCGGGGGTGCAGAGTCCACTCCCCCCGCACCCGCAGCCGCTCTCCGGGCTTGGGGGAAACCAGATGCCCCACAATGGTCACCAGTTGCCGTTGCCCCCGCACCCGCAGTTGGGCCACCGTAAAGCCATTCTCCTCATTATAAAAGGTCAGGCGTTCAATCTGCCCCTGGAGTTCCACTTTCTGTGGTGGGGTGGGGATGGTGCCGGTTTCGGTCTGCGTCATGGCTCCTCAAGAGGATTGGCCAAGGACCTTGATGGGTGGCAGAATAATCAGGACCGGAGTCTGGGCAGGCCAGCTTCAAGGCTCGTTGCCAGCTGTTGCCTCCTGCCGGGCCGGCCCCTGCCTTGGCCGCTTTAACGGAATGGTGTAGTCGAATAAGGTTTCCTGTTCCATGAGGGTAATAATCTGCACCGTCACTTCTGACTGGCCGAGGTGCAGCAGCCCATAGGACTGCGGGCAGCCGCGATTATCATAGGCCTTCAGGTGGCCAGGATTAATCCACCAGACACCATTTTGGCCGGAAACCTGCGGCCTATGGGTGTGGCCAAACAGCACCAGGTCCACTTCCTTGGCCAATTCCTTTGGGTCGCCATCGCTGCGAAGATCATAAGGAGTGGCTTTCGGACTATGGGTCAGGAGGAGCTTAACGCCGGCGATGTCCTCCAGACGGCGGTTGGGGATGGCCGGATCCCGGTACGCGGCACAATAGAGTCCAGGGACCGCAATGATCTCCCCAGGCTCATCTTGCAAAAACAGAATATCTTCATAATCATCCCCCAAGTGGATGATCTTCGTTACCTGATGGTGGCGAAAGATGGCCGCCACCTTAAGGATGGCCTCACTATTGCCATGGGTATCACTCATCAGACCGAGCAGCACTGTTCAATACCCCCCCACCAGTTTTGAGTCCAGAAGATTTGGGCCATTGAGCCACCTGGAGAAGTCACTAATACCAACCCGGGGTGAGGCGTTCATGAGTATGGGGTCATTTCTCTTCCCCTGGCCCTAAGCTCTTGCCCATTCACTCTGCCCGCCGGATTCCCCGAACGGCACCTAAGAGAAATATCAAAGCTACTCCTGAGATAAAGCCACCCACATGGGCCCAAAAAGCAATGCCGCCACTTGCTGCCCTAGGCCCTAAGATCGAGAAAGCCCCGCTAAAGAATTGCAGGAGAAAAAAAAAAAAAAAAAAGACATAGGCTGGCACTTCCACGAGGGGCGCCACAAAGAAAAAGGGGATAAACACCAACACCCGGGAGTGACGGAAAAGCAGAAAATAGGCCCCCATAACCCCGGCAATGGCACCGCTGGCCCCGACCAACGGCACCCAGGAGTGGGGCGCCAGCACGGCATGGAGCATAGTCCCTCCTACCCCACAGGCCAGATAAAAGAGGAGAAATCGCCCGCGGCCCAACCGGTCCTCCACGTTGTCCCCGAAGATAAAGAGCGTCCACATATTGGCAATGAGGTGCAGCCAACTGCCATGGAGGAACATGGTGGTGAGCAGCGGCAAATACAGCGCCAGATAGTATTCCGGATGGGACTCCCACAGGGCGAAAAACCGGGCCGGAATAAAGCCAAAGGTGGTGATCACCTGGGGGAGGTGGGGGCCCGTGGACAACTCCAACAGGAAGATCAGGGTGTTAAGCAGGATAATCCCATAGGTGACCAGCGGCCGCCGGCTGGAGGGAATGTTATCGCGTAATGGTATCATGGCTGGCCCGACCTTCTGGCCCCTTGGGATTAGCGGTCTGCCCCGAAACCTGGGGCCCGGTGGCAGTCGGGGCAGGTCCGCCAGACAGCAGCGGCCGGTTTACCACTAGCCGCTTGCCACCCAGCTCCTGGAGCGTCAGGGCCCTATCCAGATCTGTTTCTGGCGCACAGTTATCCATGAGCACAAAGACTCGGTGCGGTCCCTGCCAGAGCTGGCGGAGTTCATCGGGGCTGATTAAATAATTTTCCTCGGGCCGCAAGGGAAAGCCAAAACCAGGCAGACCGTCCCGCTGCACCATGCGAATGGGGCGCTGGGAGTAATAACGCAGACTCATGCCGTATTCGAATTCTTCAATATGGCCCATGACTAACAGATCTTCCGGATGGGCCTCCTCCCGGATGATCTTGCCGGCCCAGGCGTCGCTTAGATGCGGCGACAGCAGCCAGAGGGAGAGAAAGGTATAATACAAAATGGTCAAGCTCACAGCGCCCAGGCAGGCCAGGCACCAGCCGGGTCGCCGCCGCCAGCAGCTTACCCCCAACCCCGCCAAGGGGACCGCAAAAAGCGGTGCCGCCTGGAAAATCAAGGGCTGCAGCTGTCCGAACATGCCGTTGAATTCCCGCCGGTTATCCACACATGTCCGCTCCAGGAACGGCACCATCAACAACAAGCCCAGCAGGAAGACCGCCAACAAGCCCATACTGACGAGCATAGCACGAGATTGCGGCTGTGCCAAATAAAGATCAAAACGCCGCCCCACCATCAGGGCCAAGGCCGGCAGGGTCGGCAGACTATAATATTCAATGCGGGACGACGACAGGCTAAAGAAGGTTAGGGTAATCCCGGCCCACACCAACAGCAGAACTCCGGGGGCATCGGCCGGAGCGAGGGGCCACCGGCGCTGCGGCCACAGGGAGGTCACCGCAGCCGGCAGGAAGGGTGTCCAGGGCATGAGCCAGACCAATACAAAGAGCCAGAAGGTGAACAGGGATAAGGGCTTAATGTCTGGTGGGTACCGCTGCCCGAAAAAACGGCTGATCTGTTCGTTCCATACCTGAAATGCCAAGAAACCGGGGTGGCGCATTTCCATGAGCCAGAACCAGGGCAGGGCTGCGGCCAGGAAAAGGAGCCAAGCCCAGGGATTGAGGAAAAACCGCCGCCAGCGTGGTTCCCAAGTGAAGAGGGCAAAGATCCCGGCAATCCCCAGCGGAAAAAGCAGGCCGATGAAGCCCTTACTCATGAGCCCCACCCATAGGCAGACAAAAAAACCCGCCACCTGCCACCTCCGGTTTTGGCACCACCATAGCCAGACAAACACCATGGCCCAACTGAGGGATAAGGTGATCAGGTGATCCGCCAGCATCTGCAGGTGCAAAGCAAAAAAACCGATACTGGTGAGGAGCACCCCTGCCGCCAACCAGCCGCTACGCCAGGAAAAGAGGAGCGTCCCCAAAACCAAGGTGGCCGCGGCCTCGCCCAGACCCAGAAGAAACGTGGCCAACCGCACCGCATTGTCAGATTGGCCTCCTACCAGGATGGCCCCCAGGTTTAACCAATAATAGAGGGGTGGTTTATCCAGGTAGCGAGCCCCGTTCAGCCGGGGGGTCAGCCAATCCCCTGAGGCCAACATCTCCAGGGGAATCTGGGCATACATGGCCTCGGACCGGATCAGGGGCAGCTTTCCCAGGGTGGGCAAGAAAATCAACGCCCAAACCAGGACAAGCCCCGACGCCGCCACTACCCACTGACGAGGTCCAGCCATCAGAACGGGTACCCCAGCCCCATGAACACTGCATTATTGCCGCCCTGGCCGATCCCCACCTCGATGTGCCCCACCACTTGGGGCCGCACCACGGCCCGCAAGGCTATCCCCGCCGCGGCATGCAAATGGCGGAAGTTAAATTTGCCGAAGGTGGGAAAAACCTTGCCGACATCGGCAAAGGGCGCCACCTCGAAATTGGTGGTGACCCCGAACCGGTGCATCTGAAATACCGTAAAACGTTGTTCCAGGGACAAGTTGACCATATTCCGATCAATCCAACGCCATTCCCCCCAGCCCCGGTTGGTGCGAAACCCACCTAAGGTGGGCCAGCGGTAAAAGGGGGTGCGGTATTCCCGGGTCATGAAATCCCCCTGCAGCCGCACCGCCGTAATGATCCGTTTCGTCTCCAGATCCCAGGGTTGGAACCCCCGTACCTCAAACCCCACCTTGTCAAAAGAGCTGTCGCTCCCCAGGAAAGACTGAGCTGTCTCGACATACCAACGGGCCAACATCCCACAGGTCGGCGTCTCTTTATAATCCCGGGTATCATAACTGCAACTCAAGCCATGCACCGAGGCGGTGTCCCGCCGGTCTGCCATCACCGCCGGAAAAACACTGACCGTGGTGCGGAGATTGGGGAGATGATTATCACTCAGGACCGTGGTCGTCAGGCGCTCGTACCAGGCCATCTCCCAGGATTGGCTGAACCGGTAGCCCACCGCCAAGGCCACCATCCGAGTACGGGAGGTATAATTAGTCTGATTACTGGAAAGGCTGTCGTTGCCAAAACCATAAAACCGGGGAAAGATATCAGCATCGTAAGTGGCCTGAGCCCCATAAAACCATTCCTGGGCCTGGTTCGCCGCTTTCTCATAGGTTACTTCAAAAAAACTGGATATTTTCGTGGAGGGCGCGGCTATAACCCGCCAATGGACATCTTTGCTGGGGTAGGCCAGGAGCCGAAAGGCCAGGGAGGTGCCGGCGTAATCGTTATCAATGATCGAGGGTGCCAAGATCATGCCGATACCCCGATCTTCCCGGGGAAAGACCCACACCGGCAAGAAGCCGTAATCATTGCCTGAGTTGGGATCCGTGCCCACCACCGGCAAAGGAAACAGGGTGGCTTCTACCCCTGTTTGCTCTCGGGTGACGGGCAGGGGCGGCGGCAAGAGGGCAGAAGGGAATGTCGTGCTGCAGCTGACCAAGGCAAGGCAGAGTGAGCCGAGCAGCAGGATTTTAACGCAGGTGCAACCCACATGCATGGTATAGGTATTCCACTCGCCCTAAGAGAAATTCCACCGCACCATTTCCCAAAGATCCCTGACATTGCGACCCAAAGACCGGACAATGGTTGGTTCAAAGCCGGAATGCATCATACATTGACGGCAACGGGGATCACGATGGACACCATAGTTCTCCCACGGCGTCTTTTCCATTAACTCAGCGAAGGTGGGATAATGGGTATCGGCTACTTGATAACAAGGAGAGCGCCAGCCCAGGGGATTGCGGGTCGGATTGGCCCAGGGCGAGCAGTCATACTGCCGTTCGCCCCGGAGAAAACGCAAATACAGCGGCGAATTGGCAAACTTATAATTGGCGCCATTACCGGTTAGTTGACGGAATTTTTCCTGAATTTCCTCCCGCGTCAAGAAAACCTCGGCCTCCACCTTTTCGAAGCTAAAGGCCGGTGAGACCAAGAGGCCGTCAATGCCCATGGCCGTCAACAGGCGAAATAGTGCTCTGATTTCCTCCAGATTGCTCTCCCGGTAAATGCTGGTGTTGGTACAGACCCGAAAACCCCGAGCCTTGGCCTCTTTGATGGCGGCCATGACCAAGGCAAAACCGCCTGGCCGGCCGATAATGCGGTCGTGAGTCGGCGCCAGACCGTCCAGATGGAGGCTTAAGGTTAATCGGGGTGAAGGCTTGAGACGGGGCAAAGCCTTGGCCAATAACAGACCGTTGGTGCACAAATAAATATGCTTGCGCCTGTTCAGCAGTTCAGTCACCAGCTCGAAAATCGGGGGGTAGACCAAAGGCTCGCCGCCGGTGATGGTGACCACCGGGGCGCCACACTCCGCCACCGCGCCTAAACATTCCTCCAGGGTGAGCATCTGTCCCAGACTTTCCCGATATTCCTGGATGCGCCCACACCCCAAGCAACTTAAGTTGCAAAGATGGGTCGGCTCCAGCATGAGCACCAAAGGAAATTTTTCCTGGCCAGCCAAACCTTTTTTCACCAGATAGGCTGTTAACGCCATACTGAGACTGGGCGGGAACCGCACGCCATCCTCCTTCTTTGTTCAGGGTTGCTACTCTATTTGTTTAAAGGCAGCCCCATTAATGTCCGGCAACGTTTTTGCATAGGGTGGGTTAAAGGCTGCTGCGTATCTCTTACATTGGTCTCATTTTGTCATGCTGAGAGACCGAAGCGACCGAAAAATCTCAGATCCTTCGCTTCGCTCAGGATGACAAGAGAAAAGAAGCCATGGGTGGAAGGCTTTTTTGGCTTTTGGCGTCTTTTTTTAAGCTCTGCAAGAAGCCTGCTGGACACTAATGGGCAGCCCCGTTACTTTTTTTCCTTGACATAGCCGTGCCGGCGGAACCAGTCGATGGCTTCGGCCAGGGCTTCCCGGACCGGCGTCTGAGGCAAGCCCAACTCCCGGACTGCCTTCTGAGAATCGAAAAACATCTTTTTCCTGGCCATCTTGACGGCAGTTAGGGGGATGCGGGGCGGCCGCCGGGTGATCCAGGTGGACCAGAATTCATTGATATAGGCCAACAGGAGGATCGGGAAGTAAGGCAGGCGCCAACGGGGGGCCGGCCGGCCACTAAGATCAGCTAATTCCGTAAAGATTTCGGCCAGGGTCATATTTTGGTGGCCCAGGATATACTTTTCCCCCTGCCGCCCCCGTTCGGCCGCCAGCACATGCCCAGCCGCCACATCCCGGACATGGATCAGATTGAGTCCGGAGTCCAGATAGGCCGGCACCCGGCCGTTAAGAAAATCCACAATCATCTGACCGGTGGGGGTGGGCCGACTATCCCAAGGCCCCACCGGGGTGCTGGGGTTGACCACCACAAGGGGCAGCCCCCGGGCGGCATACTCCAAAGCCACCTGTTCTGCCAGAAACTTGGACCGCTTATAATGCCCCACCATATCCGCTAGAGTTACGGGGGTATCTTCCGTGCCTGGGGTGCCGTCGCCCGGATTGCCCAGGGTCCCCACCGTGCTTGTATAGACGACCCGTTCGACGCCGGCGGCCAGGGCGGCGCGCAACAGGTTGCGCGTACCGGTGACGTTGACCTCATACATGCTGGCGGGATCGGGCACCCACAACCGGTAATCTGCGGCTACGTGGAACAACGCGGCGCAGCCTTGGAGAGCAGCCACCAGGGACTCCGAGTCGGTGAGATCGCCTTGGACCACCTCAACCGCCAGCCCCTTGAGGGCCGGATGTTGGCGTCGGCGGGCCAGCACCCGGACCTCCCGCCCCTGATCCAGCAGGGCCTGGACCACAGCCCGGCCCACAAAACCACTGCCGCCGGTGACCAGTGTCTTAGACACCGTTGCTGCGTCCTTTCAGGGTTAGATACTGCCCGATGGCCATCAGGGGAAAATAGTCCCGGTACAGGTGATAACGGATCATGAAATGCTGGGGGAAACCGGTACCGGTAAAGTAGGGCTCATCCCACCGTCCCCGGCTATTTTGGGTCCGCACTAAGTAATGAATGCCCTGGGCCACCGCCCGATGGTTAACCTCGCCGGCTGCCAACAAGCCCAGCAGGGCCCATGCTGTCTGGGAGGCTGTGCTGGGTCCCTGTCCCCGCAATTCCGGGCGCTTATAGGTCTCGCAGGTTTCACCCCACCCCCCATCTTCATTCTGGTGGGCCAGGAGCCAAGCCACGGCCCGCCGGATGTAGGGTTGGGACATATCCTCGCCGATGCTCTTCAGACCGCACAACACCGACCAGGTGCCATAAATATAATTCACGCCCCACCGACCATACCAACAGCCATCGGGTTCCTGGGTGCGGCGCAAAAAGGCCAGAGCCCGGGCCACGGCCGGGTGCCTGGTGGTGTAGCCGAATTGCCCCAGCATTTCCAAAACCCGACCGGTGACGTCCTCAGTGGGCGGGTCAATGAGGGCCTTGAGATCGGCAAAGGGAATAGCGTTCAGCCATGCCTTGGTATTGTCGGTGTCAAAAGCCGCAAACCCACCATTTTTTGACTGCATCCCCAGACACCAGTGCAGCCCTCGGTCCAGGGCGGTGCGATGCTTCTGGGGGTCTGCCAGACCCTCTGCCAAAGCCATAAGGACCATGGCACTATCGTCAATATCGGGATACCAATTATTATGAAATTCAAAAGCCCAGCCGCCGGAAGCCAGGTAGGGATTTTTGATGGACCAATCGCCCCGCTGAAAGATCTGCTGGCCCAACAGCCATAAACAGGCCCGTTGCACCGCCGGATGGCCGCCCTTTAATCCTGAAGCGGCCAAGGCCCGCACTGACAGGGCCGTATCCCATACCGGTGAGATGCAGGATTGCAGCCAGAGTTGATTGCCTTCCGAAAGGGTGAAAAACTCCAGCGCCTTGAGCCCCCGCCGGATGATATCATGATCATTGTCATATCCCAAGCAGTGAAGGGCCAGGATGGAGTTGAGCATAGCCGGTTGAATCCCACCCCAATCTCCTGAGGGTTCCTGATGGCTGACGATCCATTTTTCGGCCTCGGCCAAGGCCCAACGCCGCAGCGGCGGATAGGGATAGGAATGGTAGACCTTCAGGAGCCGATCCAACCCTACGAAGAGATTCTCCAAGCTCAGGCCGTTCTTCTGGAATGCGACCCGGTGGTCCCGGAAGGGGTCTTGGCCCGGCAAAAAGAGCTCCCGCACTCCCTGTTCCGGCGGCAACGGACAGACCGGCTGGGCCGCCATGACCACCGACAAAGGTACTACGGTGGCCCGGGACCAACTGGAGAGCTCATAAATACTCAGCCCACTCCACGTGGGCAGGAGGATGAATTCCACCGGCATGGTGGGAATACCCCGCCAACTGAGCTGCTGGAACAGGGCCAGAAAAATCCTGGTAAAGACCCGGCTGCGCAGCGGCCCCCCCCGGCTCTGGATAAATTGCCGGGCCCGTAGCAGGGCCGGGTGGTCGGCCTTGAGCCCCGCTAACTTGAGTCCAAGATAGGCTTCCACCGAAGTGCTCAGATCACCGCCATCGCCAAAATAAATGGACCAGCCGCCGTTGTCTAATTGCTGGGCCAACAGGTAGTTGGCCATGCGGGTGAGCTTCCCGGGCGTCGCCAACCCCAAGAAATGCAACAGCATGATATATTCGGCAGTGATGGTGACATTGGCCTCCAGCTCTGCCCACCAATAGCCTTCAGGATGCTGGAGCGCCAATAGGGCTGTTTGGGCCCTTTTTTCCGCCTGTTCCACCTCATCACTGATGTATGTATCGGCGTAGCTCAGACGCACCGCCTGTGGTTGTACAGCTCTGGACAAACTGGCACCTCCCTGCACCGCGGTAAGGTCAGTAAGTTGGAAAGGTATTAAGGTTATTTATCCGGAGATATTACCATGGGTCACAGGAAAAGCAAGAAATTTGTAAGCGTTGGCCATAGACGGGTTTCGCCCGCGCCTCCCCCTGGGGCCTTCCCGGCGGCCGGCCAAGGTTTTTATCCCCTTGCTGACGCTGGGGGCTTTGCTGAGGTATATTGCTGTTGTCCCTTGCCCTGTTGTTATGGGCTTACGATCTTCCCGGTCCTGCCGCCCGTACCTCTGGGGTTACTTCGTCTTCGAAGGATGCGAAGTTTTCCGCGAACAAGGCTGCCAATTTCTTGGCTTGGGCATCATACGCGGCTGGATCTGTCCAGGTTCGGCGGGGATCGAGAAACTCCGCGGGCACATTGGGACAGGTGGTGGGCACGTGGAGGCCGAAAAACGGCTCAACCACCGTCGGCACCGTGGCCAAGGCCCCGCTCAAGGCGGCATGCACTATGGTCCGGGTGTAGGCGATGTTACAGCGCTGCCCTACTCCATAGGGCCCGCCGGTCCAGCCCGTGTTAATCAGCCAGACCGCCACGTTATGGCGGGCAATCTTCTCCTGCAGGAGTTGGGCATAGACCCGGGGCGGTAGGGCCATGAACGGCGCGCCGAAACAGGTGCTGAAGGTGGCCACCGGTTCCGTGATCCCCCGTTCGGTTCCGGCCACTTTGGCGGTATAGCCCGACAGGAAATGATACACCGCCTGCGCCGACGTTAATTTGGCTACCGGCGGCAGCACGCCAAAGGCGTCGCAGGTCAGAAAGATGATATTTTGGGGATGACCGCAGATCCCTTGCCGGGTAGCATTGGCGATATGGCTGATGGGGTAGGAGGCCCGGGTGTTTTCCGTCAGGGAATCGTCATTGAGATCAATCCTTCCCGTGGAGGAGTCAAACCCCACATTCTCCAGAATTGTCCCGAACCGGCGGGTGGTCTGATAGATATCCGGCTCCGCTGCCGGATTGAGGCGGATGATCTTGGCATAGCAGCCGCCTTCAATATTAAAAATCCCCTTGTCGCTCCAGCCGTGTTCATCATCTCCGACCAGTGTGCGGGAAGGATCAGCCGATAGGGAGGTCTTGCCCGTGCCCGAGAGGCCGAAGAAGATGGCCACGTCGCCGGCCGGTCCCTGGTTGGCGGCGCAATGCATGGACAAGATATTTTTCTGGGGCAAGAGGTAGTTCATGACAGTGAAGATGGATTTTTTGATCTCCCCAGCATAGGCCGTGCCGCATACTAAGACCAACTTCTGTCCGAAGTGGATGACCACACAGACCACAGAGCGGGTCTGATCCACTTCTGGATTGGCATGGAAGTTGGGAACATTGATAACCGTA
>CAZARS010000009.1:37701-41870 GCA_964487625.1 uncultured Desulfobacca sp.
GCACGTGTCGCCGTAATTCATCGGGGGTGGCCAGTTTGAACATATTACGGGCAAAAAGGCTGTGCCAAGCCGTCTCGCTGACCACCCGGATGGGGACCCGGTATTCTGGATCGGCCCCGGCAAAGCAATCCTGCACAAAGAGGTCTTTCCCCTCCAAATAGGACAGGAGGCGATGATACAAACCGGTAAATTGTGCTTCGGTCATGGCCTGGTTGACCGGCCCCCACCAGATTTTGGCTTCACTGGAAGGCTCCCGGACAATATATTTATCCTTGGGGGCACGGCCTGTGTGTTCCCCGGTCCGCACCACCAACGGCCCGAGGTGGGCCAACCGGCCTTCCCGCCGCCGGATGATTTCCTCATATAATAGCGGCGTGGAGAGATTCCAATAAACAAAATTGACGTTCTTAATGCCATGGTGCTCCAGGCCATAATGACTGGCACAAAATTCCTGTACATCCATACCATGCTCCCTGTGGGCCGGTTTTCTGGGGTCAGTTCGATTTAAGAAAAACCAGGTCAAAGTGGCTGCGCTGTCTTTCAGCCACCAGCCGTGACAATTTTTTCCCTTTATCTCAGGAATACTTTACCAGACACTTCACGCCTACATATTCTTTACCACTTTTGCGGCGCTGCTGTAAAGCCGGAGGGAGAAGATCATGGTTTCCCTCTGTGTGGCCGAGCCAGGAAGTGCTTGACGCCGACGTCGCTATGGGCTTGGCTAAAGGCAGACCGTGCTGCTGCTTCTCTGGGGGGTTCCTAAGGGCTCTCAGGGAAACGGGCAGCAGGATTGTATAAGGAGTTTGGTTATGGTGTTGGCCGGCGCGGATGAGCGCTTTTTATTGAGCTGGCAGGACAAATTAGTCCATCCGATTATGCTTCGCTGCGGACGGAACCAACGTCCCGAGAGCCAGCTCCTGGCCGAGTTTGTGGCAGACTGGCAGCGGCTGCTGCCCCGGCTGCCGGTGAAGATTGAGGAGATTCCTGATACCGAGCTGCCTGGCTTGTTCTTGGGCGACCGTTGGCGGTTCTGTGCCGTGCCCACGGGCGTGAAATTGGAGCTGTTCGGGGAAATTCTCCTGGCCCTCAATGGTCAAGCCCCAGCCTTGGCCCCTAACTGGCAGGAACGGTGGCAAAAGCTGCCCCTGGCCCCGGAGCTGACCATTTTTGTGGCTCCCCAGTGCCCTTTTTGCCCACAGATGGTGCGGCAGTTAATTCCTTTAACGGTTACGACTCCGGCTGCCACTGTGACCCTGATCGATGCCAGCCTGTTTGCCGACAGGGCTCGAGCCCAGGACATCAAAGCGGTGCCCACCGTGATCGTTAACCAACTCTACCGGCTGACCGGGGCCTTTACCTTGGGCGATCTGCTGGACTTGGCCGAAAAAGCTGACCCGGCCCTCATGCCCACCAGCATCCTGGAGCGGTTGATGCAGGAAGGTCAGGCCGGACTGGTGGGAGAACTGATGCTGGCCCAAGGGAGATTGTTTCCCAATTTCCTGCCACTCCTCTGGCATCCGGAGATTAATATCCGCTTGGGGGCTATGGTGGCGTTGGAGACCGTGGGGGCCAAACACCCCGAGGTGGTGGCAGCTTGTCTGGCAAGGCTTTGGGAGGAGCTGCCCCGCAGCGACCCTGCCGTGCAGGGCGATCTGATCTATCTCCTGGGCGAGTGGGGGGAGGGCAGTTGGTTAGAGCGCTTAACAGCCTTAAAACAGGAGATTTCTGACCCGGAAGTGGTGGAGGCCATAGAAGAGGCCGTGGCCAAGCTGCGGGAAAAGGAAGGTAACTCCTGATAGCCTCGGAGAGCAAGAGGCAAGATAGATCAGGTCAGAAGCGGAGGGTCAGGAGATGAAACCCACCCCCTTTGATCCCATAAGTGATTTGCCACCCTTGCCGTTTGATCAACGACATTGTGCAGCGGCAGCCCGCCTGAAGGAGGCGGGGCTGGCCTGGCGACCCCACGTGGGCTGTTTTGTCTGGGATCAGGAGGCGCAGATCGCCGTGCCCTCGCCGTTCCCCCAGCGGATATACTTCATACTCAATCTCGGCCATTTTGTGCAGATCTTGGGTTCCTTGGAGGCGGTGGCAGCCCAGCTGGTCTGGCTGCCCACCTGGCATCAAGCCCGCCTCTTGGCCCAACAGTTGGGGATCAGGGGCGAGCAGATCGCCGCTCTTTGGCCAGACCTGGCGAACGCGGCCCCCGGCGAAGATCTCTTAGCTTTATATGAGTTGCTCTGGTGCCGCCTGACAGCCAAAACCTAAGCTCGACGCCTCTGCGCCATCTGATCATTGTCCTGGGTGATCAACTGGATCAGCATTCCCAGGCCTTGGCAACTTTTGATCCGGCCAGGGATGCCGTGTGGATGGCGGAAGTCCAGGAAGAGGCTACCTACGTCTGGAGTCATAAACTCCGCCTCGTCTATTTTTTTGCCGCTATGCGGCATTTCCGAGATGAGCTGCGGGCCCAGGGTAAGGTCATCCATTATCATGCCCTTACCCCTGACCCGGCCCGTGATCGGGGGGAGAGCCTGGCCGCAATCCTGGCCCAGGATCTCAGGCGCCTCCGGCCGCAGAAACTTGTGCTGGTGCGGCCGGGTGATTTCCGGGTGCTGACTGCCCTGACGGAGACCGCCAAGGCGGCCGGTATCCCGCTGGAAATGAGGCCAGATCGCCATTTTCTCTGTTCGGTTCAGGAGTTTCAAGACATTGCTGCCGGCAGCCAGCAACTACGGCAGGAGCATTTCTACCGCCGCTTGCGCCGGCGTTATGGCCTGCTCTTGGATCAGCGGGGCCAGCCCCTGGGCGGCCGCTGGAATTTCGATCGGGACAACCGCCAGACCTTCGGGCGCCAAGGCCCTCCGCCGATCCCCGCACCCCGGACTTTCCCACCGGATGCCCTGACCCGTGAGGTAATTGCCATGGTGCGGCAGCGCTTTGCCCACCATCCCGGCAGCCTGGACCAGGTTGTCCTGCCGGTCACCAGCGCCGATGCCGAGACGTTCCTGCAGGACTTCATCGACAAGCGCCTGCCGTATTTCGGCACCTTTGAGGATGCCATGTGGTTGGGGGAGCCGTTTCTCTTCCATTCCCGCCTATCGGCGCCGCTCAACCTGAAACTTCTCCAGCCCCGGCGCTGTTTGGAGGCGGCCGTGACCGCCTATGAGGAGCTGGCAGCCCCCCTTAACAGCGTGGAGGGCTTTGTACGTCAGATTTTGGGGTGGCGGGAGTATATCCGGGGAATGTATTGGTATCACATGCCTTCGTACCAGGACTTGAATTTTTTTGACCACCAGGATGAGCTGCCCGGGTGTTTCTGGAATGGGAATACCGCCATGCGCTGCTTCCGGGAGAGCATGGCCATGGTCCTGGCCCATGGCTATACCCACCACATTCACCGGCTCATGGTCTTGGGCCTCTTTGCTCTCCTCTACGGCGTCCATCCTCAGAAATTTCATGCCTGGCATCTGGCCATGTATGTGGACGCCGTGGATTGGGTTTCCCTGCCCAATACCCTGGGGATGAGCCAATATGCCGATGGTGGTATCGTGGGGAGCAAACCCTACTGTGCCAGCGGCAATTATATTAGGCGGATGAGCAATTTTTGTGTCCATTGTGAGTTCGACCCAACCCAAAGCCTGGGTGCCAAGGCCTGCCCCTTCACCACGCTCTATTGGGAGTTCCTGGATCGCCACGCTGAGCGGTTAAAAAACAACGTCCGCTTGGCCTATCAGCTCCGGGCCTTGGCCGCTAAACGGGCGCAGCCGGAGACGCTGGCCGCCATCCGCCGCCGCGCCGCGGAGCTGCGCCGTTCCTTGCCGTGATGGCCCTGATGCAGGGGGGAAAAATTCGGACCAAAGGCCCGGGGGAGGGGCCCCTGCGGCATTCTTGAACACGAACCATTTCCCTTTGGCAGCGGTCTCCTGGTTTGGACCGGCAGGGGCAGAAAGGCGATGGTCCAAGGGACTCAGGCAACGCAAGCAACCAAGCATCAGAATTCAGGAGGTAGGCATGGATGATTCGTCCCTGCGCACCGCCTTGCGGTCGCTGTTAACCTCACAGAAGCTGGCGGTATTGGCCACCTATGCCGATGACCAGCCGGGCTCCGCGCGCGACCTGATCCTGCCCGAAAACCTGATGCCGGGCGATCGCTCGGGGCAGCGCTATCT
>CAZARS010000010.1:0-9841 GCA_964487625.1 uncultured Desulfobacca sp.
GTAAAAGGCGCTCCCTTTGCCTTTTTAAGAATTTCGCCTGGAGAGGCGGGTCCGAGCAGCCCTCGCTAATCTGGGGAGCAAGCTAACCTCTGGCCATTTCGTGGCAATTTATGCAGAGGGGCGGCGCTGCTGCTGGCAAGAAACTTGCAGATGAGATCATTACCGGAATGCCGCTGGCTGAGGGGCGGCGGATACCCTGCCGGATATTTTTTATGGGGAGGTTTACTGCCATGCGGCGGCAGTTTTTGCTTGGTTCTATATGCTTGTTATGCCTGGTCGGGGGGGCAGCAATGGCCCTGGCTGCTAACACCGATGTGGCCTTGTTCCAAGAAGCCCTGGCACCCTATGGGGAATGGTTGCAGCACCCACGCCATGGGTTGGTCTGGCGTCCCACCCAAGTGGACCGGTCCTGGCGGCCCTATACCAACGGCCGGTGGGTCCTGACCCAAGATGGCTACGTTTTCGAGACCGACGAGCCCTGGGGGTGGGCCACGTATCATTATGGCAATTGGCAAAACAGCCCGGAATACGGCTGGATATGGGTGCCTGGCACCACCTGGTATCCCCATACCGTGACCTGGCGGTCCAACGACGAATACGTGGGCTGGGCGCCGGTGCCGCCCCCAGATATCGCCAATAACGATCTGACATGGCAGGATGATTATAGTTCAGGGGGAAGTTATTCCATCGGAAATTACTATGCCAATTCCCTGCCACCCTCGTATTGGAACTTTACGCGGGCCATGGATTTTCTCCTGGGGTGGGGGGAGCCCTATGCACCCGGTTATTCCTATGCCCGCTCAGGGTTTCTCGTGGTGCCTTACATGGTGCCGGTGGTTTATGAACGCACGATTTACATCTATAATTACGTGACTCCGGCCTATGCTCCCCGGGCCTGTTTTAATTGGGGGCCGCCGGTTACTTATATTACCAAGGTAAAGCGCCTCCCGTATCATGAGGTCCAGAGGTTCTGCCAGCGTCACCGCTTGGAGCAGCTGCACCAAGTTTTGCCACCACGCCAGGTGATGGACCGACATCCCGCCTGGCGGCAGTTGGTGCCGGTGGCCCAACGGGACCAGGCTCAGCCCGTGCGGTGGTGGAAGCCAACGCCGGCCAGGAGAGTGGCTTTAAATCACCCCCATGCTCTGGACCAGGTCCCTGGGCCTGGTCAGCCCCGTCAGCAGGCGCGCCCGCCGGAGACCGCGCCGACTCCTCCTCCTGCCACGATGGGCCAATCTGACCATCGTCGCCCGCCCCAAGCCAACGACCAGGGGCTGACAGGACTACACCCAGGACGACCGGGTGAACGCCGCCGCCTTGCCGACCAAAAACCGGCGGCAGGTCTGCCAGTGCCGTCGGCCATGACGCCAACGCCATCTCCGGCGGGAAGCACGCCGACCGCCGACCGCCCCGGCGTTGGCCAGGAAACCCGCCGGCTCGACAGGGACCGTGGTCCGGCCACACCTGGTAGTCCTCAAGGTCAGGAACAGCGCTCGGTTTCCCAGACAATCGCTCCAGATCGCCGAGAGCAAGCCACGGGGGCAGCGCCGATAAATATGTCGTTGCCGCCAACAGATGGTGAGCGCCGACGGGGCGAACCGCCACGCCCCCGACTGGAACAGGCGCGTCCAAGCCGCGGGCTGCCGTCCACCCCCGATCTGAACCGGCAGACTGAGCCACCCCGCGGACAACTGGACCAGGAACGGTTACGAGCCGCGGAAATGGCCAAACAGCAAGCTGACCGGCAACGTCGCGCCCAACAGGAGCAGCAATGGGAGCTGCGACGGCAGGAACAGGAACGGCGCCAGGCCGATATCCTGCGGCAGCAGCAGGCCCAACAGCAACGTCACCTGGAGCTGGTTCGGCAACAACAGGAACAACAGCGTCAGGCCGTGCTCCAACAACAACAGGAGCAGCGGCGTCAAGCCGAGCTTATGCGCCAACAGCAGGAACAACAACGCCGCCAGGCTGAGCTTATACGCCAGCAACAGGAACAGCAGCGCCGCCACGCCGAGATGGCCCGGCAACAGCACCAGAATCAACACCAGAGTCGGCAGCAGCCACCTCATGGGCAGAAACGGCGGCCGCCCTTTGAGCAGTAATCAATTGTTAATGGTCAGTGCTCAGCGAAAAATCAAGCGTCAAAATCAGGGGCAGAAAGAGGATGGAGGTCTATTGCCTCTTGACCCTCTGACCCTCGCGCCTCGTTGGTTGACTCGAGGTCCTGAGCAGGGTCAGCAGTTCCGTGTGGCTGCGGGGTGGTGTCGGGGCGGGTGGCAACAGGCCACTGACAAGGAGTTCCTGATATAACAAAGCAACTTTGGGGGTGCCGAGGCCATAGGCAGTCAGCTCGGCGAGGGCGCCAGGGATCTGCGTCATCGCCAACGTGGCCGCTACTGTACCGGCTACCAGGATCTGCCATTGATCAGCCCATTCGTAGGCAAAATCCAGGTCATGGCTACAGAGGACTATGGTGCGGCCTTGCTGCCAGAGGTCGGTGAGAATGGCCTGGAGTTCCTGCTGCATGGGCACATCCAGGCCTGCCAAAGGCTCATCCAAGATGATGACTTCGGGTTGCATGGCCAGGATGCCGGCCAGACAGACCCGTTTCTTCTGGCCAAAGCTTAGGTTGTGCACGGGCTTATCCGCCATTGCGGCCAAGCCGACTGCTGCCAGGGCTTGCTCCACCCGCGCGGCGACAACGGCCCGCGGCAGACCTAGATTCATAGGCCCATAGGAGACATCCTCCCAGACGCTGGCCGAGAGAAGCTGGTTATCGGGATTTTGGAAGACCAAACCTACCTGGGAACGGAGAGCCTTTAAGCTCTGCCGACGATAATCCAGGGGGTGGCCATTAAACCAAACCGTGCCGGTCTGGGGCCGTAAGAGGCCATTAAGATGGAGGCAGAGGGTGGTCTTGCCGGAGCCATTGCACCCCAAAATGGCAGTGCGACTCCCCCGGGGGATAGTCAAGGAACATTGGTGCAGCCCCGGACTACCGTCCGGATAGGTAAAGGAAACGTCTTGGAGGGCCAGAATCGGCTGGGTCATGGGTCAGCTTGGGATGAGGCAGGCGCCGCCCACCATGATGAGGCTGGCCAAGCCCGCCAACAGGAAGCTTCGCCGGCTGGGGGCAAACTCCGGCTCCAAAAAGATAAGCGAGCCTTCGCCCGCCCTGGCCAGGACAGCCATTTCCAGCGCCGCAGCCCGCTGCCAGACCTGCAGGGTCAGAACCGCAATCATGCTACCCAAAGAACGGCGGGCCGCTTTCAGGGTGGCATATCCCAAGCGGGCTTGCTGGGCGGTGGTCATCTCGTGAATAGTGGCTAAGAAGATAAATACCGTCCGATAACCCAAAGTCATGAGGTCCAGCAAAATCTGGGGTACCCGAGCTCGCCGCCATAAGGCCATGCACTCAGTGAGCGGCGTGGTGAAGGCAAGGAAGAGTAACGCACTGAGACAGGCCAAAGAACGGCCGCTGACCAGGGCCACTTGGGGGAATTGGGACGGTTCCAAACGTAGGACCAAGGGCCAAGTCCCCTGAGCCGGTTGTAGGGAGATGGCCAGCGTTGCCGTCCCCACGAGCAGGAACGACAGGGGGGTAAAGAAGACTCGCAGATAAACCCGCCAGGGTATTCTGGCCCCTCCGATGGTGATGAGGGCCAGACTGGCCGCCAGGGCCAGGAGAAACCAGGGTTGGCCGCTTAGGAAGGCACTTGCCACCGCGGCCAGGGTGACCAAGGTCTTGGCCCCGGGATGCACCCTGCGCCAGCGGTTGCGATAGGCCCATTGCTCCAACAGCATTTATGACTTCTGCCGGAGCCGGGAGGCGGTGACGGCACTGCCCAGATAGTAGCCGATGAAGCCAGCCCCCAAGGCGGCCTGCAGGGCAAAGAGCAATGATTCCACCTCGCCGCTGGGAGGAGCCAAGACAGGTTCAAACCAGGGTTTATAATCAGGTTGGATTTCGGCCACCAACTCTTTGGCCTGGCCATCGGCGCCGGTAAAGATTTCCACTTCTTTTTGGTCCGGTGCCGGGGCTGGTTTCTGCACCAAAAGCAGCGGCAGGCTCATGAGGATAATAACGCCTGCCAAGAGCCAGATATTCTGATACCGTTTCATAGCCGCACCTCCTGACGGGCGAGGACCTGCAGTTCTGCCAATTCTTGCGGATTGAAACGTTTCAGGGCATTGGCCACCACCACGGTGAGCAACCCTTCACTGATGGCCAGCGGGATCTGAGTAACGGCAAAGATGCCGGCGAACTTGATGAAGGAAGCGGTGAAGCCGCCGGTAGGGTCAGGAAAGGCCCAGGCCAGTTGGATCGAGGTCGTCACGTAGGTAAGGAGATCGGCCACCGCCGCGGCTAAAAAAACTGCCAGGCCAAAAGAGCAGCGCAATCCCGTGGCCAGCCGAAAAATACCATAGGCGGCAAAAGGCCCCACAATGGCCATGGAAAAGACATTGGCCCCCAAGGTGGTCAGACCACCATGGGCCAAAAGGAGGGCTTGAAACAGGAGCACCACCAAGCCAATGGGGGCCATGGCCACCGGGCCGAATAGAATAGCCCCTAAACCGGTGCCCGTGGGATGGGAGCAGCTGCCGGTTACCGAGGGCATTTTCAGGGCGGAAAGTACGAAGGTAAAAGCGGTGGCCACCCCCAATAACATGCGCTGGTGCGGCCGTTCCTGAATGACTTTCTTGATGACATGAAGGCCGTAGCCGACGAACGGCAGAGAGGCCAGACTCCAACCAACGGCGTGACTGACCGGCAGGAAACCTTCCATGATGTGCATAACGCATCCCCTTATTGGACGATGGCAAGAAAAAAGCCGCATCTGCCGGAGCATGATGCGGACTTGCCGTTTTCCAAGCCCTACCGCGAGGCCTCACTCCCCCGGTCCCCCGGGTACGATGGAGTGAATGATCACGGCAGGTCTTCTGGCTTGCGATTCAACCGCCGGGCGCCTTCCCAGTCATGGCTGACCAGTGGCCTGCTGCCCTTTGTCCTCGCTTACAGCGGCGGGTCCGCGGGGGAGTTGCACCCCACTTCCCTATTAAGCCCCTGAGGGCGCCGTGATCGGTTTAATTATAGATGTTTTTGAGATGTAGCACAGAATGTCTCCTTCGTCAAGCCAGGGGCCGAAAATTTTCCCCGATAACTTAAGATCAGCAGGGCCCACTGGGCTCCTCGAGCCCCACCGGGACAACTGTCTTATCTGTTCTGGAGGGAGACCGTCGGCTTTGATAGGCTAAGACTCAACCACAAGGATAGCTCCGGGAGGAAATCCCAACTTGGGGTGATGCCAGCCATTAGCCTCTTCTGAGACGCTGGAGAGCCCTGAGCCAAAATCTGCCCTCGTGGTGAGGCAAAAAAACACTTTACTCTTGCAAAAAATACATTATACTAATGTTACTTTGCACCCTGTGGGGGGGTTGCAGGGGGGAGTTATGTTATACAAATGTATTGCCCCTGGATGTAATTGTGTTTGGGGAGAACCCGAGCCTTCTGAAGAGGGCTTTAGTCACGGGCTTTGCCCGAACCATTTCCGGATCGCGGTCGCGGACGTGATCCGGCGTTCGCAAAAGAAAGAGGGCAATCCAGACTGCTACCTGCGATGTTTTGGGAACTGCCATCAGCATTGGTGTACGTTTCATCCACTCTGTGCTGTGGAGAATCCCGGTCCAGAGCATGTCGCGGAACTGGAAATGCGGCTGGCGACTCGCCAACTCTTTCTGATGCAACGCCTGCAACCGAGCGACCCGAACGCCCTGTAAACCTTGCTTGCCAGCTTGACGAGTAGCAACCGCCTACGCCGGCTGGCTCGGAAAGTCAGAGGATATTCTCGCGTTAACGCCAGGCGTTGGTCCCCTGCTCCTGATGGGCTGGAAATATTAAATTTTTTCTAAAAGGGCCTTGAAGCCCTTTCTTTTTTTCGCCCTACCTGATACAACCCCCTCAACATCGACATCTTTAGCCACCATAGCATCACCTGATGATATTCGGTATCAAGAAAATAGTTGACATGCTCCTGGCCCCGGGGACGCTCATCTTGCTCCTCCTCGCCTTTAGCGTGATCCGGCTCTGGAGAAGCCAGGGGCCGCGGCGTGGTCTGGCCTGGCTGCTCACGGCCTTGGTCTGTTTTTACGCCAGCACCACAATCCTGCTGCCCACATTGTTGTTGCGCCCTCTGGAAAGCCAGTATCCGCCGCTCCTGCAGCCGCCGGAGGTTCCCTATATTGTGGTGCTCTCGGCGGGCTATCGCCGCTTACAGGAACTCCCGGTGACCAGTCAGTTGGATGAGTCCACCGCCCTGCGGGTGGTCGAAGGAGTCCGTCTGTTCCAAGTACTGGACGAGCGGCCAATGTTGATCATGTCGGGGGGTGGGAGCGAGATGCCCATAGGCGACCTGATGAAAAATTTTGCAGTGGCGCTGGGAGTGCCAGCCGCCAAAGTATTGGCCGAATCCAGCTCCCCAGATACCCATGGCAATGCCCGGGAAGTGCAGCAGATCGTCCACCAGGCCCCTTTTTTATTGGTGACTGCAGCTTCCCACCTACCCCGCTCCATGGCTATTTTTACCAGCCTGGGGATGCACCCCATACCCGCACCAGCCGATTTCCGGGCCCCCCACCGCTATCGCCTCAGGGATTTTTTCCCCGGTGGGATAAATTTGCTCAATCTTGAGATAGCGCTTCATGAGTACCTTGGCTTGGCTTACTTAAAAATCTTCCCCGGCCGGGCCGGGCGTTAATGAGTGTCCATCCTGAAACGAATAAAACAGGCTGAGAACGCCCTTTAGCAAGTAGCGATTAATAAATAATTCTTTGCATTAATTCCCCCTCAACCCAATCTTCTCCCCGCTTGGCGGAGAGAGGGAGCTGAGGACTTCCCGGATGAAAACCAACTGTCAACTCCCATGGTCCTGGTTTTTGCCTGTTTAGCCCTCCTTGCCCTGCTGTATCAGCTGGGCGCCCTGCTGGCGTTATGGTATTTCTTGCGTCGGCCGCAGCCGATCCTGCACCCAGGTCCCCTGCCAGGGATCACGGTGCTTAAACCCTTGCGGGGCCGGGATGAAGATACTGAGGCTTGTTTGACCAGTTTTGTAGTCCAAGACTACCCCAATTTCCAGATTCTGTTTGGCGTGGCTGAGGCGGCTGATCCGGTGGTCTCGGTAGTGCGGGAGCTGCAACGGCGCTATCCCGACAAAGATTTGCAGTTGATCCATTGCGCCCAGAACCTGGGCTGCAATCCCAAGGTGAGCACTCTACAGCAATTGCTCCCGCAGGCGACCCATGACCTTTTGGTCATCTCGGATAGCGATGTCTTAGCCCCGCCGGACCTACTCCGGCAGCTAGCCACAGCCCTGCAGGACACCCGTTTGGGCGTCACTTCTTGTCTCTATCGGGCGGGCCAGCCAAAGACCTTGGGCAGTGCCTTGGAAGCCCTGGCCATCAGCGCCGATTTCATCCCCTCAGTAGCTGTGGCCCACTATCTGGAAGGCGTGCGTTTTGCTCTGGGGGCCGTCATGGCCATACGCCGGGAGACTTTGACCCAGATCGGGGGGTTGGCAGGCATTGCCGATTACTTGGCCGATGATTACCAATTGGGGTGGCGGGCTTCCCAGGCCGGTTGGCAGGTCAGCGTCTTGCCCTTGGTGGTTGTCACCCTGCAACGCCGGACGACCCTTAAAGGCTTCCTGGCTCATCAATTGCGGTGGGCTCGGACCTATCGGGTCTGTCGCCCCCGCGGCTTTTTGGGTTATGGCATTACCTTTGCTTTGGTCTGGAGTCTGGTGGCTTGGTGGGGAAGCGGTTTTGCCGGCGGGACCGGTCTGCTGGTGGGGTGTTGTTTCCTGGGACGTGCCTTAGTAGCCTGGCAAGCAGCCAAGCTCTTGGGGCAGGCCCCCTGCTCCTGGCAGCTGTTGCTCTTGCTGCCCGGCAAAGATATTTTATCTTTTGGGCTTTGGGCCCTCAGTTTTCTAGGAAATACCGTTATCTGGCAGGGTCGGCGCTATCAGGTGCAACCAGATGGCCGTTTAACAGAGACGCCGTAAAAGGAGAGGCATGGATCCCAACGACCTGACCAAACTTTTGGTCGAAGTACAGGCCGGGCGGCTGAGCATCGCCGAAGCCCAGGCCCGGCTTCAGCATCTCCCCTTTGAGAATTTGGGTTTTGCCCACGTGGATCACCACCGGCATCTGCGGCAGGGATTCCCAGAAGTAGTTTTTGCGGCAGGTAAGAGTATCGAACAGCTTCAGGCTATCCTCACCGCCCTGACTCAGCGGGCCCCCCAGATTCTGGTCACCCGCTTAGACCCAGAAAAAGCCCAGCAGCTGGTGGCTGCCTTCCCAGCGGCCCAGTATCATCCAACGGCTCAGGTCCTGACCTTCGGCTTAGATCAGGCTGAGGATCGGGGACGAGGTCTAATTTTGGTCATTTCGGCCGGGACTTCGGATATGCCCGTGGCTGAAGAAGCCCGGCTGACCGCCCAGATCCTGGGGAATCGGGTGGAGGCCATTTATGACGTGGGCGTGGCTGGCCTGCACCGGCTGCTGGCCTACCGCGAGAAATTGTTGGAAGCCACGGTCTTTATTGTGGTGGCTGGCATGGAGGGCGCCCTGCCCAGCGTCATTGGCGGACTGGTGCCACGACCGGTCATTGCCGTGCCCACCAGCATCGGCTATGGCGCCAGTTTCGGAGGGCTAGCAGCCTTATTGGGCATGCTCAACTCCTGCGCTTCCAATGTGGCAGTGGTGAACATCGACAACGGCTTCGGGGCCGGGTATATGGCCGCCCTCATCAACCGCCGGGAGTAGTGATCAAGGAGAGAAAGTAAACGGGACTGGGGCTCAAGTCGTTGCCATCTGACAATGATTAGAACTGGCATGAGATAGCACCCGAACCACTGGTGGATTAACCAGTAACACAAAGCAACAAACCCCCACCCCCCCAGATGGCGGTGTCGAGGAAGGGGGGCGGGGGAAAGATCCAGTCTTTTTGGCTGCACTTTGGCCTCAGCGCTGCAGGCGGGCGATGGCACCCATGATTTCCGCAGTGAGCTGGGCAGCCGCCTCTGGTCCGGCGCCAAATAAGGGCGGGCCGACCCGGACCCGGACGCGATAGCCCGGCGGGTCAGGCAGATACGAGATACCAATGGGCAAGAAGGGCAGGCGCCGACCCGACAGATGCCGTTGCAGGCGGAGAAGTAATTGAATAAAGCGGTGCTTACCCGGCCCCACCGCGCCAGGCACATATGTCCCTTCCGGGAAAAGGACCAGTTGGTCTCGGCGAGCCAAAAGGCCATGGAGAGCCCGGAAGGTCGACAACGTCGCCTGAGGGCAGCTCCGGTCCAAAGGGATGCCCCCCAGGGCCTCGCAGAGTTTGCGGCTGGCCAGATTTTGAAAAAGCTCCACCTTGGCGACATAATACAACGGCTGGGGAAACGTCAGGCCCACCACCGGGATATCCTCCCAGCGCTGGTGTTTGGGGCAGAGAATAGCCGCTTCTCCTTGCGGCCAATGTTCTAGCCCCTCTACCTGCAGGCGAAAATAGCGCTGAAAAGTCTGGGCCGTCAGCCAACGCATCCCCATATAGAACCAGCGACTGAGGCGATCCATCGTGTTGCGTCCCTCAAGTAATCTAATGTATATTTGCTACCATCCGGCAAGATTACGGTTCTCTTCTCCCGCCCCGGAGGAAAGTTGGGTGAAGGGGAGATAATTAATTTCAATCCGGAAAGTCCGCAGCTCCTTCTCCCCACCACGCAGGTAACGGTTTGGGGTAAGGGTAAATATTAATAATTTCCAAATGCTTTTTCTTTACCACTCTTAGCTCGAG
>CAZARS010000010.1:9868-14397 GCA_964487625.1 uncultured Desulfobacca sp.
GTACGCTTGTGCAGCTTGTTGCCGGTTGGACACTAATTACCAGTTATGAGCGAACTGGGCAAGAGATAAAGGAAAGGAATGACGAAGATACCGATTATTGACGAAGAGGCGTGTATAGGTTGCAATGCCTGTGTGGAAGTTTGTCCGGAAGTGTTTGTCTTAAATGACTCCCTGGGCTGGGCCATGGTCATGTTCCCCGAGGGCGCGCCGCCAGAGAAGATTCAAGAAGCCATTGACATCTGTCCGGTCCATTGTATCAGCTGGAGTGATTAATCACGCGCCGCAAAGGATAACCTTTGGCACAGTGGCGAGACGAGGCCGGGGGAGAAGGCTTTTCCCTTGCGTTTCCGGGCCAACCGCCATACATTAAAGGGCGGGAGAAATAACCATGCCGGCCTGCCCTTATAAAAAATTATATATTTATGAAATCCATGGAGAACTAACTTGGCCTGACCAATCCGAGGATTTCCTGGGGTGCTGGCGGGAAGGTGATTGTTCATATCTCTTCTTTACCGACAAAAAGGAAACGACCTTGAAGGAACTTCTGGGAGAACGTGAAGCCTGGCGATACATCTCGGAGACAGAAATCAACTATGAGGATTGGGAGGCTGGTCACCCTCTGGTCCCCTTTCGCATTGCTGATTTCTATCTCTGTCCCATCTGGGAGCAACCCCAACCACAACCCGGCGATCATCTCATCCGCCTTGATCCCGGTGTAGCCTTCGGCTCGGGTTTTCACCCCACCACGAAGCTTTGTCTGCGCCTGATTCATGACCTCTATCGGACCGAGGTCCTGCCCCGGGTCCTGGACCTGGGCACGGGTACCGGTATCCTCTCCCTGGCCTGTCTGGCTAAAGGTGCCACCCACGTGCTGGCTATTGATCACAATAACCTGGCCATCGACACGGCCCGGCGCAATGCCCGGTACAACCACCTGGAGGAGCAGATAACTCTGATTTGCGGGGATGTCCGGGAGCATTTGGCCCAACCGGCCGACTTGGTCTTGGCAAATATTTATCACGCCCTCTTGGCAGAAATTTTGGAAAGGCCTGAATTTCTCAACAAACCTTGGTACATCCTGTCGGGTTTGGTGGGCACCGAGGTCAATAAGATACTTACCCAATTGCAGGCCTTGCCTTTGGAGGTGAAGGAGGTCTTGGATGACAACCTCTGGTTTGCCATCCTGGCTCGCCATCGGGCCCTGACCTAACAGCACAGCCTTAAGGCTGGAGGCCTCATGCCACGGTGAAAAAAACAAGCCATTCCATCATCTGGGAGGAAATGGTAGCCACGCCCCTCGGCCCCCTGTGGTTAATGTTTTCCTCCAGAGGGCTGCAAGCCATCCATTTCCATACCCCTCCCCAATTACCAGGGCCGGTCTGGCCGGGAGCCTGCCGGGATACTGCGCTATGGATCCAAGTCCGGCAGTGGCATCAGGAAGTGACCGCTGCCCTGGAGGCCTATTTTGCCGGCACACCCATTGACTTCCGCCACCTGACCTTAGATCTGCAAGGTACTCCCTTTCAACTCCAGGTCTGGGAGGCCTTACGACAGGTGCCCTTCGGTCAGCGCATCACCTATCAAGGCCTGGCCCGGGCAATCGGTCGGCCCCGGGCGGCCCGGGCCGTGGGAGGAGCCCTCCGGGCCAATCCTTTGCCTATTGTCATTCCCTGCCACCGCGTGGTGGCCAGCAATGGCTCCCTGGGTGGCTACCTTCCCGGCCTGGATTATAAACAAGCGCTGCTCTCCTGGGAGAGCCAGATCATTGGGCAAAACTCTAAACCCCACACTTGAGACTCCGTCCCCTGCCAGCGCGGGCTGTTGTTCCCGAGGCCCACGGAGAGAAAACTGCTGACCCGATGATAGCCGAGCGGTTGCTGGAAAATCATGGGGTGGGCGGCTGGCCACTAAGTTTCTTGAAGATTTGCAGTGCTGGTTGGCGGCGGCAGCTGTAGTGGTTAATTCTAAAAAATTGGCAAGATTTGGGGGGTATTATGCAATATAAGAAATCTCTGAGGCTGGTGTGCCGGATCTACCGAACTCTCTGTGGCCGGAGTTGCCGACTCCTGCTCCTGGCCGGTATAGGGATCTGCCTGGGAGTGCTGCCGGTGGCAGGGCCAAGCCAAGAGGCTGCGGCTCAGACAACTTTCGTCGTTGAGCCCATTGGCCAGGTGGAACGTCAGCAGGGGAAGATTTTTATTGTGGTCTATCCAGCCTTTAAAGAGGCTCTAGAGGGTATTGAGGCTTTTTCCCACCTCTGGGTCATGTATTGGTTCCACGGAAATGATTCTCCGGAAAAGCGCCGTATCCTGAAAGTTCACCCCCGCGGCAAGCCGACCAATCCTCTGACCGGGGTCTTTGCCACGCGGGCGCCGGTGCGCCCCAATCTGGTGGGATTGCAGGCGTGCCGTTTGGTGGGGCGCCAAGAGAACCGGCTGGAAGTGACCGGCTTGGATGCCTGGGATGGTTCACCGGTCGTGGACCTTAAGCCCTACATCCCCCAGATTGATGCCCACCCGGACGCAGTCATCCCTTCCTGGGCTCAGGGACCTCCGCCGGAATAATAAGGCACGGCAGAGATTTTTGTCGCCTTCAAGGGGAAGATAGGATGGTATTTGATCCCAGAAATTTGGGGAGAGATATAGCAGCCCGAAATTTCTCTGGACTGCTCTGGCCGGACAGGAGGAGAATTCCTGCGATATCTGTTGAAGAGTTTTTGAAATTCTGGTAAATTTAAATTCCTTTAAGCAGACCACAAGATTGGCCAGATCGGTGGCGAGAAGGCTTTGACGTATTGTAGCATAATCAGGGCGTTGCGGTTACACTGGGCAGAAACCTATTGTGTAAGGAGTTGATTCCATGAGCAGCAAAGAAAGACTCTACCTCATCAGCTTTCAGGAAATCAGCAAGGCCATCAGCTCCACGCTCTCGGTCCGGGAGGTCCTGGACCTGATCGTCAACAAAATGGCTGAGGTCATGAACCTGAAAGGCTGCACCATCCGCTTGGTCAACCCCAAGACCAATACCTTAGAACTAGTAGCTTCGGTAGGCCTGAGTGAGAAATATCTGGCCAAGGGCCAAGTGGATATGGATAAGAGCATCTCCGAGGCCTTGAGCGGCCGGCCAGTAGCCATCTATGACGCTACAACTGACCCCCGCATCCAGTATCCCCAGGAAGCCAAGGAGGAGGGGATTGCCACCCTCGTGGCCATTCCCATTCTCAATAAAGGCAAGGTCATTGGCGTCATGCGACTCCTCACCTCCGAGCCGCGGGAATTTCTCATGGACGAGATTGATTTTGCCTGCGCCATTGCGGAACTCGGAGGGCAGGCCATCATCAACGCCCAGATGTATGAGGCTAAAAGCAAGGAACTGGAATTCCTCAAGGGGTTGCAGCAGGTAGTCAAGGCCATTAACTCCTCCCTGGAGGTCCAGAAGATCTTGTCTCTCCTCGTCAAAACCGCCACCACAGCCCTAGATGTCAAGGCCGCCGCGGTCCGGCTCCTGGACGAGAAACGCAAGCAGATGGAACTGGTAGCCCACTTCGGCCTGAGCGACCGGTATGTCACCAAAGGACCGGTGGAGACGGATAAATCCATCGCCGAGGCCATGACCGGCAAGACTGTGATCATGTATGATGTGGCCTCAGATGCCCGAGCCCAATACCCCCAGGCTGCCGCCGAAGAAGGGATCAGGTCCATTATTTCTATTCCCATCACTCTCAAAGGCAAGGTGATCGGCGTCCTACGGCTCTACACCAGTGAACCCCGGGAGTTCTCTGAAGAAGAAGTTACCTTCATGACCTCTCTAGCGGAACAGGCTGCCCTGGCCCTGGAAAATGCTCGGATGTACCAGAAATTGAAGAAAGAGCATGAAGAGTTGATGTCCGATCTCTATCGGTTCAGCGGTTTTACCAGAAGTATCTAGCCGCACGTGCCTCATGGGCTTGTTGCCCGAGTTGATTTCTCCAGGGGCCGTCCATGTCGGGCGGCCTTTGGATTTTGCCGGGGCTGGGCCCGAAAGAACTACGCCGGGCTGACAAAGGATCCAGAAGGCAAACCTGGCGGCTAAAAGTTCTTGCACCTTAAAGAAAATTAACATACAATTTTTTGATACAATGACGTGAGTTGCCAGTGAGGGGACCATGGAAAAGGCTGATGAGGAATTGGTGGCGCGGTGGATCGATCACGATCCCGAGTTGAAACGCCACATCGAACAACATCAGGAATATGAACGGCAATTGGAGGAATTCAATCGGCGGCCCTATCTCACCGCCGATGAAACTGTAGAACGGCGCCGCATCCAGAAGCTGAAATTGGCAGGTCGTGATCGGATTGAACAGATTCTGGCCCGCTACCGGGCAAAGGAAAAGTCAGTATGAAGATGACCGGCAGTCAGATCTTTTTAAAATGTCTGGAGCGCGAAGGCGTCAAACATATTTTCGGATTTCCCGGCGGGGTGGTCCTGGATATTTATGATGAACTGACCAGGGCCCCATTCATTCAACACATCCTGGTGCGCCATGAACA
>CAZARS010000010.1:14461-18000 GCA_964487625.1 uncultured Desulfobacca sp.
CTGGTGACCTCTGGCCCCGGGGCCACCAACACGGTCTCCGGGATCGCCTCGGCCTATATGGATTCCATCCCCATCGTGGTATTCACGGGGCAGGTGCCGACCCCGCTCATCGGCAACGATGCCTTTCAGGAAGTGGATATCGTCGGTATCACCCGGCCCTGTACCAAACACAATTATCTCGTGAAGGACGTCAAAGACTTGCCTCGCATTATCCATGAGGCCTTTCATATCGCCCGGACCGGACGGCCAGGACCGGTGTTGGTGGATTTGCCCAAAGATGTCATTCAGGGAGTGACTATCCCCAAGTTCCCGGAGCAGATTCGCATCAAGAGCTATAATCCCAACTACCACGCCAATCCCAAACAGATTAAAAAGGCGTTGGATTTAATCCTGAAGGCCCAGCGGCCGGTGATTTATGCCGGGGGCGGCGTTATTCTCTCCAAGGCCTCGGAAGAGTTGACCAAGTTTGCCGAAGCCCTGCAGATCCCCGTGACCACAACCCTCATGGGGTTGGGGGGCTTCCCGGCGCCGCATCCCCTCTGGTTAGGCATGTTGGGCATGCACGGCACCTATTACGCCAATATGTCGGTGCACCATTGCGATGTCCTCATCGCGGTCGGCTCCCGTTTTGACGACCGGGTGACCGGCAAGATCGAAGAGTTTGCCCCCCACGCCAAAATCATCCATATAGATATTGACCCCACCTCCATCAGTAAGAACGTGGTGGTGGATATTCCCATTGTGGGTGACTGCCAAGATGCCCTCAGCCAACTAAACGCCTTGGCAGCGGAGTACCTGCCCCGGGAATTGAGCCAAGCCCATCAGGCCTGGTTGGCCCAGATCGACCAGTGGAAAAAGGAACACCCCCTGACCTATGATCGGAACAGTGGTGAGTTAAAGCCCCAATTTGTCGTGGAAAAGCTCTACGAGATCACCCAGGGTGAGGCCATTATCAGCACTGAGGTGGGGCAGAATCAGATGTGGGCCGCGCAATTCTATCCCATCAAGAGGCCCAACCGGTGGCTCAGTTCCGGTGGCTTAGGCTGCATGGGGTATGGCTTCCCTGCTGCCATCGGGGCCCAAGTGGCCTGCCCCCATGACATCGTCATCGATATAGCCGGCGATGGCAGTATCCAGATGAATATCCAGGAGTTGGCCACCGCAGTGGAATATGACCTGCCGGTGAAGGTGGCCATCCTGAACAACGGTTTCCTGGGCATGGTCCGGCAATGGCAACAGTTGTTTTATGGCCGGCGTTACAGTTTCACTCCCATGGTGTCGCCGGATTTCGTCAAGTTGGCCGAGGCCTATGGGGCAGTGGGGTTGCGGGCTGAAAAGCCTGAGGAAGTCGAGCCGGTGATCCGGGAAGCCCTCAACATCCGCAAACCGGTGCTCATGGATTTCCGCGTTGCTCCCGAAGAATGTGTCCTCCCCATGGTGCCGGCTGGGGCCCCCATGCACAAGATGCTTCTGACCTAGAGGAAGGAGAACCATGCGACACGTCATTTCGGTTTCGGTGGATAATGAGCCAGGCGTTCTCTCTCGGGTCACCGGTCTCTTCAGTGGCCGGGGCTTCAACATCGAAAGCCTTTGCGTGGCCCCCACCATTGATCCGGAGGTTTCCCATATTACCTTGGTAACGTCGGGCAATGAGATGATCATCGAACAGATCATCAAACAATTGCGCAAGCTCATCAACGTCATTAAAGTCGTTGATCTGACGCCGACGGATCATGTGGAGCGGGAAATGGCCCTGGTGCGGGTCAAGGCGGAGGATCGGCAGCGGGCCGAAGTGCTCCGGATTGCCGATATCTTTCGCTGCCGCGTCGTGGATGTCAGCCCTACGGCCTATACCTTGGAAATCACCGGCACGTCGGAAAAGTTAAATGCGGTCCTAAGTCTTCTGAAGACCATCGGTATCCAGGAAGTAGTTCGCTCGGGTTCCCTGGCCATCCAACGGGCCAAGAAGGAATAACCCCCCGGCTAAAGGGGGGCGAAGGCTGTGCCGTTGCTCCCCCAAAAACCCATTTTTCCATTCATGCAACCGGGCGGTCCATGACGGAAGCAGGCGGCAAAATCCTTGATAGCGTCAAGGCCCTGATCCTGCCGGAACTGGCCGTGATCAAACAGAGCCTGGCGGTGATTACCACCCGGCTGGATGCCTTGGACAGACGATTTGATGACCTGCGCCAGGATATCAATGTGCGGTTTGCGGAATTCCGGGACGACATGAACATCCGACTGACCGAATTTCGGCAGGATATCGAGAAACGGCTGGAAGAATTCCGGGGTGACCAGAACCAACGCTGGCTGGAATTCCGGGAAGATATCGAGAGGCGGGTGGAGGACTTCCGGGGTGATCAGAACCAACGGTGGCTGGAATTCCGGGAGGATATGAACCGTAATTTTGACGCCAGCCGCCGGGAAATTCAGGCGAGGCTTGATGCCTTGGCGGCCCGACAGGCTCCCTTAGAAGAGGATTTTCAGGAAATTAAAAGAGAGCTGGGTTACCAAAAAATCAACCTGGATTATCAGAAAAATATTGTGCAAGACCAGCAGCGGGTGCTGGAGGAATTGCGGTCCCACTTGGCCGATTATAAAGCCCGCCTGGAAGCCCTGGAACAGGGGATGCAGAAAAAACCCCGGGCCGTGAGCACGAAAAAAACTGCGGCCTCCTGAAAACTCGGCCGGAGATTAGGATAAAGGACAGATAGTTATGAAAATTTATTATGATGCGGATGCAGATCTGAATGTTTTGGCAGGCAAAAAAGTGGGGGTCATCGGTTTTGGCTCTCAGGGCCACGCCCAAGCCCTGAATCTCCGGGACAGCGGCGTGGAGGTGGTGGTCTCCGAGGTGCCCAAGACCCCCAACTACGACTTGGCCCTCAAGTTTGGCTTCAGCCCGGTCAGCGCCGCCGAAGTGGCGAAACAATGTCACGTGATCCAGATCTTGACCCAGGATCATGTCCAGGCTACCCTATATGAAAACGACTTAAAACCACACCTGGGACCGGGCAAGACCCTCCTCTTTTCCCATGGATTTAACATCCACTACGGGCAGATCGTGCCCGATGCCGATATTGACGTGGTGATGGTAGCCCCCAAAGGCCCCGGCCACTTGGTGCGCAGCGAGTACGAAAAGGGGGCGGGCGTGCCCTCCTTGGTGGCTATTCATCAGGATGCTTCCGGGCAGGCCTTAGCCACGGCCCTGGCTTATGCCAAAGGCATCGGCGCCACCCGGGCGGGCGTCATCGAGACTACTTTTCAAGAAGAGACCGAAACTGATCTCTTCGGAGAACAGGCCGTCCTCTGTGGCGGCGTTTCCGAGTTGGTGAAGGCTGGCTTCGAGACCCTGGTGGAGGCTGGCTATCAGCCCGAAATTGCTTATTTTGAATGCCTCCACGAGCTCAAACTCATCGTCGACCTGTTCTACCAGGGGGGTCTCAGCTATATGCGCTATTCCGTGTCGGACACCGCGGAATTCGGCGACTACACCCGGGGTAAACGCATTATCACCGAAGAGACCCGGGAAGAAATGC
>CAZARS010000010.1:18015-34960 GCA_964487625.1 uncultured Desulfobacca sp.
AGATCCTCTACGAAATCCAGAGCGGTGAGTTTGCCCGGGAATGGATCTTGGAAAATCAGGCCAAACGGCCGGTGTTTAACGCCCTGCGTCGTCAGGAAGCGGCCCATCCCATTGAAGAAGTAGGGAAAAAACTACGCAGCATGATGGGCTGGCTGCAGAGGAAATAAATGGCCACGGCAACTCCCTTGGCCTTCAGGGCCGGTTGGGTATGAAAGAGCGCCAAGGCCCGATAGCCGGGCCGGGATACCGCTTTATCCTGGCCGGTCTGCTCATCATGGTGCTGGGTTTCTGGCTGGGCCGGCCGGTAATCATCCTGGGATTGCTCCTGACGGGATTTTTTGCCTATTTTTTCCGGGATCCGGATCGGCCTATCCCCACGGACCCGGCGGCGGTCATCGCCCCGGCTGATGGTCGGGTCATCGCCGTGGCACCGCAGCGGGAAGAAGTATTTCTCCAGCGGCCTGTTCAGCGAGTAAGTATCTTTATGAATATTTTTGATGTCCACGTCAATCGGGCGCCGCTGGCTGGTCAGGTACAAGGGCTGCATTACCAACCTGGCCGTTACCTGGCCGCCGATCGGCCCGAGGCGTCGGACCAGAATGAGCAGTTAGCCATCCACCTGAGAACCGCCGACGGCGCTGATGTCGTCCTGGTGCAGATTGCAGGCCTTATCGCCCGCCGCATCGTCTCCTATCTCCGGGAAGGCGATGAATTGGCTCCTGGGGAGCGCCTCGGATTAATCTGTTTCGGGTCCCGGGTCGACCTCTATCTCCCTGAGACATATCAGATACAGGTCACCGTTGGTCAAAAAGTTAAAGCCGGCAGCAGTATAATAGGGAGAAGGTCATGACCAGACGCAGGAAGAAACCAAGGGATAAGAAGCGCTTCCGGGGCATCTATATCCTGCCCAACCTCATCACCACAGGGAGTCTCTTTGCGGGCTTCTATGCCATCATCGAGGCCATCCATGGCAATTTTGAAGTAGCCGCTCTAGCAGTGCTCGTCTCCTTGGTCTTGGATGGCCTGGACGGGCGGGTGGCCCGCATGACCCAGAGTGCCTCTAATTTCGGGGTGCAGTACGACTCTCTGGCCGATTTAGTAGCCTTTGGCGTGGCGCCGGCCTTGATCGTGTATTTCTGGGCCCTACAGCCCTATGGTCGCTACGGCTGGGTGGCTGCCTTTCTCTTCGTGGTTTGTGGGGCCTTGCGCCTGGCTCGCTTCAATGTGCAGATCGGTGAAATCGATCCCCGCTATTTCAACGGCCTGCCCATTCCGGCAGCCGCCACCATGGTGGCCATGACCATTCTCATGTACCATGACCTGGGAGAATGGGCTTCTACCCGCCATGGCGTTATCGTGGGCATGATCTACGTCTTGTCATTTCTTATGGTAAGCAACGTAAAATATTACAGCTTTAAAAAATTTGAGCTGTTCCAGCGGAAGCCCTTCCCCGTCTTGGTGGCGGCCGTGCTGCTCTTTTTAGTCATCGCTATCGAGCCCAAGATCATGGGCTGTCTGGCCATGGCCAGCTACGTCCTATCCGGCCCGATCCTGACCCTGCTCCTCCTCTGGCGGAGGAGGAAAGAACCACACATTCCCACAACAGAAGGCCTGGAAACGAAGACCTCGGAAGTCTCTTAGGAGAGTGGTGGCGTGACGCTTGGCCGTAACCGGCCACCGAGGTTGTGCAGAAAGATCAGCTTTCCCACCGTTGGCGGCGACTATGCGGCGAGCCGGAGATTGCTGTATGCCGGCGGCAAACACGGGTCGCGTCGAGGCGGAGGGTGAAGGTGGGACCTCCGGCCAGAAGCAGTACAATATTAGCTCATGGGCCCGGAGGTAGCAGGGAGAGGTAACGATGCCCAAGAAAGTAATTATTTTCGATACGACGTTGCGCGACGGGGAACAGTCCCCTGGCGCCAGTTTGAATATGCAGGAGAAACTGCAGATCGCCCGTTATCTGCAGATGCTCAATGTGGATGTGATTGAAGCCGGTTTCCCCTATGCGTCCCCAGGGGATCTCTTGGCTGTGCAGACCATTGCCCGGGAAATCCGGGGGCCCCAAATCGCTGGTCTGGCCCGGGCTAAAAAAGAAGACCTGGACGCGGCTTGGGAGGCCATTAAAGAAGCGGAAAATCCCCGCATCCACACGTTCATCTCCACCTCGGATATCCATCTGAAATACCAGATGCAGAAATCCCGGGAACAGGTCCTGGAAGAGGCAGTGGCTGCGGTTAAATATGCGTGCAAGTTTACGTCCAATGTGGAGTTTTCCGCCATGGACGCCTCCCGCAGCGATCTGGATTATGTGGCCAAGGTCTTTGAGGCGGTGATCGACGCGGGGGCCAAGACGGTGAATTTCCCAGACACCGTGGGCTATGCCGTGCCCCAGGAATTCGGGGCCAAGATCAAGTATCTGATAGAACATGTACCCAACATCCACAAGGCAATCATCAGCGTGCATTGTCATGACGATCTGGGCCTGGCAGTGGCCAATTCCCTGGCGGCCATCATCAATGGGGCCCTCCAGGTGGAGTGTACCATCAATGGCATCGGCGAACGAGCGGGCAACACCTCCATGGAGGAGGTGGTCATGGCCCTGGCCACCCGCAAAGACTTCTTTGACTTTTACACCGATATCGTAACGGAGCATATCTATCCCACCAGCCGGTTGGTAAGCAAGCTCACCGGCATGATCGTGCAGCCCAATAAAGCCATCGTGGGGGCCAATGCCTTTGCCCACGAATCCGGCATTCACCAGGATGCGGTGTTGAAAGAAGCCAGCACCTTTGAGATCATGACGCCCCAATCCATCGGCATCAAGGCCAGCAGCCTGCCTCTGGGCAAACTGTCCGGCCGCCACGCGCTGCGGGAAAAACTGAAACATCTGGGCTACACGCTGGCAGACGATGATTTGAATCGGGTCTTTGTCCGCTTTAAAGACCTGGCCGACCGCAAGAAGCACATCTTTGACGAAGACCTGGAAAGCCTGGTGGAGATGGAAGTGCTGCGGCGCTCCGTGCCGGAGTATTATAAGTTGGTGGAATTGGTGGTCCTAACCGGCACCATGGCCAAACCCACGGCCACGGTGAAATTGGAGATCGATGGTAAAGTGGAGCGCTACTCCAGTTTCGGTGATGGCCCCATTGATGCCACCTTCAAGGCCATTACCCATCTCACCAAATCCGAGTGCCGGTTGCTGAAGTTTTCTGTCAGCTCCATTACCGGCGGCACCGATGCCCTGGGGGAGATTACCGTAAAATTGGAGGAAGACGGCCATATCGTCACCGGCCGGGGGGTGGACCCCGATATCGTTACGGCCAGTGCCCGGGCCTTTCTGAACGGCTTGAACCGCTTGCGCTATGCTCAAGCGGCCAGTGCTGCTAAGGGCGAAGAGTGAGAAGATGGCCTGTGGACTAACGGCTTGAGGTGACCATAACTTCGCCACCCTTTGGCGGACGGACAGTTCTGGCTCGCCACACGACTCCCGGCCCAGCTTTGTCTCGAGGTCGCGACTAATTTGCCATAATTTTCTGACCCCCGCCTGGACAAGATGGCATTGCGGATTTATTCAGTTCATTCAATAGGTTGTCCCTAAGACCCTCTCCCCGCCAGGCGGGGAAAAAATTAGGGAAATGGCAAGAAAACAATTATTTCTCGACAAGCAGGAACGCCTTATGTCTCATCCCATGACCATTACGGAAAAAATCCTGGCGGCCCATGCCGGTTTGGACGCCGTCACGCCGGGCCAGTTGATCAACGCTAAGGTGGATATTGCCCTGGGGAATGATATTACTGCTCCCATTGCCATCAAGGAGTTCCGCCGGGCCGGGGCAACCAAAGTTTTCGACCCGGAACGGGTGGTCCTGGTGGCCGATCATTTTGCACCCAATAAGGACATTCCTTCTGCCATTCAATGCCAGACGCTGCGGCAGTTTGCCCGGGAGCAGGGGCTGCGTCATTTCTATGACGGCGGTGAGATGGGGGTAGAGCATGCCCTCTTGCCCGAGAAGGGTATCGTGGTCCCGGGTGATCTCGTGATCGGCGCCGACAGCCACACCTGCACCTACGGTGGTTTGGGGGCTTTTGCCACGGGTGTGGGCTCCACGGACCTGGCAGCCGCCATGATCACCGGCGAATGTTGGTTTAAAGTGCCGGAATCAGTGTTGTATATTTTCCGGGGAACCCTGCCCGAATGGGTGGGCGGGAAGGATCTCATCCTTTTCCTCATCGGCCAGATCGGAGTAGACGGGGCCTTATATCAAGCCATGGAATTCACCGGTGAAGTGATTGCCCAACTGCCCATGGCGGATCGTCTGGCCATGTGCAACATGGCCATCGAAGCCGGGGCCAAAAACGGCATCATCGCCCCGGACGAGGTCACCCGGGAGTACGTTCAGGGGCGGGCCCTGCGGCCTTTTACCTTCTATGCCAGTGATCCCGGAGCCGACTATGCCGGAGTGCGGGAATTTGACGTCAGCAACTTGGAGCCCCAGGTGGCCTTTCCCCACCTGCCTGAGAACACCCACCCCATCTCCCAGGTGGGAGACATCCCCATCGACCAGGCCGTGATCGGCTCCTGCACCAATGGCCGCCTGGAGGACATGCGATTGGCTGCCAAGGTCCTCAAAGGGCGCAAAGTGGCGCCCGGCGTGCGGTTGATCATTATTCCGGCCACCCCCTGGATCTACCGCCAGTGTTTGCAGGAGGGCCTTTTTGAGATCTTTCTGGAAGCCGGGGCGGTGATTAGCCCACCCACCTGCGGCCCCTGTTTGGGCGGCCACATGGGGATCCTGGCGCCGGGGGAGACGGCCATTGCCACCACTAACCGCAATTTTGTGGGTCGTATGGGGCACCCCGACTCCAAGGTTTATCTGGCCAATCCGGCGGTCACGGCTGCCTCGGCAGTGGCGGGGCGGATTGTCAGCCCGGCAAGTTTATAACCTCAAACCCACAGATGCCCGAGTTATTCTCCTTGCGCTTCAGCCAGCTCGGACCCATTGAGCAAAATCTGGCGTGTTAGGGAAGCAAAACCCCGGTGCTGATCCTGCAGATTCAGCAATCTCCCGGTCCGTCGTGGTCCTCACCGGCCCCACAGGCGTGGGCAAGACTGCCTTGGCCCTCCGCCTGGCTCAGGAGACCGGGGCCCACATAATTAATGCCGATTCCCTGCAGGTGTATCGGGAATTGGACATCGGCACGGCCAAACCGAGTTGGGAGGAGCGGGCCCTGGTGCCGCACCACCTCCTGGATGTGGTCTTCCCCGACGAAGATTTCGATGCGGCTGATTATTATCGCCGGGGGCGACAGATCATCGGGGAGTTACAGGAGCGGGGCATACTTCCCCTGGTGGTGGGGGGGACCGGCCTGTACATCCGGGTCTTGCTGCACGGCATCTGTGCCGACGGCGTCCAAGAGACCGCTGTGCGGCAGGAGCTGCAGGCAGCCTTACAAGATCAGGGACTGGCCGTGCTGTACAAGCGGCTCTGCCGCTTGGATCCGGTGACGGCAGCCCGCCTGCACCCCCACGACACCGCCCGGATCCTACGGGCTCTCGAAGTCGTGGTGGCCAGTGGCCGGCCGCTCTCCGTCCACCAACAGGAGCATCGCTTCCGGGACAGCCCTTATCGCAGCCTCATGCTGGCCTTGAACCGGCCCCGGGAGGAGCTTTATGCTCGCATCGATGCCCGGGTGGAGGTAATGTTAGCCCAAGGCCTGGTGGCCGAAGTGCAGGATCTGCGGCGTCGCTATCCCCCTCATCTTAAGCCCCTCCAATCCCTGGGATATCGGCATGTGTCGGCCTATCTGGACGGTCAGCTCTCCTGGACTGATATGGTGGCGCAGCTCCAACGGGACACCCGCCGCTATGCCAAACGCCAACTCACCTGGTTCCGAGCCGAGCCCACGGTCCAGTGGCTGGCCCCATCTGAACTCGACCGGGCCTTAGGCCTCATTGCCGACTTCCTCAAATCAGCAGTGGCTTGAGGGACGTGCCAGCATGGCAACATGGTCAGAGGCACAACAGTTATGACGATAGAAAAGCCGCTGGCAAACTGCTTTGATCCCACAACCTAGTAACTTCCCCATCCTGGTGGTGGGTTTGAGGAACGTTAGAAAAAGGGCGCAGTTGGCTAATCTCTTTGTGCAATTCTTACCTGCCAACCCGGTTGCTGCCGCCCCCCGGTAACGCTGCGCTGCTGGTGGGGCAGACACTGGGCTCCGAGACCGTATCTTGACATTTCCCTTAGGGTTGATAAATTTATATGATTAATTGAAATCTGATTATTCTATGGCAAACTCCCAAGTAGTTGAATTTTTTGAAGACCGCAAAATCTATTGTGCTTTTGTGGGAGATGATCGGGGTGATCGGCTGCACGTCATCACCGAACAGAATCGGGAATTAAATCTCCCCCGGAAGCGCCTCATCCATGTGGCGCCTTGGACCGAAGGCCTGCATCTCAGCCGTTTGGAGCTCGTGGAACAGCTCAAGGCCATCGGCCGGCGTCGGGAGACCCTAAAGCGGGAGATTAACCTGGAAGAGATTTGGGAGTTATTGGTTAACGAAGCCCAGAGCTATCCGTTGGCCGAGTTGGCCCGCTCCTGGTTCGGCGATGGGGTAACCCCTGATCAGAGTGCTGCCTTGGGGCGGGCGCTCTTTGAGGATCGCTTTTATTTTAAATATAAAGGCAGTTATTGGCAGCCTCATCCCCCGGAGGTGGTGGAGCATCTCAAAGAGCAATATCGCCGGGAGATGGCCCGACGTCAGGAGCGGCAGACGGCCGCCGCCTTCCTGAAAGCGGCTTGGGAAGGCCAGGAGATCAGCGACCCGACCTGGCGGGAACGCCTTATTACCATCCTGCGGGATATGGCCGTCTTCGGCGCGGAAGGCCAACATTATGAGATAGGAAAAGAGTACCTGGAGGAGGCGGAACTCACCAAACCAGATGTGCCCTTTAGACTGCTCCTGAAGCTGGGCGTTTTCAGCCCGGATGAAAATCTTGATCTTTATCGCTATGAAGCCCCCCAGGAATTTTCCCCAGAAGTCCAAGAGGCCGCTCAACGGTTGTGCCTGAGCCCTGGACAGGCTGATCCCTTGGCCCCTTTCCGGCTGGACCTCACGGCCTTGGATACCTTTACCATCGATGGGGAGCGGACCCGGGACTTTGACGATGCCCTGAGTCTGGAAGAGACCAACCAGGGCTGGCGTCTTGGTATTCATATCACCGACGTGGCCACCCATCTGGAGCCGGGGGACTTGTTGGATCAGGCGGCCTTGGAACGGGGAACCTCCCTTTATCTGCCTGAACGGCGCATCCCCATGTTGCCAGAGTCCCTGTCGGAGCAGGCTTTCAGCCTCTTGGCCCAAGAACCTCGCCAAGCTGTGAGCTTCCTGGTGGATCTTTCCCCCGAGGGTGAAATTATCCACTATCGCATTACCCCCAGTCTCATTCGGGTGCACCAGCGCTTGACTTACTTCGAGGTGGACCTGCTCATCCGGCAGGAAGCGCGCTGGCAGGTGCTCCATCACTTGGCCGTGCAGCTTCGGCAGCGCCGGCTGGCTCAGGGGGGCGTCCACCTGCAGTTCCCCGAAGTCATGATCTACCCCGATCCCTTTGGGGAGGTCAGGGTGGAAATTGAAGATACGGAAACCCCTAGCCACGAGATTGTCTCGGAGGCCATGATCCTGGCGAATTTCCTGGGGGCCTCTTTTTTGGCCGCCAACCATCTGCCGGCCTTATACCGCACCCAGGCCGCCCCCCGGGAAGAACTGAATCTCACCAATAGCAAGTCCCTCTTGCACCTCTGGCAGAATCGCCGCCGCCTGAGTCGGGTGCTCTTGGAAGTAGAGCCACAACCCCACTGGGGGTTGGGGCTTCCCGTCTATACTACCCTGAGTTCGCCCATCCGGCGCTACCTGGATATCGTTATCCAACGCCAACTGCTGGCCGGTCTCTGTGGCCAACCTTTGCCCTACCAACGGGAGACCCTGGAGGAGCTACTCACTACCCTGGAGCCGGCTCTGCGACGGGCCGCCATCTTGAAAACCAAGCGGATCCGCTATTGGCTGTTGAAATATCTGGGGCAACGGTTGGGACAGAAAATGCCTGCCCTCATCCTGGAACAACATCCGAACCGTTACCGCCTGCTCTTGCCGGATATCCTGTTAGAAACAGAGATGCCTGCCCCCTCTGGACGACAGTTTCACCCCGGCGAGACCATCATGGTGCGCATCGACCGAGCTATTCCCCTGGAGGATGTCCTCAAGGTCAGCCTGGCTTAGCAAGCGAGGAGAGACAAAAGAGGAAATGATTTTTCCTGCAGCCGAGGCGATTACCGGCAGCGGGGCGCAGGTAGAACGAACTCCCAGCAACCTCCTGGATAGCAGGCAGGCAAGTTTAACAAGAAATCTTGCTAGACCATAACCCAGAACCTGTGAACCTTGACCCTCTATAATTGCAACTTGTTATGGAAGACGCCCATCGCACCCTGCTCCGGCAGTTGCCCAAAGTAGATGAACTTCTTGATCATTTCCTGCGCCTGCCCCTGGGTGCCCAGGTTCCCCGGCGGGTCCTGACCCAGGTAATCCGCCAGGTGTTGGATCAGACGCGTCGGCGTCTAGTGGCCCTGCCCTCTCCAGAGTTACCCACAACTTTGGATCGGGCCGCGCTGCTCATGGAGATTGAGCGAGAGTTGGCTAAGAGCCAGCGGCCCCGTCTCATTCCTCTTATTAATGCCAGTGGGGTCATTATTCATACCAACCTGGGGCGGTCGCCCTTGGCCGAGGCGGCCATCGACCAGATTGTCAAGGTTGCGCGCCACTATTCCAATTTGGAGTATGATTTGGCGGCCGGCCAGCGGGGCTCCCGCCATAGCCATCTGGAGCAGATCCTTCGGGAAATTACCGGGGCAGAGGCGGCCTTGGTGGTGAATAACAATGCCGGCGCCGTATTTCTGACCCTGAACACCATGGCGTATGGCAAGGAAGTGATTGTCTCCCGGGGCCAATTAGTGGAGATCGGCGGCTCTTTCCGCATGCCCGACGTCATGCGGGCCAGCGGCGCCATCCTTCGGGAGGTGGGCGCCACCAATAAAACTCACTTGTATGACTATGAAAATGCCATCGGCCCCGAGACGGCCATGCTCATGAAGGTCCATACCAGCAATTACCGCATCACCGGCTTTACCAAAGAAATCTCGCTGACTGAGTTAGTGGCCCTGGGGCAGAAATATAATCTGCCGGTGGTGGAGGACCTGGGGAGCGGCTGTTTCATTGACTTCAGCCGCTATGGCTTGGACAAAGAGCCTACCGTGACAGAGGCCTTGGCTACGGGCGCGGACCTGGTCCTCTTTAGCGGCGACAAGCTGTTGGGTGGACCTCAAGCCGGACTGGCGGTGGGAAATAAAGTCTATGTAGACCAACTCAAGCGCAACCCCCTGACCCGGGCCCTCAGGCCGGATAAACTCACCTTGGCCGGTCTGGAGGCCACGCTGCGGCTTTATCGGGACGAGCCCCAAGCCTTGGCGGCCATCCCTACCCTGCGGCTGCTCACCCAACCTGCTGAGGAGGTCAAGCGTCGGGCCCAAAGCTTGGTTCGCCGACTGCGGCGCCGTTTGCCAACCGAGGTTAACCTTTCCCTGGTGCCCACCATCTCCCGGGTCGGAGGTGGTTCCTTGCCCCAGGTGGAGCTGCCCAGTTGGGCCATCAGTCCCACCCACCCGGCTTGGCCAGCCCACAAGCTGGACCGGGCCCTCCATGAGACCACGCCACCGATCATCGGCCGGGTGGAGCATCAACGCCTCCTCTTAGACGTCCGCACCATTCTGCCAGCCGATGAAGGCACCTTCCTGGCGGTGCTCAGTGACCTCTTGAGCCGGACAGGGGAGTAAGGTCAGAGATTGGTGCTGAAAGGTGCCGCGTTTTGCCGCCCTCCAGCAACTCCTTTGAAAAGATTAAGATATGGCTCATCGCGGGATCAACACGCCTGGCAAAGGCGACGAGCTTGAGTTGTGCATTGACAAATTGGCCTTCGGCGGCCAAGCCTTGGGACGCCATGAAGGTCTGGTGGTGTTCGTGGACCATGGCCTGCCCGGGCAGCGCCTGAGAGTGAGCATTACCAAAAAAAAGGCGACGTATGCCGAGGCCAAGGTGCTGGCGGTGTTGGCCCAATCGCCCTATTACGTGCCACCCCGCTGCCCCCACTTCGGCTTTTGTGGCGGCTGCCGTTGGCAAGACCTAGCTTACGAGGTGCAACTTGCCTGGAAACGCCAACACGTGCAGGAGTGCTTAGCCCAATTGGCCGGTTTGCCCCCCGAAGTCGTGACCCCCACCAGGCCGTCCCCCCAGATATGGTTTTATCGCAACAAAATGGAGTTTACCTTTGCTCCCCGACCCTGGCTGCCAGCCGCCGAGTTAACGGCTGCGGGCAGTCCCGCAGAAATGGGGGCAGCGTTGGGTTTGCATGTCCCCGGCTCCTTCCACCGGATCTTTGACGTGGAGGCGTGTTTCCTGCAGTCGCCCCAGACCGGCCCCCTCTTGGCGACAATCCGGCAGTTTGCCCGCCAAAGTGGCTTGCCCGCCTATGATACCCGACAACACCGGGGGTTCTGGCGTTTCGTTGTCTTGAGGGAAGGCAAACGGACCGGCGAACAGCTCCTCTGGCTCATCACCACATCCCAAGGTGACCTCAAGGTGGTGGATGCCTTGGCCGCCACCCTCCGCCAGGACTTCCCGGGACTCACCACCATGGTGCATGCCCTCAGCGACAAGAAGGCCCAAGTGGCCCAAGCCGATTCTGGCCGCATTATATGGGGGTCAGGTTATCTGACGGAAGAATTATGTGGCCGGCGCTACCGCATCTCCCCGGCTTCCTTTTTTCAGACCAACACGTCGGCTACAGAGGTCCTGTACCACGCCGTGGAAGAGTTGGCGGGCTTAACAGGTCGGGAAACCCTCTGGGATTTATATTGCGGTACGGGGAGCATCGCCCTAACGTTGGCTGAGGGGGCAAGACGCGTGGTGGGCTTTGAGCTGGTGGAGGCCGCGATCCAGGACGCTTATACCAACGCTCGCCTCAATGGCATAGACAATTGCCAGTTCCTGGCTGGCGACCTCAAGGATTGCCTGCGCCACACCATGCAGTCACCCCATTATGCCCGGCCTGAGGTGGTGGTCACCGACCCGCCCCGGGCCGGCATGCATCCCCAGGTCATCCAGGCCCTCCTGGAGCTAGCCCCCTCCAGGATCATTGCGGTCTCGTGCCATCCCGCCACCCTGGCACGGGATTTGGCCCTCCTGCAAGCCCGCTATACCGTTACTGAGGTTAGACCCGTCGATTTATTCCCCCATACACCGCATATCGAATGCGTGGTACGTTTGGAAAAACGAAGTTAACACCGAACCGACTTCAGTACGTTACCGCTCCCAGCCCGGCGGCACCTCAACCGTCCGCTCATAATTTCCATCCAAATCGGTGATAATGAAACGGCGGCCGGAGGGCAGGCGGAAAGCCCGGGTGTTCTTGGGAGGACTCTCGTCCAGGATCGTCGGCACATCGGTTTCCAAAAGCTCGGCCTGCACCGCCGTAACCTCATACGCCTCTTTGCCAGCCAAGGTAAGGGTGAACTTCTGGTCGGTGACCCTGAAAACGACTTGTTCGTTCTGCAAGATCTCGGTCACGTGGGCCAATTGCTGGGTCGGGACATAAAGTTCCATGGCAGCCTCCCCTGATAAATCGTGCGGCAATTCTTTTGGTAATTATTTTGTATAGAAGATAAGGATAGTGGCAATTCTTGTCAATTGTGGCAACCTTTCTCGGCAAGAGGTTTCCCTGGCAGGGTAATTGTGGTAGAATGCATTTGGCCGGGGCTTGCTGCGGCACATTTGCCAGACGGTGTGACACGTGAAAAAGACGGTGCGATTTCTGCCCTATGATGTGGCGATTGAGGTTGAGGAAGGCAGCAACTTGCTGGCTGCCGCCATGGAAGCTGGAGTCCATATTAATGCTTCCTGTGGGGGTGAGGGAGTCTGCGGCAAGTGTAAGATTATCCTGGAAAGCGGTGAACTCGCCAGCCAACGGGGGGCCAGTCAGAGCACGGAGGAGTGGAACCTGGGGTTCCGCTTGGCCTGTCAATCCCAGGTGCTCTCCGATGTGGTGGTACGCATCCCGCCGGAGTCGCTCTTTGAGAAGCGGCTTATGCGGCAGAAGCCACCGGCTGCCAAGCTGCGGCCCATGCCCTTTGATGTGGCCGAACTGAAGGAGACAGGCCGTTATGATCCAGCCTTCCAGAAGAAATTCCTGGCCTTGCCCCCGCCCAGTCTCAGCGACAACATGTGCGACCTCCGCCGCCTCCGGGAGGGGCTAAAAAAGCAATACCGGCTGGACAATATTACCGTGGATTTTGCCCTGACCAAGACCCTGGCGGCAGCCCTGCGCCAGCAGAATTTTGAAGTCACAGTTACCCTGGATTTTGCCCAACGCCGTTCCCGCAAACCCCGTCTGGTGCGGGTCGAGCCTGGCGACACCACGGGCCGCCATTATGCCATTGCCATCGACATCGGCACCACCACTGTGTGGGGTCAGGTCCTGGACCTGGTGAACGGCACCATCATCGAGTCCTTAGGAGAATACAACGCCCAGATCAGCTATGGCGAAGATGTCATCAGTCGGATCATTTATGCCGGCAAGCCTGGCGGTCTGCAGCGTCTGCAGGAAGTGGTGGTGGCCACCATCAATTCGGTGATCCAGGCCCTCTTGAAAAAGTGCCAGCTGAGCACTGACGATATCTCCCATCTGACCCTGGCGGCCAACACCACCATGACCCATCTCTTCCTGGGCGTCGATCCCAAATACATCCGCCTGGCGCCGTATGTCCCGACCCTCTGCTCGGTGCCGCCGGTACGGGCCCGGGACCTGGGCCTGGCCGTAGCCGACCATGTATATGTCTATTGTCTCAGCTCCGTCTCCAGCTATGTGGGCGGCGACATCGTCTCCGGCGTCCTGGGCTCCGGCATGTATCAGGAGAACAAGCTGACCCTCTATATTGATATCGGCACCAACGGTGAGATTGTCGTGGGCAACAAAGACTGGATGGCTTGTGCCGCCTGCTCGGCGGGCCCGGCCTTTGAAGGAGGCGGCATCCGGTTCGGCATGCGGGCCACCCGGGGGGCCATTGAAGACATCAGCATCAACCCGGAAACCGGTGAACCCATGCTCCTGACCATCGGTATGGCCAAACCCAAAGGAATTTGTGGTTCCGGGCTCATCAATATCTTGGCGGCCCTGATGGAAATCGGCTTCATTGATCCCAAGGGCAAGTTCCGGGATGACTTGGATATCCCCCACCTCCGTCAGGGAGAGAGCGGCCGGGAATATGTCCTGGCCTTTGCCCCCAACACCCAGATTAACCAGGATATTGTCTTAAGTGAGGTGGATATCGACAACCTCATGCGGGCCAAGGGGGCTATGTATGCCGGCTATATCACCCTCCTGGAAAGCGTCGGCCTCTCCATCCTGGACCTGGAGCAGATCATTTTGGCCGGGGCCTTCGGCAGTTTCATTAATATTGAGAACGCCATTACCATCGGCCTGCTGCCTGACCTGCCCCTGGACAAGTTCACTTACGTAGGGAACGGCTCCCTCTTAGGCGCCACCATGGTGGCCTTTTCCCGAGATATGTTGGAGGAGGAACGCCGGGTGGCCCAGATGATGACCAACTTCGAGCTCTCCGAAACCCCCAGCTTTATGGATCACTACATGGCCGCCCTCTTCCTGCCCCACACCAAGAAAGAGTACTTCCCGAGCGTGATGGCGAGGCTGACGGGGTTTGGGACGAAGTAAGGGGCCAAAACACCTGCTAAGGCCTTGGGACGGAGGCCCCGAGCCGTCTCTCAAGGTAATTTTTCCTTTGCCCCTCAGCAGGTAGGGTAAGCTCCCCGCTTTGACACGATTTGCTTTTGCCCGGGCGGCTAACTGTGCTGATGTATTCTCGAGTATGAGCTGGCCATACTCTCTGAGCTCCGGCTTGCGGCAAGATACCCTCGCCGCAACAGCGCAGCCCAAAGCAGTTGGGATGACGTGATCATCTTTTATCATGGCTCTAAGACTCTTTTCCGCTTCTTCGCCTGGCAAGCCCCGGCAAAAGGTCACCATCTACACTGACGGCGCCTGTCTGGGCAATCCCGGCCCGGGTGGCTATGCCGCCATCCTGCTCTCTGGGAAGCATCGCAAGGAGATTGCCGGCGGCTTCCGCCTCACTACGAATAATCGTATGGAGATCATGGCCGCCATCGCGGCCCTGCGGGCCCTGAAGATCCCCTGTGAAGTGGATTTATATAGTGATTCCCAATATCTGGTTAATGCCATGACTAAGGGTTGGGCCCGCCGGTGGCAAGCCCAGGGCTGGAGGCGGACTAAAAACGAGCCGGCCAAGAATCCTGACCTCTGGGAGGAGCTACTCCGGCTGTGCCGTATCCATCAGGTGCATTTCCATTGGCTGCGGGGCCACGATGGCCATCCCGACAACGAACGCTGCGACGACTTGGCGACCCAGGCGGCCCAAGCGGCGGACCTGCCGCCAGACCGGGGCTACGAGTCAGAGCAAGCACGGTTTCAATCTAGTGGTAATTCTCAAAAATAAGTTCTCCTGATCCACCCGCCGGGGTCTTTCCCGAAGACCCTGACGGCAAAGGAATTTCGAGCACGGCCAACATTACCCCAGGGGAACATAAGTGTCCGGCAGGCTTCTGGCAGAGCTTGCAAAAGGACGCCGCAAGCCCCAAAAGCCTTCCCCCAATAGCTTCTTTTCTCTTGTCATTCTGAGCGCCCCGCAGGACCTGAGATTTTTCGGTCGCTACGCTCCCTCAAGATGACAAAATGAGACGAATATAAGAGACACGAAGGCGCCATTAACCTTACGCAGAAACGTCGCCGGTTACGAGGGACAGGGGAAGAGATACCATTACAAATCGAACTTACTCTTTAAAGGCTCACACCACTCACTGATTTCCAACACCCCACGGCACACCAGCGCGGCCAACTGCTGCTGTTCTTCCCCTGTGCCCGGAAGGGGCCCAGTCTGCCAGAGGAGCCGGTAAGGGTTGGGATCAGCCCCCCAACTTTGCAAGAGATAAAGTATGCTGCGCAAGTCCCGACCCCGGGTCCGGCTCTTCCAAATTTCCCGATCCTGTTGAATATTCACTGAATAATGTTCCTCCTCATCCCAACCCATGGCCTTGAGGGCCGCCCGGCGGATGAGGCAGGGGTAGCAATAGCCACAGTTGCCGTGGCGCCCCTTGGTCCAACGGGAGGCCACGGGGTGAGCGCACGATATGGTGTGGGGCGCTAATTCCTTGAGGAGAGCTGACCGGCGGCACTGGGCCAGCATCTCACCTTTGGTGAAAAATTGATAGGGGGTTTCCAGAGGGATGGTTATGCCTACCCCGGCCAGCCACTGCCGCAGGCCATGCAAGAAATAGGGGTGGGTGGTGCGGGTGCTGTAGCTACCCAATCGGTTGCCGGTAAGGGGTGGGTTGAGACTGATCCAGCCGTTTTCCGGCATAAAGACCGGCATCGGCTCCTCCCACACCGAGGCGGCAGCAATACCCAATGAGATAAAAAGGAGTGAACGGCTCCTGAGGCTCAGTTCCGGCGCCTCAAACTGGATCCGAAACCCCCAGCGCCTGACCCGCTCTGGCCCATAGGCCTGCCTTAAAGCGTCGGCAAGGGACTTCTGGGTTCCGGCCAGTTGGCCATAATCATAATGGCTGACCAAAAGCACCCGCCGGCCAGTCTCCAGCAGATCAATGGCCCCCACCAGGGAATCGAGGCCACCGGAGAAGAGGCAGACGCAATCCGGTTGCCAGTCAGGGTCAGGCCGCAGAATCATGGGCAGCCAAGCCGGGACCTGGCGAGCATTCAGCAGCCACTTGTCTCCGGTGAGAAAATCCAAGAGGCTGGCTAACTTTGCCAGGGGCTGCTGCCCAGTGGGTGCCGGGCAGGTGAGCATCAGGTGCCTGGTCCAGGCATCGGTTGCCTCATGGCGAGGCACCAGTTTATCTGCCACCCAGACCCCCAGACTCGCCACCAGCAAGGTCAGCACAGGCTGCGGCAAGGGGCGGCGACCGCGGCCTAAGAGGTCTAAGTTGTGATGGACCTGGGCCGTTAGCTCGCTGGGGCTCAGCCCCACCACATGATCATACTGTTCCCACTCCGAAGGGGACGGTGCTGGCCCCGTATTGATCAAGACCCTAACGGCCATGATAATTTCCCAGCAGGATGAGGAAGGACTGGAGCCAAGTCTCTGTCTGGCTTTCCCAAGACTTCCCCTCCCCGCCCAGGGGGATCAGCAGGTTGAGCTGGGCCAGCAGGTGGGCTTTAATGGCCTCCAGCCGCTGTGCGCCTGCGGCCAAAGTGGGGGCCCAGAACTCCAGGGTCTCGCCCAGATCGGCGATGGCGGAGCGATACAGAGCCAAGGCAAGAAAATGCCAGACTCCATCACTGGCTGGCAAAGGCGGCGTCCCTGGGGATTCTGACACAGGCACGGTCAAATCTGCCAGGAAACCCATAGCGGTAAAATGATCCAGCAGGGCAGCGCGGGCCACCGCCTCAGCCAAGGTGGCGCCTGGACCGGCCATGGCCTCCAGAAGCGTCGGCAGGAGGGTCGCCCAGGTCAGACCTGTCTGACTCGGCACCCCGCAACACTCCAGAGCGGCCAGGAACCCTTGGGTTTCCCAGGTCTCATAAAATCTGCCCAATGCGGCTGCCAGCTGTGCCACCTCTGGCAACGATGCCGTAGGCACCATACCTAACCAGTCCAAGGGGGCTAGTGCCAAGGCATACCGGCCCACCACCTCGGCCGCCGAAAAGCGGGAGGACGTTCCCTCCGCAGCATACCGGGCTGCCGCCGCCCTGGCTTTACGCCAATAAACCCCTTTCTGGGGACCGCG
>CAZARS010000010.1:34976-38456 GCA_964487625.1 uncultured Desulfobacca sp.
CATGCCTGGCCTCCTGGAGGTTAGGCCCGCCCTGCGGCCAGGTTTTTCAGGCGGGTATACCGCTCCCAGGAAAACTCCGGCCAACAGGGGAAGATGGAATTGTTCTGAAACAGGGGATCAGTCTCCAGATCATAACGGGAACTGCGCACAGCCTCGGGCCAGAGCGCGGTGCCGGGAATGGGCGAGTATTGGGCCAGCACCGGCGTCGCGCCGAGACGCCGGACGAGAGCAATGGCCTCTGCCACCTCCCCGTCCTCCTGCTGGGGCAGCCCCATAAGCAGATAGACGCCGATTTCTTGGGGCTGAAACCCGGCGGCCCGCAAGTTGGCCACAGCCCGCTCCAGATCCCCCGCCTGGACCTTCTGATCCCGGCGGGCCGGACCAACTGCCGCCGTCTCCAACCCCAGGCGAATGGTCGCAAAATTGGCCCGGCGCAGCCAACGGGCCACTTCAGAAGTGATGAGCCCCAGATGCAGGGCATTGGGAGTGTGGAAACGGAACGGCAGACCCGCGGCTACCACTCGCTCCAGCAAAGGCAAAAGATGCTCCTCTGCCGCCACCAGGAGGGCATCATCATAGAAGGCTGCCTCCCGGACTCCGAAACGTTGGTGCCAATACTGCAGCTCGGCAAAAACCTCCTCCGGCTGCCGTCGCTCTAACCGAGGCTGGAGCAACCGGGAAGCACAGTAATCACAGTGGAAAGGGCAGCCTTTGGAGGTCAAGAGCGGCAGGAGGCGCTTGTCCAACAAAAGATCCCAGGCCGGGTAGGGACAAAAATCCTCTGGTCGAGTGTTGGCCTCACCCGTAAAACCGGTCAGTTCCGCCAGGAGAGCCCTGAGAGGGTCAATCTCGGAGCCGGGGAGGACATAATCAGCGCCGCTGTGGGTGCGGGCATGCTCCGGCAACAGGGTAGCATAAATCCCCCCCAGGATCACTGGGGTAGTGGGAAACTGTTCTCGTGCCAGGGCAATTGTATCCTGGACTCCTGGATACCAGTAGGTCATAAGGGAAGTTACCAGAATCGCGGCCGGGGGCTCCGGCAAGGCCGTCAGGGCCTGCCTGACCTGGGCAGGACTGAGGCCATAGCGCCCATACCGCCGCGGCACTCCCGCCAGTGGCCGTGGGGTTGGGAGAATCTCCTTGGGCCAACGGCCCTTCGGGCTTTGGGGCCCGGGTGGTCGACTGGCACAATCCAAGAGGGCCACTCGGAATCCCTGACTCCGCAGGGCCGCCGCCACCTGCAGGAGCCCCAATGGCCGAGCAAAAAAATCATGGGCGGCAAAATCATACACCCAAGGGTTGAGACAGAGCACAAAAGGGCCAGCTGCCATGCTTGCCAGATTTCCGGACCGCCGCCACCCTGCTTCCCGCAACCGCTCGTGGAGCGGCAGCAGGGCCTGGCTCAGGCCGTGAGGGCGGACTGTATCGGGTCTTTATTTGCTATTTTTTAATAAATCTTCAAAAAGGAGCTGTTGATTTTTCAGCCCATAGATCATGGATCTGACATAATTCTGCAGGGCTAAACGTCCCTCGATCTGGGCAACGCCTTCTAAGTTCAGCGCCGCAGCCTCATCCCCCTGCTCCCGCAACTCCTTGGAACGGGCGATTTTTTCTTGGGCCGCCTTCTGAAACAATTCACCCTTTTTATACATATCCTCGGCCAGCTGCAGCTGCACTTTCTCTTTTTCTATCTGGCCCTCGGTTAGGACTCTCTCCGATAACTTGGCCGCCGTGGCTTTCTGCAGTTCACTAAAGGTCTGCCGGGACTCTTTGGCGGCTGCCAGGGCCCCCTCAGGATCATCGGCGACCAGCTGTTCCGCCCGCTGCAAAGCTGCCAGCGCCTTCTGGAGCATAGCCTGGGGGGAGCCTTCACTCTGAGCGTAGGCGGGTAGGATACCGCCTAGGCAAATGATACACCCTACCACCAACAGGAGCCGCCACCACAAACTCAGCAACATGCTTTCCTCCCTGGGAAAAGGTTTTTAAGGCCGAACCCACGGTTCAAGCCAGCTTCTCTATCACCTTTATTTTATTGTCCATATCCGGAAAGTCCTCAGTTCTCTCTCCTGGCCATACCGGGAGAGGGTTGGAAAGAGAGGAATAATAAATTATTTCAAAATGTTATTTATTATTGCCTTTTGCTTGCGCGCAGTCTCAGGCCAATTCTCTGAGCTGTCGGCTGGCCACAAGACGGCACTGGGGCAACAGGCCAGGCAGTGACCGCTGCCGTTTTATATGGTATACTATTCAAACTGTTAACTCAATGAAAGTTACAGTATAGTGTGAGCTTTATGGCCATCCCGAAAATTCAGACAGCCCGTTTTCTTTTGAGCGCGGTGCGCCCGGTGGATTTTCCGACCCGGCCGTTACCCGAGATCGCCTTTTGGGGCCGTTCCAATGTGGGCAAATCCTCGTTAATCAACACCTTGTTACACCGCAAGAACCTGGTGCGCACCAGCTCCCGACCTGGCTGTACCCAGGCTATAAATTATTTTCTCATAAATGAAGCGTGGTATTTTGTGGATCTGCCGGGGTATGGATATGCCCAGGTGCCAGTGCCGGTAAAGGAACGTTGGCTGCGTCTCATTGATGTTTATCTGGCAGAGCGGGCCAGCCTGCGGGCCGTGGTCTTTTTGCTGGATAGCCGCCGCCTGCCTGGCCCAGAGGAGTTGGCTATCCTGGCCAACCTTCGGAATTGGCAGCGCCAACCGATCCTGGTGCTCACCAAAGCAGATAAACTGACCCAGGGGGAACGGCACCGGCAGATGCAAAAGATCACGGCCTGCTTAACTTCCGCAGGGGTTACTGCGCCCCTCTGGTTTTCCGCCCTGACCCACGAAGGACGGCGGGAGCTATGGGATAAGCTCCTGGCAGTGTTGACCCCGAGGTCGCCACAGGAAGAAATTCCGGCCACTTTCCCAAGATAAGAGGACCGGCCATGTCAATTCGTTATTTGGCTGCCGAATTGTATCGGTGTGAGAGAAAAGTCCAAGAGATAGAGAAGAAATTGGCCGCCCTGGGCACCCAGGTGACGCCGGAACGGGCTGCTCTGGAGGCGGAACTGTTTCAGGCGAAGAAAGAACGCGACCACTTCAAGGCCCTCTTGGAGGCCAAAAAAGAGCCGCCGCGGCCCATCTGACAACATGCACCGCGACCGCCGGTTCACCACCCGAGGTCACGGGTCAGGAATCGCGGTGGCGAAGCGGCGCCAGAAGCCGATGTGGGGGCTGGGTTATCCAGCCCCTACAATCGAACCATTCTCAACATTTGGTCTTTCCGGATAAAGATTAAGTAGTGTCCCTCAGGACAGTCCTTAGGCCCCACTTTCCGCCTGCAGGGAGCGGAACGCACGGTGAAATAACCCGTTGGGTGTAACTTGCTATGAGTCGGCACCGCTGGCAGGCCGTGGCTACCCACCAAAGTCTTGGGAATGGAGGACGCTCCCGCCTCAGCCTTCATATGAGGCTCCTGGTACCGTAA
>CAZARS010000010.1:38472-41744 GCA_964487625.1 uncultured Desulfobacca sp.
GGTTAGGCACCGCCAGCTGACCTCTTGGAAACCGGCAACGCCCAGGCGCTGGGCAAAGGCCGGGGCAGGCGGGAAGTGTAAGATGGATTCGGCCAGGTAACTATAGGCAAAAGCGTGCCGGGACAAAAGGCGTCCGATGAGGGGTAAGAGGCGAGTTAAATAGAGTTCATAGACTTTGATGAGACCGGCCCCCGTCGGCGGGACAAACTCCAGTATAGCCACCATCCCCCCGGGTTTGAGGACCCGGTGCATCTCCTGCAAAGCCGCGGCATGATCCGGCAGGTTGCGGACTCCGAAGGCGATGGTCAAGGCGTCAAAGGTCTGGGGCGGGAAAGGCAGAGCATAGGCATCAGCGACCACCGGACAGATGCGGCTTTCCCGACGGCGGGCTAACTTTTCCTGACCCCGCTGCAGCATGGGCAGGCTGAAATCGCCTGCCACAATATGAGCCCGGGGAAATTGCCGGACGAGTTCCAGGGCCACATCCAGAGTCCCTGCAGCCAGGTCCAAAACCAAGGGTTCGGGTGGCAGCCGCAGGCCAGCCACCAGCTCCCGACGCCAGATGATGTCCTGGCCCAAGCTGAGGCTGCGGTTGAGGAAATCATACCACGGCACAATGCTGGAAAACATGCGTTCCACGCGGTGGCCAGTCTGAGAGAGTAGCTGATCGGACATACCGCTCATTGTGAAGCCTGGCGCTGTTTTTGTCAAGGTGTCCGCCTGGTTGCTGGCGCATCCTCCGGTTACCTATGGCCCGCTGGCCCGGGGCGCTTGTCGGTATTTTCTCGGCATGACCGGTTGAGCTGGCGGCGGAGATGCTTAAGTTAAGGGTGCATTGAGCGGCAAACCGTGGAAATTCAGGACAAGGAGCTGACCAGGGAGAGTGAGGGATGATTATGACAACTGCGCCAGCCGCTGAGATCGGCCTGATCGGACTGGGGACCATGGGCCGCAACCTGGCGTTGAATATCGCTGACCATGGTTTTACGGTGGCGGTATACAATCGGACTCCCGACAAGACGAGGGAATTTCTGGTAGCCGCGGCTGGCCGCGCGGTAGTCGGCGCTTTCACTTTGGCGGAGTTCGTTGGCCTCCTCAAACGGCCGCGGCAGGTCCTGCTCTTGGTGCCGGCTGGCTCGCCCGTGGATGAAATGCTTAACTCCTTGCAGCCACACCTGGAGTCAGGCGATCTGATCATCGACGCCGGCAACTCCCATTTCCAGGATACGGCGCGGCGGGGCAATCAATTGGCTACACAGGGCCTCCTGTATCTGGGGTTAGGCGTCTCCGGCGGAGAAGCCGGGGCCCGCTTCGGTCCCAGTCTCATGCCGGGTGGACCCCTGGCCGCGTACCAGCGGGTTGAGCCCATTCTGACAGCCGTGGCTGCCAAGGTTGATGGTGAACCCTGTGTCGCCTACTTGGGTGAAGGGGCAGCCGGTCACTATGTGAAGATGGTCCATAACGGCATTGAATATGGCCTCATGCAGCTCCTTGCCGAGACCTATGACCTCCTGCACCACGGCCTGGGGTTGGACCAGGCAGCCCTCTCACAGATTTACACGGAATGGCAGGAAACTGAACTGGAGTCATACCTCCTGGACATTACGGCCCGAATCATGCGCCACCGGGACGAGGGGACGGGTGGCTATTTGCTGGCTGTCATTGCCGATGTGGCCGGGGAGAAGGGTACCGGCATCTGGACTTCCCAGGAAGGCATGGAACTGCGGGTGCCGCTGCCAACCATTGATGCGGCGGTGGGTATGCGGGCCCTCTCAGGGCTCCGGACCGAACGCCTGACGGCCAGCGGTCTTTACCCCGAGCCTGCCGGTCGCCTCAGCGTCGAGTCGGCCATTTTCCCATCTCAGGTCAGAGATGCCTTGGGGGCGGCCATGGTGGTGACCTATGCTCAGGGCCTGGCCCTCCTCTCCCGGGCTTCCCAGCAATATGGGTTTAACCTGCCCTTGGCTGCGGTGGCCCGGGTCTGGCAGGGCGGCTGCATCATCCGGGCCAAACTCTTAGGGGAGATTCGCCAAGCCTATGAATCTACCCCAGCACTGGCCAATCTCCTGCTGGCCCCGGCCATTTCCTCTTTTATCCGCCGCCGTCAGAATGCTTGGCGGGCGGTAGTGGCTGCAGCGGCCGTTAGCGGCCTGCCGACGCCGGGATTGGCCTCGGCGCTTTGGTATGTGGACTCCTACCGGCGGGCGCGGTTGCCGACCAACTTGATCCAGGCCCAGAGAGATTACTTCGGGGCCCATACCTATGAACGGCTGGACGCCCCGGGCCGGTTTCACACTGAGTGGCCCAAAGACTAAGGCGTCATTCTCGGAGCCTCAATGAAGGGAGATGGGGCTGGGAACCTTGAGGCAGGGACCGCAAAGCCCATCAAAGCCCCAAGCAAGGGGACAGAGGGCAACGGTTCAGGCCAAAGAAATCATTGAGCCAGCACTGGCCAATATTGCCAACCCATTTTATCGACCACCTGCTAATCTTGGGAGAACCGAGCCATGCCACTAACCCCTCAGGTAGCTGCCCCCCCCACGGTGGCGGCGGGCACGTCGGCGCCTGATCTCCACCTACCTGACCAAGCCTGCCTTTTGGCCGGGGCCCTGGAGCCCTGCACCTTGGTTATTTTCGGAGCTAGCGGCGACTTGACCGCCCGCAAGCTCATCCCAGCCCTCTACAATCTTTATAGTCGCGGAGCTTGGCCGCAGCCTTGCTGTGTAGTGGGAGTGGCCCGGACTCCCTGGAGTCGGACAGAATTCCAACACAGGATGCAGGCTGCCGTGGCCCAGCAGCAAAACTATGACCCCTCCCTCTGGCCGGGCTTTGCCGCCGCTTTACAGTATTACTCCCTGACTTATGATGCCCTCCCCGACTATCATGGACTGGCCACTTTTTTACGGGATATGGCCCAGCACTATGGCACTGGCGGCAATCACCTCTTCTATCTGGCCGTCCCGCCGTCGCTTTACGGGACTATCAGCCTGGGTTTAGGTCAGGCCGGCTTGGGGGAGGAACACACCACTGGTCAAGGATGGTCCCGGATTGTCGTGGAAAAGCCCTTTGGCCATGACCTAAAAAGTGCCCAGGATCTAAACGCGACCCTGCATCAGAGTTTCCAAGAGCACCAGATTTTTCGCATGGATCATTACATGGCCAAAGAGACAGTGCAGAATATCCTGGTCTGGCGTTTTGCCAACGCCATCTTTGAGCCATTGTGGAATCGCAATTACATCGATCATGTGCAGATCTCGCATGCCGAGAGCCAG
>CAZARS010000011.1:0-8548 GCA_964487625.1 uncultured Desulfobacca sp.
ACCGGCCGGAAATCCTCGATCCGGCCCTCATCCGCCCCGGTCGGTTCGACCGGCAGATTTTGGTGGACCGCCCCAGCCTAAAGGGGCGGGAAGATATCCTCAAGGTGCACGTGCGGGGCGTGAAATTGGCCGAGGATGTCAAATTGAGCACCATCGCGGCCCGCACCCCCGGCATGGTGGGGGCTGACCTGGCCAACATCGTCAATGAGGCGGCCCTGTTGGCCGCCCGAAAGAACAAGACAGCCGTGTCCATGGAGGATTTTGAGGAGGCCATTGACCGGGTGATGGCGGGGCTGGAAAAACGCAACCGGGTTATGAACCCCCGGGAAAAAGAGATTGTGGCCTATCACGAAACCGGCCATGCCCTGGTGGCCCAATCCATGCCCACCGCCGATCCGGTGCATCGGGTGTCCATCATCCCCCGGGGCATCGGGGCGCTGGGCTATACTTTACAGCTTCCCACCGAGGACCGGTATCTCATGACCAAGTCCGAATTGGAAGATCGCCTGGCCGTGCTCCTGGGCGGTCGAGTGGCCGAAGAGTTGGTCTTCCAGGAAGCCTCTACTGGCGCCCAGAACGACCTCTACCGGGCCACGGATATTGCCCGCAGCATGGTCCGGGAATATGGCATGAGTGAAAACTTGGGACCAGTCACCTTCGAGCGGGAACGCCGCCCCCTCTTTTTGGAGGGCATGCTGCCGCCTTCCCCCAAGGACTATAGCGAGGCCACGGCCCAGGAAATCGACCAGGAAGTGGCTGCCTTGGTCCGCAAAGCCCACCAGCGGGCCCAAGAGGTTCTCCAGAATAAACGCCAAATTCTGGATAAGGTAGCGAAACTCCTCCTCGAGAAGGAAGTCATTGAGGGGGATGAGCTGCGCCGCCTGCTGGAGTCCGAGCTCCAGGGGTAAGATAAGTTCAAGGGTGAAGGTGGCGACTTCATGGAATGCCCTTCACCCTTGCCACACTCTATAGTTGTTGATCTACCTTCCGGCTTCCTGAATGGCCGCTCTGCCCGTCACCCTAGAGCTCTTACCCAACGATCACCCTGGCATCAAGGGCCAGGCAACCCTGCCCCTCGGGGAAGACGCGCACGGGGTTGAGGTCCACTTCCTGAATCTGAGGGAAATCCAGCATAAAGGCCGAGAGCAGGACTAGCACCTGGGCTAAGGCCTGCAGATCTGAGGGGCCTTGCCCCCGATAGCCCCGGAGGATGCGGGCAATCTTGGTCTGGGCGATGAGCTCCTGGGCCGCGGCCAGATCCAGTGGGGCCAGACGCATGGCCACATCTTCCAGGACCTCCACCCAAATACCGCCGGCCCCACAGAGGATCATGGGGCCAAAGACCCGGTCCCGTTTAGCCCCTGCGATCACCTCCATACCCTTTTCCACGAAAGGCATGGCCAGGACCTCCCAGACCTCCCCGGCCGGGAGATACGTTTTGGCCACCTGCGCCAGCGACTCAAACCCTTGCTGCACAGCAGTTGTTGAGGTGAGGTTCAGGAGCACGCCGCCCATATCAGACTTGTGTAGGGCGCTGGGAGCTACCAGTTTGAGGCAGAGGGGCAATCCCAGCTCCTCCGCCGCCGCCACCGCCTGTTGGCTGCTGGTGACCACCCGGCGGGGGGGGACCCTGATCCCCAAGGTGGCCATGGCCTCCAGGGCCACAGGCAAGGGCAGCGGGCCGGGAGTTTCGAGATAAGGCCCGACAATGGCGCGCACCGCCACCACAGTAGGAACCTTAGGCGGCTGCACCGGGGCGAGCGGGAGTTGACAGGTGTGGTAATTGCGGGCCAACGCCAGGGCCCGGATGGCTTCGCCGGGGAAGGCAAAGACCGGCACCCCCAACTCCTGCCGGAAAAATTCCCGCTCTTCCAGATTGCCGATTACCGTGATGAGCAGGGGTTTGTCATACTTCCGGGCCGTCTCGATGAGATTGGTGGCCATGGCCCGAGCCGCCTCCCGCTCCAGGTCGTTGATGGGGCCGTAATTCAGGACAATGCCGTCCACATCAGGATCCTGACAGAAGGCCTGGGCTACATCGGCGTAGAGGCTGAAATCGAAGATATCCCCCAAATCAAGGGGGTTGATGGGCTTGATGACGCCAGCCCGGGAACGGCTCTCAATCAGGTGGACAATCTCTGGGGAGAGGGGCGGCAATTGGAACCCCGCCTTCTGGCAGGCGTCGGCAGTTACCACAGCTTCGCCCCCGGAACGGGAGAGGACCACCAGACGGTTGCCCTTCAGCGGCGGCTGTTGCAGGGCGATGGCAGCCTGGAGGAATTCATTGCGGCTGTGCACCCGCAAGATGCCGGCTTGACAACAGGCGGCGCTCACCACTTCATCGTCCACCGCCAAGGAGGCCGTATGGCTGCGGGCGATATCGGCGCTCAAAGCCCCGATGTTGGCCTTATGGAGCAGGATGGGCTTGGTGGCCCGGCGTCCCAACTCCATGAGCCGTCGGCCGTCGGCCAGGTCTTCCATATAGAGATAAATGAGGGTCGTGCCCGGGTCATCCAATAGGAATTCCAGGAGATCGTTCTCATCAACATCCAATTTATTGCCCAGACTGACAAATTTATTCATGCCAAGTCCGGCTTGGGCCAGCCAGGCAATGACATTGGTACCCACCCCCCCGCTCTGACAGAGAAGGGAGACCCCACCCAAACGGGGTTTATGGGGAAGATTCATGAAAGGCAGACAGAGGCCGATCTCCAAGTTGATGGCCCCCAGACCATTGGGTCCCATCATCCGGATGCCATAGGTGCGGAGTCGCTGCCGGATTTCCTCCTCGAGGCGCTGCCCTTCGGCCCCGAGCTCTGAAAAACCGCCGGACTCCACCACGACCCGCTTGATCCCCATCTGCCCACAGACATCCAGGACACTGGGAACCACCCTGGCTGGTGCCAGAACCGCCACCAGATCAGGGGCATAGGGCAGGTCTTCCAACCGCTTGGCGATGTCAAAATGCAGGATACGACCTCCCCTGGGTCCCACTGGGAAGATATCCCCTGGAAAACCGAACTCCACGAGATTGTTGACGATATTGCGGCCTAGATTATCGGGGTTTTCCGATACCCCCACTACCGCTACTGATCGAGGATAGAAGAAATTTTTCATAGGATTTGGCCAATAGTTCGTAAGTTATAGATTATGATTATATACCCTTGTTCGGCAGACTTGTTCCAAGAGATTATAACCGCCTGCCAATGAGCCAGCCACAGGCCTTGGGCTCACCCAACATGAAAGTTCGGGTGGCACAGGCCTGCCAGCCGGTCTCAGAGCTCTTTCAGAGCAGAAAATTCTCTGCCAGGAAATAGAAAATGCAATCTCATCACCTTGAGCGCCGCGCAGAATCGGAGATCCCTCGGTCGCGTCGCTCCCTCAGAAGGACAACAGGGGCCTTCTTGGGATAACTCGCCGCGCCCTCGGCTGAATGTAAAAACTCTGCGGCATTATATGGGCCAAAAAATTAATTTATCTATTATATTCAATTAATTGCCATTATCGACGAATCCCTATGAAAACACCTCCTTTTAGCCAAGCCCCCAACGTCAGCGCCGGGGTCATAGGCTTTATGGTTGGAGCTGCTAATGGTTGAGAGCTATTATTTATACCTTATTTTCCTCAAGATCAGCAATCCTTGGTTTGTCCAGATAACCTCTGTAGTCCCGCCGCAAAAAAGCCGTCCATCCCATGTTCCTCTGGGCTGGTGCGAAAATACCCGTTTTCATCGAGAAATGTCTGCGCCGGAGACTCGGGGTACTCTGCCCGCCGGCGCAAGGCAAAATCCGGGTGTGTGGCTAAGAACTCCTGGACCACGCTCTCGTTTTCCTCGCAGGTGGTCGTGCAGGTGATATAGAGGAGGAGTCCTCCCGGTCGGAGGTGGCGACTGGCCTGGGCCAGCAGCTGCAGTTGGAGCGCGGCAAAACGCCCGATATCCTCGAGTTGGCGGCGCCATTTCAATTCCGGGTGGCGCCGCAGGACCCCCAGACCGGAGCAGGGGGCATCGATAAGGATCCGGTCAAAGCTCCGGAGGTGGTCCAGGGGCAGAGGTTGGCTGGCATCGGCCTGCAGGATCGACACCCCGGTCAGCTGCAGGCGTTGCAGTTGCCCACGCAGGTCCTGGAGGCGGGACCGATGGTGGTCCAGGGCCACCAGAAGGCCCGTGCCCCCCAATAGCTGGGCCAAGTGGGTGGTTTTGCCGCCCCGACCGGCGCCGATCTCCAAGATGGCCTCCCCCGGCCGGGCTGACAAGAGCAGGGTCACTAACTGGGCCGCCTCATCCTGCAGAAGCCACAGACCCTGGCGATAGGAGGGCAAAGCAAAGGGCGACCCGGGCAGCTCCCCCAGGGTCAGGCCCACGGGGGAAAAACGGCACGGGCTGGCAGCCACGCCCTCCTGAGACAAGATTGCCTGGAGTTGGCCAGGCGTTGTCCGGCTGGTATTGACGCGGAGGGTCAGGGGTGGTTTGGTATTGACCGCTTCCCCTCGGCGCCAAGCTTGAGCTGGGCCCAGCTCCTGGAGCCAGTGGGCGGCCAGCCAGTCGGGTAAGGACGCCCCCACCGCCAGCCCCTGGATGGGGTTGACCTGCGGATCAGGGAGGGCAATCTGTGCCCCGACCGCCGCCAAACGCCGTCCCACCGCATTGACAAAACCCACCAAGGCGGGGGGGAGACGCCGAGCTTTGGCCAGATTAACGGCCTCCGCCACCGCAGCATGAGACGGAATCCGCTCCAACAAGAGCAGTTGGTAGGCCGTCAGACGCAAAATATCCACAACCACCGGGTGGAGTCGGGGCAGGGCCGTCGTGGCCACGCGGCCGATCACATAATCCAGCCGCTGGCGCCAGCGCATGACACCGGTGACCAGTTCCCAACAGAGGGCTTGATCCCGGCTGGCCAGACCAGGAGCCTTGGCCAAGACTGCTGCCAAGAGCTCATCGAGAAAAGGGCCAGGCGTGCCGCCGGGCGGGTTTAAGCGCTGCCAGGCACCTAGGACCTCAAGGGCCAGGAAACGGGGATTCTTGCTGCGACGCCGGTGCTTGCTTTTCATGGTTTGGCATCACGGCCAGGCGGCAGATGGCGACAGCCCGGCCGGGGGCCAGGGAGTGAATCTGCAAAAACGCCCATCCCAGCCCTGGGGAGACGAGGCGCTCCACTCTATTTGGTACTATATCATAAACTCATGCTATGGCTCTCTGGAAAATGCCAGGCAGGCCAGGTTTATCCGGGGCTGGAATACATCGGCGGCCAAGAAACATTTGCTGACAGTAATATAGTATGTTATTATTATTTTTTTAATTTAATTATTCTTGGACAGAGGCTGGCCCATCACCGGTCTAAACGGGAGTGGCTTCTCTTTGGGAAGAGGCTAGCTTTGGTATCTGGATTTCCATCTTTGCGCTTTACAAGGTAATGTACCATGACGGATGACAAACAACGTCTCGTCACCATGACGGCCGAGCAAGTGGCGCAAGCCCTGGAGCGCCTCAGTGGCGAAATCTTGGCGAACCATTCAGACTTGACCCATCTGGCCCTGGTAGGTATCCGCACCGGCGGCGCTTATCTGGCCCAACGGCTTGGCCAGCTTATTGCTTCCCGCACCGGGGTCCAGGTGCCCGTGGGTATCCTGGACATTACGCTCTATCGGGATGATTGGACCAGGATCAGTCATAAACCGCAAGTGGGCAAGACTGAACTGGACTTCTCCCTGGACGATATTGACATCGTGTTGGTGGATGACGTCCTCTTCACCGGCCGCACGGTCAGGGCCGCCTTGGATGCCCTAACGGATTTCGGCCGACCGCGGCGTATCCGCCTAGCCGTCCTCATCGACCGGGGCGGTCGGGAGTTGCCCATCTGTCCTGATTTTGTCGGTCAGACTGTAACCTTGGTGGGCAATCAACGGGTTAATGTCTATTTAAGTGAAATGGGACGGCCCGATGCCGTGGTCATGGAAGCCGGCCCCAAAAACAAGGGTTAAGGTATGAAGGAGACCTCTTTCCCCCGGTCTTTGGTCAAATATCTCGCTGGACTATCACCCACCCTGCAGGAGAAGTTGACGCCGCTGCTCATGCAGGTACAGCAAGCCCTGGCCCAGGCTGATGCCTCGGTTGACACGGTGGTCCAGGTCTTGGCGGCCAACCCTCTGGCCACGCCCGAGGAGGATCTGATCCTCATCGAGGCTTTGGCTCGCCTCCCCCATCCGGTCATGCCAGCCGTCTTGCAGACCTATTTCGGCAGCGACCGCAAGGATCGCCGCAAGGTATTAAAAAAGGCTTGGCACCAATTAAAAGCCCAGGGCATAGCCGTGCCGGAGGAATATTTTAGGGAGCATGGTCCCGGCATCCTTACTTCAGCGGCCGAATCTGCGGCAATAACAGCTTATGTCAGTCGCATTGAGAACAACGGCAGCCGCATGGTTATTCTGTATCTGCCCGGTCAAGGTCAGCTTTTTAACCTCATGGCGGTGTTGGCCAATGATGAAGAAGGTCTTTTGGATGGCTACGCCATGGCCATGGGCCGCAATGAGGTCAAACGCTATCTGGAGCAGGTCCGCGCCGAGCTCCCCGGCACCTTGGCCCCCGTCGACCCAGGCTACGCCTTCGGGGTCTTGGAGGCTTGTTGGCAACGCCATCCAGAAGCCGATAATGAGGTGGCCAAGACCTATCAGGCGGTTCGACCCTTGCTGCAGCAGCGCTTGGGCGATCTCCTCATCGAGGATGTGACCACCCTTTTGCCTCAGCCGTCGGAAGTGGCTGACTATGTGCAAGATACTGCGAACCTCCTCCTGATGGAAGATTTCTTCCAATGGACTCTGTCGCCAGAGGAAATCAGCCCTTGGCTGGAGAAGATCCAGGCCGTGAATAATAGTCCCCTCCACCTTAGCGATGAGCAGATCAAGGCTCGCTATGAGGATATCATGCGCCAGGCCCTCCAGGAACTCTTCCCCCCCAGCCGGCGCCAGCTCCTGGCGCAACGTCTGTTGCACATGGCCTATTACTTGGAATGTAGCGACAGACCTTATCACGCCCGCCTTGCCCAAGCCGCTGCCCTGGATGTGGCCCGGGAACGCAGCCTCTTGGAAGAGGAAAGTTTCTTTCTAACCGCTTTATTCATGCTCCCCCTCGAGATATCCTTAAAGATGGACTCAAAGGAGCAGGAGGCGGCTGCGGAGCCGGGCAGGATTATTACCGTCTGACCTAAAGGGCAACGCGAGCGACACCGGCGCCTGGTGGTCCAGGCCGCCACGCCGGCTGGGAGGTTGGCATGATCCATACTTTAGAGATTAAGACGACTCAAAAAACCGAGCTCATTGACATTACCGGGGCAGTGCAGAACCTGGTGACCCGGCATGGGCCCACAGATGGCGCTTGTCTGGTGTACGTGCCCCATACCACCGCTGGCATCACCATCAATGAAAACGCTGATCCAACGGTGCGCCAGGATATCCTCATGATCCTGAACCGGGTGATCCCGGCCGACGCCCCGTATCGCCATGCCGAAGGCAATTCTCCTGCCCATATCAAAGCCACTTTGACCGGGACCACCGCCACGGTCTTCATTGATTCCGGTCGGCTGGTGCTGGGTACCTGGCAGGGTATTTTTTTCTGTGAGTTTGACGGCCCCCGGCGCCGCCAGGTAAAAGTGAAATTCCTCAGCGGTTGATCCATGGGTGGACAGGCCTTTTTTGCGGATATCAGGTTAGCCAATACCGCCAGCTTGGCAGACGTACAGAGCGGCAGCCAGAAGATTCAGGACCGCCAATCCCTGAAGGAGTTTTTGGAATATATCCACATCAAAAAAGGCCTACTGGAACCCTATAACGCCGATTACCCCCTCATTGAACCCCGGGAGTTACTCCCCTCTTTTGAACCCAACTATGCGGAATACCAGTTGCCCTGTTTCAGCATGGTGGCCTTCGACCGGCCGCTGCAATACCAGCGGGAGGTCTTTCAATTCGATCTGCTCCACAGTCTGGCTGAGGTTGATCTAGAGAAGCCAGGGAGCCGGCCCCGACGTTTGTCGCTACGGGAGCGTTTCCTTAAGGAGAATGCCGAAAAATTCCTGCCCCATTTGAGCCGAGAGCTGCGCACGGCCTTTAAGGAAAAATTCCTCGCCCAGGATCTGACCAGTCTGGCGTGTTATGAGGATCTCCTGGAATTCATTTTCCACATGGATCGGGCCCACGTCATTGCCAGGGACAAAAGTGAGGAGTTCCGGCTCCTGGGCTGTTATGCCTCCTTCCCCTCGGATCTGGATGCGGAGCTGAAGAACTTCGGCCGGCGTCTGGGCAAGTTCAGTGAACGGGACGATGCGGCCTATGAAAGAAATCGCACCTTTGTATATCAGTTTCTCATGGAGCTGTATGGCTTTCCCATCTCCTCGGAGCGGCGCACCTCTTCGGCCCTATTTGCCCGCAAACTCAGCCGTCTGAAAGATTCTTATCTCATTAAGGTCCTGGGCGCTTCAGACCGGGTTATTACCAGTTTAAATGGCTTTGAAAAGCAGAAATTCCCCGAGGTGGAGAAAGTGGCCTTGGTGGCGGT
>CAZARS010000011.1:8581-10638 GCA_964487625.1 uncultured Desulfobacca sp.
TTCTGGCGGATAATGGATATTATGTGGATGTCAACCGTCGGGTGGTCATCGTCAAGGTGACCTATATGCAGCACCGCTACCATCGCCACAATGTGCAAGAGGATCGGGCTTTATCCGTAGTGAAACAAGAGGTGATCCACCCCTTCCACGGCCAGCGGGCCTCCTTTAATATCCTAAAAGATACCAAGAGTTTTATCATCACCCTGAATGATATCATCCGGGGAGAGTATGCTGGCCGGATTTCCTATCGCCAGGAGGGTCTGATCACCTCCACCAAAACTCATGATGATCGCCTGAAATTTCTCTACGCCTGGCTGACCAAGAACCAGCGCCGGTTCACCAGCTACAGCAAGGAATTTTTTGCCGAATTAAAAAAGATTCTTAATAGCTATATCCTCAACCCAGAATATAGTGCCCATTTCCGCAAACATGCGGAGCTGCACCGGGAAGTTTTGGCCAAGATCGCCTATCTGCAACAGCTTCATCAGGTGCAGCAATTGGAACGGCTGGTGCGGCGCCGCCCTCCCTATCATCGTCGCCTCACCAACGAACGGTTTCTGGCCTTGGCGTTGGAATTCTTGGAGGAGAACTACGACGAAATCTTGCATTATTACGATGATATCTATGCCAAATGCCGGGCCCTCCTGCATCTCTTGACGGCCCAGCCTTACCTGCGGAGCATCGCTCAATGTCAAGAAGCCCCCGCCAACCCTTATCAGCGGACCTTATGGATGATGCTGCGCCGCCTTCGGTTGCTGCTGGACAAATTGGCCAGCGATCGAGAGATGATCAGACACGCGGAAGGAGAGGGATCGTTTACCCGCCTGCTCTTGCGGGAACCCTTGGCCAAGCCCAACACCGGCAGTTAATCGAGGTATGAGAACAAATGGCAGCCGGTCGGGGTGCCGCTGAGATTTCCGGAGGAGCGGCCGTCACCCCGTCCCATCCTTGCCCAAAAAACAGAGGCGAGATTTGTCTCCACCATTGCAGCTTTTGCAGACAGGGGCACGGCAATTAGGGCTCGAGCTAAGTCCTGCAGTCTTGCCCTCTTTCCAATTCTACTGCACCATTCTGTTGCAATGGAGTCGCCGCGTTAATCTCACTGGGTTGCGAACCCCCACCGACATCATGGTCAAACACTTTCTGGATTCCTTGGCGGTTTGGCGTTGGGTCCACGACCTCCCTGATCTGGCGGATTTGGGCAGCGGCGCTGGTTTCCCCGGGCTGCCTTTAAAAATCGTTTTCCCGCATCTGCACCTGACTCTAGTAGAGGCCAGTGGCAAGAAAGTGGCCTTCCTGCATTATCTCGTGGCCCATCTGGACCTGACTGGGGTGGAGGTGCGCCAGGTCCATCTGACGCCAGCGTTAGCCCAGACTTGGGGGCCAAACTTTCAGGGGATTGTCACCCGGGCCACTTGGCCGCTGGACCAGTTTGTAGATCTGGCGGCGTCGCTCTTGCGGCCGGGAGGCCGCCTGCTGGCCATGCGCGGCCCCCGGGAGGAGGTCGGTACTTGGCAGCGAGCCTTGGAGGTGGGCCAGCGACACGGCCTCACGCCGCCTTGGGAAGAGGAATATGAGCTACCCCTGGGGGGCGGCAGCCGGCGTCTGGTACTTTGGAGCAAGGAAGGTTCTTAAGGTTAATCGGCTTGCGGGGGGGTCAAGATGTTTTAGCTGGCGCGTGAACGCACCCGGCCTCGGGACGCGCCAGATGGGCAACGCTTTCCCGCAGGACTGTACTAAACGTAGCATAAATGAGGGGAATTTCCCGCCCTAGACGGGATACCAGGTAAAGAGGGCGCTGCAGGACTACCCCCTTAATCTTGATAGCCACCAGATCACCATGAGCCAAGTCGCTGGCCACGGCCAGGCGAGACAAGATGCTGAGGCCGATGCCGGCTAGGACACTTTGGCGCACCGCTTCGGTATTGGGCATCTCCGCCGCCACCGTGAGCTTATGGAACTCCAGGCCATGGGCTTCCAGGATCTTCTTAACGGCCATCTGAGTGCCCGAACCGCGCTCCCGCATAATATAAGGTTGCCCATATAACTCTGTCAGG
>CAZARS010000011.1:10648-22645 GCA_964487625.1 uncultured Desulfobacca sp.
CCCAAGGGTGTTGTGGCGGCACCACCAGGCTCAATTCATCCAGATAGACTTCTTCAAATTGCAGGCGTTTTTCCGGCACCTGGGAGCCAGCCAGCCCCAGACCGATCTCCCCTTTCAGGACCATATCAGCCACCGCCGCGGTGTTGCAGATCTTGAGAGTAATGTGGATGGCGGGATACTGTTGCTTAAAGATGCCGAGGATACGCGGCAAGAGGTAGCTACCGGGGATGGTGCTGGCGCCGATATCCAGTCGACCCATCAGCTCACCCCGGTGGTTGGCCAACGCCTGGTAGGCTTCATCCCGCAGATGCAGGAGTTTCTGGGCATAACGCCACAGGATCTGGCCAGCCGGGGTCAGGCGCACCTCCCGTCCGAGGCGATCCACCAGTTTTTCACCCGCCATCTCCTCCAGGGAACGGATATGCTCGCTCACCGTGGGTTGGGATAAGCGTAAAGCCTCGGCCGCCAGCGTAAAGCTTTTGAACTCGACTACCTTACAGAATATTTCGAGGCGATGTAAGTCCATGGCTAAGACCGCCGCCAGAGCAGCCGTAAAATTTTTCCATCTCCTGACTCCTTCCGCTTGGGTGGAGCAAGAGGAAAAAATTTACGATATACCCTGCTAAATCACTTTAACGGCAAAAAGGCGGGCCATCCGTTCCAAGGCCCAGTCATTGTCTTCTTGATGCAGATCCGCCACCCCATCCCGATAAACGGTTACGGCAAACCCATGGAGATCCAGATCCCGGGCGGTCTCCATGATACAGATGGAGGTGCAGACCCCCACCAAGTGTACCTCGGTTACTCCCGCAGCTTGCAGAAGATCTTTGAGTGCCGTGTTGAAGACCCCACTAAAAGTCGTCTTGGTCACGACGTGATCTCCCGGGAGAACGGTCAGTTCCGGAATAACCGCCGCACCCCAAGTGCCCCGGACAGCATGGGGCGGGAACCGGCTGAACTCGGGATCAGCGGGCTCGTGGGCGTCGGCCAGGAAGACGATCAACGCCCCTTCTTGCCGCATTTCCTGGATCTTGGCGGCTATAAAAGGGATGATGGCCCGACCGGCCTCCCCCACGTAGAGGGTCCCGGCCGGGTCCAGGAAGTCATTGAGCATATCCGTTATCACCAATGCCTTTTTGGCCATGGTATACCCTTAATGTGAACCGGCGGTTTCTGGTTTCTTGAATGCTCCCAGCTCGGAAGAGGGTTCAGGAGTTTGAATGGGAAGAGCACAGCTAAAACTTTTCTCCTATCCCTCATTCCCAATCCTGAGCTTTAATACCAGGAGGCCAGAGTCAGCACCGTTTCCACGTAAGGCTCTGAGCGGTTGTAGGCATAGATGGCCTTGCTCCAGGTAGCTTGGTTGTTCCGGCGGAGGCCGGCTTTCTGCAAATAATTGCCGATGCTGTAAATGGCGTCTTCATAAGTAAAGAGATCGACTTTGCCGTCCCGATTGCCATCGGCACCGCTGCGCAGGATACTGGAGGGCAGAAATTGGGAATAGCCGAAGGCCCCAGCCCAGGATCCCTTGATACTGAGGGGGTCCAGGCGGTTCTGCCGACAGTAGTTGAGCAGAGCCGCCAGCTCGCTGCGGCCCCAGGCTGCCTTTTTCTGGAGGCGGGACATGAGGGCCGGATTCAGGGATAAGCGGCTGATGACCTCGGGCGTGTCCATGACGGCCAGGGAGGCGAAGACATTAAAGACCGGATACGTGCCGGTCTTATTCCCCAGATCGCTTTCCACCGTCAGGATGGCCACAATGATTTCTTTGGGGACCCCGAAGGCCGCCTCTGCCTGGGTCAGAAAGTGCTGGTGTTGGGCCAGGAAACGCCGCCCCTTCTCCACATTCTCTGGTTTCAGGAAATGGGAGTAATCGGCCTTTTTCTCTTTGCGTTGGTAGGCGATCTTAGTAACGACGTTGGGAAGGAACTCGGCGCGGGGGTCCTGAAAGAGTTTCTGAATATAATCCCGGTCAAACCCGCTGCGAATGAGGCTGGCTTGCAAAGCCGCAAAGGCCGCCGGTTGATCGGTCCCCGCTGCTTGCAGGGCAGGGTTAACAGCCCCCCAGGAGGCCAGGAAAAAGATGATAATCCTGAATAATCGGTTCATGACGGCTCCTTCCAAGGGATTAGGCTTTGTTCCGTCTAGCCCCGGCGGCCTGAGAAAGCCCCAGGGTTTATTATTTCCACGGAAGTGCGAGCCCCAAAAGCTATTTTACTCCTCTCGGTCCCTGACCCTTTCCCCTGCCAGTGCAAGGGATAAAAGGAATAAACAGCCTTTTGCTCGCGACTTGGTATGATCAGCCGATCCGGGTGCATGAACCCTGCAGCAACTACGTCGCGGCTACTTCCTCCCGGAGCGGCAACAAAATGGAGAAGGTCGTGCCCTTATTGAGTTCGGTCTCCACTGAGATCTGGCCGCCGTGTTGTTTGATGATTTTGTGCACCATGGCCAAGCCCAAGCCGGGGCCGGAGCTTTTGGTGGTGAAAAAGGGGTCGAAAATGTGCGGCAAAATCTTAGGAGGAATGCCGACCCCGGTATCGGCCACCTGGATCTGGACATAATGGTTCCGTCGGGAGGTGGTGATGGTGAGGTTGCCCCCCTCAGGCATGGCGGTAATGGCATTGGAGATGAGATGGGCAATGACCCGCCGCAAGTTGCCGGCGTCCATGATCAGCGGGGGGATGTCCTCGGCTAGATCCAGTTTGACGTGAATCTGCCCCTCATCAAGGCGCTCCTGGCAGGCTGCCAGGGCCGCCTTGATGACCTCATTGATTTCCCGTTTCCGCAGACTGGGGATGGAAATGACCGTGGCATCAACGATCTGCTTTACCATCTGCTCCAGCCGCTTGGATTCGTTCAAGATGACTTCGGCATAGTGTTTCTCGGGTGAGCCGTCGGGCAGACGGTCATAGAGGCGGCGGGCAAAACCGCCAATGGCGGTCACCGGGTTGCGTATTTCATGGGCCACGCCTTCCACCATCTGATCCAGCGCCGTTAACCGCTCATCTTGGGATTTACGCTCCTGTTCTTCCCGCAGGGTCAACAGGGAGCGCACCCGGGCCAGTAATTCTTGTGGGTTAAAGGGCTTGGTGATATAGTCGTCGGCGCCGATATCCAGGCCCTTGAGTTTATCGGGGAGTTCTTTTTTGGCTGTGAGAAGGATAACCGGCAGGTTGCGGTAATCATCATTCTGGCGCAGGCGGCGCAGCACCTCATAACCGTCCATTTTGGGCATCATGACGTCCAGGATCAGGAGATCAGGGTTCTCTTTGAGAATGGCCTGTAATGCCTCTTCACCATCAAAAGCCGCCACAGTCTCGTATCCCTGGCTGCCCAAACGTTTCCGCAAGAGTTCCACATTATCAGGGTTGTCATCGGCGATGAGGATTTTTTTCTTCATGGTCTTCCCGCCATCGGCTCAGCGGTGGTGCCAGTATATTAGGGGTGGATGAAGCTAGCGGTATTCTAATCCCCTGGGCGCCATTATATCAAGCAGCTAAACGCCAGGGCAAGTATGGTTGGCCTGAAACTGCCTATCCCGGCGATTGGTTAGCTTTAGAGGGTTTTTCCCCCTCCCCAACGCTGATCACTGACCGCTGATCTTTACCCCGTCAAGTGGGCAAAGAATCGTTTTAACTGGCGGGTGAAATCCGAGAGCGGGAAAGTGGGAGGTTTGAGACTCTGGTGAAACTGATCCTGAAGAAGTTTCTGGTCCTGGGGATGAGGGCTCTCCGGCAAGACGCACAGGAGTGGCACCGAGAGCATCTCGTTCTGGGAGCGGATAAAAGTCACGACCCGCACAAAATCAGCAGGCGAAAGATTCAAATTCAGGAGGATGAGACCGGGCAAGAGGTTCTGCAGGTGGCGGATACCAATCTCCGCGCTTTGGGCCACCGTGGTTTCAAAGCCGTCGTCGGTCAGGAAAGTGGCCCAACGATTGGCCGCATCGGCGTCAGGGTCAATGACGAGGGCCTCTTTATAGCTGATCCACGGAGAGAGGCGCAACATGGCTTGGCCAAACTCCTCGGCCAGACAGGGCTGTTTTAGGAATTCGGCCGGCCCCACCACCAGGCCGGCGCGGGCGTCTTCGGATAAGGCCACCGGCAGCAAGGGGATATTTTTGGTTTTCTCATGGGAGCGCAGTTTCAAGCAGGTAGGCCAGACCTGCAGCTCAGGATTACGGAGGTCGAGGATGATGGCAGCAATGGGGCCCTTCACTGCCCCGGCCAAGACGGCATCGATCATGGGCTCTGGTTGCAGCAGAAAACCAAGGGGGGTTAAGGTGTCCCGAAGGACATGGATCAGGCCCCCTCGCCGGGTTAGGGCCACCACCAAACGGCCCGGCAATACCGTAGTTTCGGTGGGGGTCTCCGGTTTGGCCTGAGCTTCCGGGATGGGCAGAATAAACGTGAAAGTTGAGCCTTTGCCATATTCACTTTCCGCCCAGATGCGACCGCCATGCATCTCGACCAAATGGCGGCTGATGGGCAAACCCAAGCCGGTGCCGCCGTGGCGCCGGGTCGCGGAGCTGTCGATCTGGACGAATTCCTGAAAGATGCTCTTGAGATTTTCCTCTTTGATACCGATGCCCGTATCGCTCACCTTGACGGCGACATAGTCCTTTTTCACCCCCGCAGCATCGGGCAGACTGACCCTTTCCACCGCAACCGTAATGCGGCCATGGGAGTCGGTGAATTTGATGGCATTGCCGAGGAGATTGAGCAAGACTTGAATGATCTTATCTTTATCCACCTGCAAAGGCGGGACGGGCGTATATTTCACTTCCAGGTCGATCTCTTTGGCTCGAGCCAGGGGTTCAATGGTCTGCCGGGCTTCCTCGAGGATATCCTCCAGGTTATGGGTTTCCAGGTTCAGCTCCATGTGGCCGGCCCGCAGTTTGGAAAGATCCAGGACATCATTGATCAATTGGAGAAGACGATGACTGGCTTTTTCGACCTTTTCCAGGCTGCGGCGCTGCTCTTCGTTGATGGGGCCATCCACGCCGTCCTTGAGATTGAGAGTAAAGCCCAAGATGGAGTTCAGAGGAGTACGCAGTTCATGGGAAACATTGGCCAAAAACTCGGTCTTGAGTTTGTCCATTTCTTTCAGGGCCCGGTTGGCCTCGGAGAGCTCCAAGGACTTGTTTTTGAGTTCCAAGGTTCGCTCCGCTACCTTGGTCTCCAATTCCTTGCTGAAACGGATCAGCTTTTCATACAACCGGGCATTATGAATAGCCAGGCTGACCTGGTTGGCCAGAGAGCGATAAAAATCCAGCTGCTCCGGAGGGAAAAATTTTTTCTGACGGGACGCGGCGCTCAGCACCCCCAGAACCTGGGATTCCGTGGCCAAGGGCACCAGAATAAAGCTGCTCAACATTTCATCTGGATGCAGGCCGGAGGGAGTGTCTGGGGGCATTTGACTGACGTCCGGGATGGAAATCACGGTCCGGGTGAGCAGACACTGCCCCAGGAGGGTGGACATATTCGGAGTATGATCCAGTTCCCGCCGTGGCAAGGAGGTCTTCCCCAGGTAACTTTCCAGGCGCAGGACCCCATCCTCATCCAAGAGGCGGATGGAGCTTTGTTCTACCCCCATTTTATTGTGGAGTAGCTCCAAGATGCTTTCCAGGATCTGGGGGAGACTGAGGGAAGAGGTGGAATGTTGGGCGGCTTCGTTGAGGATGGCCAATTCATTGATGCGGTGTTTGAGGGCCTCCCGGCTTTCTTCTAGGGAATGGGAAACCTCCCCCACCAAATCAAAAACACCGTCCAGACGGGAGCCCCGGGAGGCCAGGTAGCCGTCCACCACCACCCGGGCTGCGGCCGGTCCCACCGAGCCGCTGATGAGGCGTTCGATATAATCCCGGAGGCGTAATTTATCCGCATCGCTCCAGGCCTTGGTTAATTCCAGGTGGTTTTCCTGGGCGAATTCCTGCAGGGCCTCTCGGGCGCGGTTAGCCCCGACGAATTTCGAGGCCAAAGCCATAAACTGCGAGGGTTCCGGAAGGTTGGCAGTGCGAGGCTCCAACCCAACTTCTGCGGCTTCCTTAAAGACATCCACATACCGCTCAGCCTGGGCTTCTTCATCGGGTTCCGGTATGGTCAACAGGGAAACGCCTACAAATAAGCCCACATTAAAGAGCATGGACCAGAAAAAGGCATGGGTCAGGGGGTGAAAATCAGTTAGCCCGAACAAGGCGGTGGGCCGCAAGAGGCTCAAGCCCCAGGGCCCCTGCACCAGGATGTCCTCCGAAAACCAACCGGCGTGGATGAGGTAGGGAAAAAGCAGCGTATAGGCCCAACAGGCGAACCCCGCCAGCAATCCGAGGTTGGCCCCCCACCGGGTGGCCCGCCGCCAATACAGGGCCCCCAACATAGCTGGCGCCAGTTGGGCCACCCCAGCAAAAGCGATGAGACCCATTTCCACCAGAGTGGTCACCGGCCCAATGGTCCGATAGCTGATGTAGCCCAAGAAAATAACCAGGGCAATGCCGAGGCGCTTGAAAAACAAGAGCCAGGGCGACCAATCCCGGCCCTGCCAAAAATAGGCTAAGAGCGGCGTCACCAAGCTGTTCAGCAGCATGGTGCTTAGGGTGATGGACACCACCATCACCATGGCGGTGGCGGCCGACAAGCCACCGATAAAGGCAAAGAGGGCTAGCCAGGGATGGCCACTGACCAGAGGCAGCTGCAAAACAAAGGTATCACCCTGCGCGGGTGGATAGCCCAAAAGCAGCCCACCCACGGCGATGGGCAAGACAAAGAGATTGATGAGCAGGAGATAGAAGGGCAACAACCAAGCCGCAGTGAGGACATGCTTTTCGTCAGTATTTTCCACGATCATCATATGGAACTGACGGGGCAGGAGGATAATGGCACTCATAGCCAGCAAGGTCTCAACGCCGAATAGGCCGAATGTATTATTGGCTTGGGTATTCAATTGAAAGAGGTTATGGTAATCCGGATGGGCCAGGAGCTGACGAAAAATCTCCCCTTGGCTGGGGAAAAGATGATAACCCACCAAAAGCCCCACGCCCAGGAATGCCAGCAATTTTACCAATGATTCAAAGGCAATGGCCGCCACCAGACCCTCGTGGCGCTCGCTGGGATCCAAATGCCGGGCCCCGAACATGGAGCCAAAGGCGGCCAGGATCAGGGCCACATAAAAAGCATTGTCCAGATAAAAAGGCACCGAGGTCCCGGGAGTTCCCGAAGCTCCCACCAGGAGATTGAATGTGGTGGCCACCGCCTTCAACTGCAGACCGATATAAGGCATGTCGGCGATGATAATCCAGACCGTCACCACGATACCCATGAGAATGCCCCGGCCATAGCGCAGGGTCAGGAAATCGGCCATGGTGGTGATGCGGTTATTCTTGCAGATCCTGATGAGCTTGCGGACAACGAACCACCAGAGGAAGGCGATAAGGGTGGGGCCGAGATAGATGGGCAGGAAAGTCAATCCTTCATTGGCCGCCTTGCCCACCGACCCGTAGAACGTCCAGGATGTACAGTAAACGGCCAAGGATAAGGTATAAATATAGGGATTGGCGATGATGCTGCGGCCCTGGATCCGTCGACGGTCACCGTAATAAGCGATGGCAAAGAGCAGGAAAAGGTATCCAAAGGCCGTCGAGGCCACCAGCAATTTGTTCATCAGCAGGGAGAGATGCGATTATGAGTTATGAAATTATAAGTGTATACCAAGACATCCAATATTCTTAACACGCCGGCCCTTTACCATTTGTTAGGGAGTATTCATAGAACATTAAGTATTGATACGCTCGCTCACAAATGTCCGGTAGACTTTTTATGGGGTAATGCCCGTCTGCCCACCAGCCCTGCATAAGCCTTTGACTTACCCGCACTTATGAAAGTTCTCGTGCCGCAGACTTGCCAGCCTAACCCAAGAGGCCTTGCAGAGCAGGAAACACCTCATCCAAAAAGGGGAAATTCAAGGGAATACGCCAGGCCGCAGGGCTGCTAATTGATTCTCTAAAACTTAAAGCTGCGCCGCATCCAGGTTGGGGTCCTCAATGCGAATGAGTCGGGCACCTTCTGTGACCACATCCAGGTGCTGGATATCGTGCAGGGCAGCCTGGACGTTGGCCTCCCGGGCTTGGTGAGTGAGCATGACTATGGGCACCGCCCCTCGTTGCCCCCGCCCTTTTTGGATGACCGCGGCGATACTGATATTATATTTGGCCAGAATGCCAGAAATCTTGGAGAGCACCCCAGGGCGATCTTGGGCCGCGAAACGGATATAATAGTTGGTAATGACGTCGGCCATCGGTTTGACCCGTCGGCGGCTGTTGGCCTGGACCGGGATCCCGAGGGGTGGAATAAAGCTCTGGCGGCCGTGGCGGACGGCCAGGGCCAACTCGATGAGATCGGCGGCCACGGCGCTGGCCGTGGGCATCATCCCGGCCCCCCGACCGTAAAGCAGAATGGAGCCGACCGCGTCGCCCGTCAGATAGGCGGCGTTATAAACCCCCGCCACACTGGCCATGATGTGGTCTTGGGGGATCATGGTGGGATGCACCCGGGCCTCCAGCTGCTGGCCATCGTCCCGCGTAATGGCCAACAGCTTGATCTGATAGCCGAATTCCTTGGCAAATTGAATATCCAGGGGCTCTATGGCCGTGATCCCTTCTACATGAATGCTGGCGAAATCAATGGCGCTGCCATAGGCCAGGGCCATGAGGAGAGCCAGCTTATGGGCCGTGTCCCAACCTTCCACATCCAGGGTTGGGTCGGCTTCGGCAAAACCCTGCATCTGGGCTTCCTGCAGGGCTGCTTGGAAGGAAGCCCCGGTCGCCGCCATACGGGTAAGGATATAATTGCAGGTGCCGTTGAGGATGCCGAAGATCTCTTGGATGGCATTGGCCGCCAACCCCTGGCGCAACGTCAGGATAATGGGAATGCCACCGCAGACGCTGGCCTCATAGCCTATGCTGACGCCGGCAGCCGCCGCCTGGGCAAACAGCTCGTTGCCGTGGAGGGCCAATAAGGCCTTATTGGCGGTCACCACGTGTTTGCCCCGGGCCAGGGCTGCCTTGACCAACTCATGGGCTACCGTGGTGCCCCCCATCAGTTCGATGACGATGTCAATATCAGGGTCGGCAACAATCTCCTGGGCGTTGGTGGTGAGCAAGGCCGGTGGTACTGCCACCGCTCGGGGGCGGGCCAGGTCAATATCCGCGATCTTTTTCAGGACCAGGGGGCAGCCCAGGCGCTGTTGGAAACGTTCCGGATGTTCCAGCAGCAAGCGGACAATGCCACTGCCTACGGTCCCGAAGCCGATCAGGCCGGCGTAGACGGGCTTCACGCCTTCTTCCCCTGCAGCACCTGCCGCATCCCTCGGATGGCTTGGTTGATGCGCTGGGTGTTCTCCACCAAGGCGAAGCGGACGTATTCGTCGCCGTATTCCCCGAAACCCAGGCCCGGCGACACTGCCACCTTGGCCTCCCGGATGAGCATCTTGCAGAACTCCACCGATCCCAGATGGCGGAACCGACGGGGGATCTTGGCCCAGACAAACATGGTGCCCTTGGGCGGGTCCACCTTCCAACCGATGCGGTTCAGGCCACGACACAGGGCATCCCGCCGCTCCTGGTAGGTGGCGACGATCTCCCGGACACAATCATACGGACCGTTTAAAGCAATGATACTGGCAATCTGGATGGGTTGGAAGACCCCGTAATCCAGATAACTCTTGATCCGGGTCAGAGCATGGACCAGACGTTTGTTGCCACAGACAAAACCCATGCGCCAACCCGGCATGCTGTAACTTTTGGACAGGGAGAAAAGTTCCACACCGATGTCTTTGGCCCCCGGCACCTGCAGGAAACTGGGCGCCACGTAATCATCAAAGACCAGATCAGCATAGGCAAAGTCGTGGACCACGTAGATGCCATTCTCCTGGGCAAAGGCCACGATTTTCTTAAAAAACTCCAGATCTACCACCATGGTGGTGGGATTGTGAGGATAGGAGATGATAAGCATTGTGGGCCGAGGCCGGATGAGCCGGGTAATGGTGGCCATATCCTCAAAAAAGTCCCGGTCCGGATCCAGAGGAATGCTTACCAAATCGGCGCCGGCGATGACCACCGAATAGGCATGAATGGGATAGGTGGGGTTGGGTACCAGCACCACATTCCCCGGTCCGGTGGTGGCCAGGACCAGGTGCGACAACCCCTCTTTGGCGCCGATGGTGGCAATGGCCTCGGTTTCCGGATCAATATCCACATCAAAGCGGCGTTTATACCAATCGGCGATGGCTTGCCGGAGTCGAGGAATACCCTTGGACGCCGAATAGCGATGGTTGTGGCCCAATTTGGCTGCTTCAATCAGCTTTTCGACGATATGGGGCGGGGTTGCCAGGTCGGGATTGCCCATGCCCAGGTCGATGATGTCCTCACCCCGTCGCCTGGCCTCCATTTTCAGGGCATTCACCGTAGCAAACACATATTCCGGTAATCGTTGTAAACGGGGAAATTCTTCCATGGAGTAATCCTTTCCTGGCCCAACGGGTGGCCGCTCATACAAATCTGACGATTATTACATCAAAAGCGTCTATCTTTGTCAAACGGATAAAGCGATGTGGATTGGTGTCCTGCGGGATCTGCCGAAGTGGCTCGGGGGTGACCGGGAGAAGCCAGAGGGGAGGAATGAGGGATCACAGGAGGTGACTGGCAGTTTTCCTCCCCTTGGCGTCATCCTGAGTCGCCGCCCGGGGCGGTAGAACCCAAGCTCAGCGTATTTTCCTGCAGGCATGCCGCTTATTCTTTATAATAACCTGGTAGGTTGGTTGAGGGCCCCTCCTTGGCCGGTTTGCCCTCATGAGTGCAACTATGTACAAAAGGATGTCATCTTTTTCGACCTTGGCAACCAGAAAGTTATGCATAAGGGAAAGCTTATGAAGAAACTCACTGCCCCCCGCATGGAGCGTTGCATCGGTTGTCACTCCTGTTCGCTGGCTTGCGCCCGGGAGGTGCATAAGCGCCTGTCCTGGGACACAGCCGGGATCCGCATCCATACTTCCGGCGGCCTCTCCACCGGTTTTGAGGCCCGCCTCTGCTTGGCGTGTCTGCCGGCGCCCTGTGCTGCGGCCTGCCCGACTGGCGCCTTTGCCCAACGTCGCGGCGGGGGTGTCATTGTCCGGAAAAAGCTCTGCATCTTCTGCGGCGCCTGTGCCCAGGCCTGTCCGGTGGACGCCATCTTTTTAGATTTTCAGCAGGAACCCTTTGTCTGCTTACATTGTGGCAAATGTGTGCCCTTCTGCCCCCACGATTGCCTGGAGATGGCCCCAGTGGAGGCAGGTGCCGATAACGGTCAGGAGGAAACGCAATGATCCGCGAACAGTTTCGCATCTTAAAAGTGGATCTGGCCACCGGCAAAGGCCAGGTAGAGATGCTGCCGGGGCGGGAGCAGTATGTGGGCGGCAGCGGTTTGGCAGCCCTCCTTTTTCAGAAATATGGCCACGTGAACGCCCCTTGGGATGATCCGGCCCAGCCCCTCATCTTTGCCATCGGCCCTCTGACCGGCTATTTTCCCTTGATGAGCAAGACAGTCTTGGGCTTCAAAAGCCCCTACCATGATCAATATGCCGAATCCCACGCGGGCGGCCGCTCGGCCTTGGCCCTGCGCTTTGCCGATTATGATGCTTTAGTCATTACCGGCCAAGCCCCCCAGCCCAGCATCCTGACCCTCGGCTCCCGCCACTTGGCGGTCCAGGAGGCGGGTTATCTTTGGGGCATGGACGTGGTGACTGTAGGCAAATATTTACGGCGCAAAGTGCCCGGCGCCGGGCACCGCAGCATCCTGCGCATCGGCCCGGCTGGAGAGCAGGGAGCGGCCATCGCCGGGATTAACGTGGATACTTATCGGCATTTCGGCCGCCTGGGGGGTGGCGCCGCTTTGGGCCGGAAAAACCTCAAGGCCATCGTCATCCAAGGCGATGGCAGTTTCCCCTTGCCCGAGGGGAAAGCCTATC
>CAZARS010000011.1:22660-29744 GCA_964487625.1 uncultured Desulfobacca sp.
CGAAGTGCACCGGCAACTGACCAAGACCGACATGATGCAGAAGTATCACAATCTCGGCACGCCGGCTAACATCGCCGTCCTGAACGCTAAACAAGCCCTGCCCATCCGGAACCTGCAGGCAACCGCTGCGCCCGAGATCGCAGGCCTAAGCGGCGAACGCTTTGCCGAGGCTGCCCTGCTGCGCAACGTGGCATGCGCCGGCTGTCCCGTGGGCTGCATTCATCTGGGCTACCTTCGCCTCCGTTTTCACGCTGATCATCGCTACTATTTCCGGCAGGTGGGTTATGACCACGAACCCATTTTCGCGGTGGGCGCTATGCTGGGCGTCAGCGATTGCTTCGCCGTCCTCCAGCTCATCGATATAACGGAAAAATTGGGACTGGATGTCATCAGCGCCGGGGTGGCCCTGGCCTGGGCCACGGAAGCTGCAGCCCGCGGGCTGATTTCTCAGGAAGAAACCATCGTGCCCTTGCGCTTCGGTGCTACCCCGGCCTATGAAGAGGCCCTGCGCCATCTGGCCCTGGGCAGCAATGACTTTTATCGCCGGCTGACCCAGGGTACGGCCAAGGCTGCAGCCCATTATGGTGGCCAAGATTTTGCCTGCGTCCTGGGGCAGGAGATGGCCGGTTATGCCACCGGTGAGGTCTTTTTCATCTCCCAGGCCTTGGGCTTCCGCCATTCCCATCTGGACACGGGTGGTTATGCCTACGACCAGCAACAAGCCGATCGGGACGTGGATCACGCCCTGGCTTTCCTCCTCAAAGAGGAGCAGAGCCGGGTGCTCCTCACTTCTTTGGTGGTCTGCCTCTTTGCCCGAGAGGTTTATAAAGAGGAGCTGGTGGCCGAGTGTCTAAAGAGCGTGGGCTATGGTACTTTGGCCGCCAATCTTGACACCGCGGCCCGCCACAGCCAAAAACTCCGCTGGCAGCTGCGTCTGGCTACGGGCTATGATCCCCGGCAGGTGAGGCTGCCCAAACGCTTCTTGGAGGTCAAGAACTGGCGAGGCCCCATCAATCCCGACTTCCTGGAAAACCTTCGGCAACGCTACGCTCTGGCGGTTGTGAACCTGGCAACCGTTGGCTGATCAGAGGGCAATGGGTAATGGGCAGGAGAAGTTATCGGAGCTCGTAGCGGTCAATCCTCTAACCTTTATCTTTTGACCTTAGCCCTTTTCTTGGCTTCGCCGCCGCTTGAGGCTCAATCTTTTCCCCATAATTTTTTCTGGACAATATTTCGCCGGATTTTGCCGGTTCAGGTGTTATGGAAAAATAAAAAGGAAGGTCCTGGCCATGTCAACCCGCCGATCTCTGTTGCCGAAACTACCCTTTGTCTTATGGGGCATCCTCCTGAGCCTCGTTGCGGTCCGGGCCGGCTGGAGTCAACCGCGGCCCCTGCCGGCAGACTTGCAGGCGTATATCAGCGAGGCTTTGGCAGCCCATCCCGAGATCAAACAGTTGGCCGCCCAGCACCGTGCCGCCCAGGAAGCTAGCCGCAGCGCTGGGGCCCTGGATGATCCCATGCTCACCTTCGGCTTTTTCAACCTGCCAGTGAATACCTTTTCCCTCCGCCAGGAAGACATGACCATGAAAACGGTGGAGATCTCCCAGAAATTTCCTTTTCCTGGCAAGCGGCGGCTGCGGACGGAGGTGGCAACGGCTCAGACGCAGGCCGAGGCCTTTGCCTTGCTGGATAAAATGAATGAGATCCGGGGGCAAGTCATCCAGGCCTATTGGGGGCTGTCCTTGGCCCAGGCTGCCGAGGCCCTCACTCTGCAGAAAAAGCAGTTCTGGGAACAGGTGGTCAAGGTGGCGGAAACCCGTTACGCCACCGGTCAGGGTCTGCAAACCGACGTCTTGCAGGCCCAGTTGGAGCTGAGCAACTACCTGGATCGTCTTCTCCAGTGGCAGCAGCAACAGGAGTCCTGGCGGGCCACCTTGAATACATTGCGGGATCGACCGGTGACGGCTCCCGTCCCCCCTGCCGCCATCCTGGCCCCCCAGCTCACGGCGCCCTCCACGGAGGAGATGCTGGCCCGTTTAGAAAGCCGCCCCCAGATGCAGGCCTTAAAGGCCCTGATTCAGAAACAAAGCAAAGCCGTGGCTTTGGCTAGAAAGGATTATTGGCCGGATGTAACCATTGGCGTAAACTATGGTTTCCGGGAAAACAGCCCCACCATGACCCGATCAGACTTTTTCACCAGCTATGTGCAGATTAATCTGCCGCTGTGGTTCCGCAGCAAGCAGGCGCCACGGGTGCGGGAGGAGCAAGCCAAGCAGGAGGCGGCCCAAAACGCCTATCAAGCCGCTTGGAACCAACTGTCTGGGGCCGTCCGAGACCAGACCAACCGGCTGGCCCGCCTGGTGCAGCAGCTCCGCCTCTATCAGCAGGGCATCATCCCCCAGGCCCAACAGGCGGCTCAAACTGCACTGGCCGCCTATCAGGTGGGCAATCTGGACTTTGCCCGGCTGGTACAGACCACCCTCCTGGGCTATGAGGCTGAATTGAAGTATCAGGAATATTTAAGGGAGTATGAAGAAACCTGGGCCGCCCTGGAGATCCTGGTGGGACAGGAGGTGCCCCGCCAATCAGGAGGTAAATGATGCGTGACAGTTCGTGGCACAGCCTCGCCGCCGGCGTGGTGCTGGGTCTGTTGCTGGTGGGTTTAACCCTGGGGGTGCTCTATCTCCGGGGTTACCGTTTCATGGCCCACCCTGCCGCGCCGGCACCTGGCAGTGGCCAAAAACTCCTCTGTTATGTCTCCCCTTCTGACCCCAGCTATTACCGGCTGGAGCCTGGCAAAGATCCCCAGGGCCAGGATCTGATCCCGGTGTACGTCCCAGACACCTCAGTCCCGGCCTCGCCCCCGCCGCCTTCCGGCCAGCGGAGGATCAAATACTGGGTGTCGCCCATGGACCCAGGTTATGTACGGGATAAGCCAGGCAAAGCCCCCTGTGGCATGGATTTAGTGCCGGTCTATGAGGATGAAGCCACAGAAGCCGGGGGCACTATCACGGTATCTCCCGAGACCTTACAGACCTTGGGAGTACGCACTGCTCAGGTCGAGGTGCAGCCTTTGACCCGGACCATCCGGGCGTTGAGCCGGGTGACATTTGATGAGCGGGCTCTGAGCCAAGTGAGCACCAAGATCAACGGATGGGTGGAAAAGCTGAACGTCAAGGTGACTGGTGAAGGCGTGCGCCGGGGACAGGTGCTGGTGCAGCTTTACAGCCCGGAGTTGGTGGCCACCCAACGGGAATATCTCCTGGCTTGGCAGCATTGGCAACAGGTGCAACACAGCCCCATTGCCGATGTCCGGGAGGGAGCTCGGCGCCTGTTGGACGCCTCCCGGCAGCGCTTGCTTTTTTGGGACATTCCAGCCAGCCAGATAGAAGCCTTGGCAGCAAGCGGGGCCATCAGCCGCACCCTGCCTTTGCTCTCCCCGGTCACGGGCATCGTCATCAAACGGGAGGTGACGGAGGGGCAATATGTGAGTGCGGGGCAAACCATCCTCCAGGTAGTGGACCTGAGCCGCGTCTGGGTGGAAGCCGATGTCTATGAATATGAGCTACCTTGGCTCAAAGTCGGTCAGCCTGCCCAACTAACCTTGCCATACCTCCCCGGCCAGGTATTTACCGGACGGGTGGAATATATTTATCCCTACCTGCAGAATGTCACCCGCACGGCCCGCCTGCGCCTCAGTTTCACCAACCCTCGCCTGCAGCTGAAACCCGAAATGTATGGGCAGGTGGAAATTAAAGTGGCTTTAGGCCAGGCCACGCCCACCGTCCCCACCGAGGCAGTATTGGATACCGGCGCCAAACAGCACGTCTTCCTGGCCCTGGGGCAAGGCCGCTTTGCCCCTCGGGAAATCAAAGTGGGCCTCCAAGGGGATGACGGCCGGGTACAGGTGTTAGCCGGCCTGCACGGCGGTGAAGAAGTGGTCACCTCGGCCCAATTCCTCCTGGACTCCGAGGCCCGCTTCCGGGAAGCCGTAGCCCAGATGTTGGGGGAGGCGAAACCGACCGGATCCAAAACACCGGATAAACCTATGCCCCACCCACCCGGACACCACCAGCATTAAGAAGGCTGAAGGAAAAGGTTAGGTTGGGAGTTGGAAAACGCTAAAATTTGCGAGAGTTGCTAATTCGCCAGGAGATGGCCTTTTGGCAGAAGCACGGATAGCTAACTACTAACCATGAATTACTAACCACTGACTATGATTGCCCGCCTCATCGAACAATCGCTGCGCCACCGCGTCTTGGTCCTCATGGTCTGGCTCATTATTACGGCCTGGGGCCTGTACGCCATGAATAACCTGCCGGTAGACGCCATTCCTGATCTCTCCGATGTCCAGGTGATTATTGCCACGGATTTTCCCGGCCAGGCCCCCCAGGTAGTAGAAGATCAGGTAACCTACCCATTGGCCACGGCCATGCTTTCGGTGCCCCATGCTAAAGTGGTGCGGGGCTACTCCATGTTCGGCCTCTCCCTGGTCTATGTCCTCTTTGAGGATGGCACTGATATCTACTGGGCCCGCTCCCGGGTCCTGGAATACCTCAACTTTGCCCGAGGCAGGTTGCCGGCCGGGGTGACGCCAGTCCTGGGTCCCGATGCCACCGGCGTGGGCTGGATTTTTCAGTATGTGGTGGAAGATCCCACCGGTAAACATGATCTGGCCCAACTGCGGAGCCTGCAGGATTGGTACCTGCGTTATCAACTGCAGACGGTCCCCGGAGTTGCCGAAGTGGCCTCCATCGGCGGTTTCGTCAAGACCTATCAGGTGGTGGTGGATCCCAATAAACTGGCGGCCTACAGTATCCCCCTGGGACAGCTCAAAATGGCCATCCAACGCTCCAACTCGGATGTGGGAGGGCGAGTCATTGAGCGGGCCGAGACTGAGTTCATGGTGCGGGGGTTGGGCTATATCAAAGGGGTGGCCGACATCGAAAATATCGCGGTGGGCGTGGACCAACGGGGCACCCCGATCTTGGTGAAAGATCTCGCCACCGTCCGGCTGGGTGCAGAAATGCGCCGGGGTCTGGCTGACGGTGACGGCCTGGGCGAGGTAGTGGGCGGCATCGTGGTCATGCGCTTCGGCGAAAACGCCCGAGAAGTAATCGCCGCAGTCAAAAAGAAGCTGGCAGAGCTCCAACCAGGGCTGCCATCAGGGGTGCGGATCATCACTGCCTACGATCGCTCTGGCCTCATTGACCGGGCCATTGACACTCTCAAGCAGGCCATCATGGAAGAGATCGCCATCGTGGCCGGCATCACCATAATTTTTCTTCTGCATCTGCGCAGCGCCTTGGCAGCCATTATCGCCCTGCCTCTGGGCGTGTTGATCTCATTTATCCTGCAGTTCCATTTCAACATCAATGCCAATATCCTCAGCCTGGCCGGCATTGCCATTGCCATCGGCGATATGGTGGATGCTTCAGTGGTCATGGTGGAGGATGCCCATAAAAAGCTGGAGGAGTCTGGCCCCGACGTGGACCGCCAGGCCGTCATCTTGGCTGCGGCCAAGGAAGTGGGCCCCTCCCTCTTCTTCTCTCTCCTGGTGCTGGCCGTGTCGTTCCTCCCCATTTTTGCCCTGGAGGGGGAAAGCGGCCGCTTGTTCAAACCCTTGGCCTACACCAAAACCTTTGCCATGAGTGGCGCCGCTTTCCTGGCCATTACCTTGGTGCCCATTCTTATGGTGTTGTTCATACGGGGGCGCATTCCCTCCGAGAGCCGCAACCCCATCAGCCGCCTGGCCATGGCCCTGTATCGCCCTGGTCTGCAGGTGGTGACCTCCTTTCCCAAAGCAGCCATTGCCGCGGCCTTGCTGATCCTGCTGGCCACCACGTATCCCCTCCTGCGCCTCGGCTCGGAGTTCATGCCACCTTTGGATGAAGGCGATCTCCTCTATATGCCCACCACCATGCCAGGGATCTCCATCACCAAGGCCAAGGAGCTGCTCCAGCAGACTGACCGCATCATCCGCACGTTCCCAGAAGTGGAGTATGTTTTCGGCAAGGTGGGACGGGCCGAGACCGCCACCGACCCAGCGCCCTTGAGTATGATCGAGACCACCATCAAACTCAAGGAGCGGTCCCAGTGGCGGCCAGGATATACCACAGAACGCCTCATGCGGGAGATGGATCAGGCCATTAAAATCCCGGGGTTGGCCAATTCTTGGGGCTACCCCATCAAGATCCGGATTGATATGCTCTCCACCGGGTTTAAGACGCCCGTGGGTCTGAAGTTCCTGGGGCCGGACATTGAAGTGCTGAACCGCTTGGCTGGCGAAGCCGAGGCCATCCTCAAGGAGGTGCCTCACACCGCCAGCGCCTTTGCGGAGCGGACCCTCGGCGGCTATTATGTGGATTTTGAGATCAATCGCCGGGAGGCAGCCCGGTATGGCCTGACCGTGGGCGATATCCAAGAGGTCATTGCCCTGGCTCTGGGCGGGGAGACGATCACCACCACGGTGGAGGGCCTGGCCCGCTATCCGGTAAATATCCGCTATTTTGCTGATTATCGCCAGGACCTGCCGGCCCTGCAGCGCCTCCTCATCCCCACCCCCAGCGGCGCGCAGATTCCCATGGCCCAGGTGGCCACCATTAAAGTCCGCCAGGGGCCGCCCATGATCCGCAGCGAAGACGCTCGCCCCACCGCCTGGGTGTATGTGGATATCGCTGACGTGGATGTGGGCTCGTACATCAAGCAGGCCAGAGAGGCCATAGCCTCCCGTCTCATCCTTCCCCCGGGCTATACCCTGATCTGGAGTGGCCAATATGAGTATATGGAGCGGGCCCGCCAGAAATTGCAAGTTATCATCCCCATCACCATTGCCTTTATTGCCCTCCTCATGTATCTGGCCACGGGCTCTTTGGCTAAGGTGATCATTATCATCTTATCCTTACCCTTTTCAGTGGTGGGCGCTATCTGGCTGGTCTATTTCCTGGGGTACAATATCAGTCTGGGGGTAGTAGTGGGCATCATTGCCCTCCTGGGTCTGGACGCCGAGACCGGCGTGATCATGCTGCTCTATCAGGATCTGGTTTATCAGCGTTATCGGGAGCAGGGCCGCCTGCACAGTTAT
>CAZARS010000011.1:29766-38119 GCA_964487625.1 uncultured Desulfobacca sp.
CCGGGAAGGAGCCCTGCTGCGCCTGCGACCCAAACTCATGACGGTCCTGGCCAACTTGGTGGGGCTGCTGCCGGTTATGTGGGCCACAGGGGTCGGGGCCGAAGTGGCCAAACGGGTGGCCGCCCCCATGGTAGGCGGAGTGACGACCTCCTTCTTACTGGAGCTCTTTGTCTACCCGGCTATTTACCTTTTATGGAAATGGCATAGTGAAGTGAAAACTCTTGTGTCTAAAGGAAGTCCAGACTGATTGGGCCGCCCCTATTGCCGAGAGGGCGGCACTTAAGGTCTGCTGGGGAAGTTGGCCAAGAGAGGTAGGGCAATTAATGAGGGAAACTAAGATGTTTTGGCGGAGGGAGTAGGATTCGAACCCACGAACCTTTCGGTTTGCGGTTTTCAAGACCGCCGCCTTCAACCACTCGGCCATCCCTCCGTACTGCATAATTTAATCAAAACGCCCAGGGGCTGTCAACTCATGTGGCCCGGTCTGGGATTACCGGCTTAGTACCTGCCAAGAAAAACAAAAGACAATTGAAAATTGGCAATATAGGGGCTGGATTCCTCAGCCCCTACAAGGGCACTCGCCCCTATTTCCCTTCCAGTTTTTGCAAAAAATCCCGCATCCGTTGAAGGGGGTGGCGGAGGGCCGGATGTCGGGCCTCCAGCCGGTCGAGCCAGCGGGCCAGAAAGGGGAGGTCCGGGGCAAATAGAATTGCAGCCAGGGCGAGAAAGAGCAGGCCCTGAAGGAAAGGCAGAAACAGGCCACTGATCCCCAGAAAAAGGCAGAGGAAACCTAAAAAAAGGCGCAGGAGACGTCGCAGCATGGTATGATCTAAGGCCAAGAGCCCGGCACAGGGTCACTGACGCTGCAGGCTTGGAATTTGTATGACCCACAGCCCATTAGCGAGACCCCTTGCTTGCGCTGGGGGTGCGGTTTAATGGCTAAGCGGCTCATGGCGTCGGTTTGAGGAAGACCGCGGCCAGGGGGGGCAGCGTCAGATCCAGCGAGAACGGCCGGCCGTGGTGGGGAATGGCTTCGGCCATGAGACCGCCGGCATTGCCGATGCCACTGCCGCCATACTCCAGGGCATCGCTATTGAGGAGTTCCTGCCACCAGCCGCCGCAGGGCACCCCTACCCGATAATGGAAACGAGGCACCGGAGTAAAGTTGCAGCCGACGAGGATCATATCCTCGGGCCGCCGCCCCTTCCTCAGAAAGGTCAAGACGCTGGCGTCCACATCGTTGCAATCGATCCATTCAAAGCCCGTCCAGGTAAAATCAATTTCGTACAGGGCCGGCTGCTCCCGATAGACTCGATGCAGATCCGCCACCCAGCGCTGCACCCCTAGATGGTGGGGATATTCCAGGAGGTGCCAATCCAGGGAGACCTCGTGGTACCACTCGTTCCACTGGCCGAATTCACTGCCCATGAAGAGCAATTTCTTCCCAGGCTGGCCGAACATATAGCCGAACAACAGCCGTAGGTTGGCAAACTTCTGCCAATAATCGCCAGGCATGTTCTGGATCAGGGAGCCTTTGCCGTGCACCACCTCGTCATGGGACAGGGGCAGGATAAAATTCTCGTGAAAGGCATAAAGCATCCGGAACGTGATGGTATTATGGTGATAGCGCCGGAAAATGGGATCATGGGAAAAATATTTGAGGGTATCGTGCATCCAGCCCATGTCCCATTTCAGGCCGAAGCCCAGACCGCCCAGATAGGTGGGGCGGGAGACCATGGGCCAATCCGTGGATTCTTCGGCGATGGTCTGGACGTCCGGATACTGGCGATAGACTTCTTCGTTGAACTTACGCAAGAACCAGATAGCCTCCAGGTTCTCCTTACCACCATAGATATTAGGGATCCACTCCCCTTCCTGCCGGGAGTAATCCAGGTAAAGCATGGAGGCCACTGCATCCACCCGCAGGCCGTCGGCATGGGCCTTATCCAGCCAGAAGAGGGCGCTGCTCAAGAGGAAACTGCGCACCTCATTGCGGCCGTAGTTGAAGATGTAGCTGTTCCAGTCAGGGTGGAAGCCTTTGCGCATATCGGCGTGTTCATACAGATGGGTGCCGTCGAAAAAGGCCAGGCCATGTTCATCGGCCGGAAAATGGGAGGGGACCCAATCGAGGATGACGCCGATGCCATTTTGATGCAGGGTATCCACGAGATAGAGGAAATCCTCCGGCGGGCCATAACGGCTGGTGGGAGCGAAATAACCGGTGGTCTGATAGCCCCAGGAGCCATAGAAGGGGTGCTCCATGATGGGCAGGAACTCCACATGGGTAAAGCCCATCTCCTTGACGTAGTCGGCCAGGAGGGGGGCCATTTCCCGGTAGCTCAGGTGGCGATTGCCTTCTTCCGGTACCCGCCGCCAGGAGCCCAGATGCACCTCGTAGATGGACATGGGCGCAGTCAAAGCATTGCGTTGCCAACGTTGGGCTTGCCACTCCTCATCGCCCCAGGTATATCGCAGGTCCCACACAATGGAAGCCATGCGGGGGGGGCCCTCAAAGAAAACGGCAAAGGGATCGGCCTTATCTACCCGATAGCCGTTATAGCGGGAAAAGATATGGTATTTATATTTGGCGCCCCGCGGCACCCCTGGAATGAAGCCTTCCCAGATGCCGGATTGGCCCCGTGATCCCAGATAATGGGTTTCTTTGTGCCAGTCATTAAAATCGCCGATGACGGAGACCCGTTCGGCATCCGGAGCCCAGACCGCAAAATAGACCCCCGTCTGGCCATCCCGTTCCAGGCAATGGCTGCCCAGTTTTTCATAGAGCCGGAAATGGTTCCCCTCATTAAAGAGGAAAAGGTCGTCATCGCTGAGGAGGGAAATATCATAACGCACCGGGCCGACCGGCGTCGGGTGGGCGGCGGCCCTGGAGGCCGCGGAGGGACGAGAGGTTTTCTTGGTCATGATAGCTCCCTTTCGTGGTGCCAGCCATTGCTGTTTGCCCCTTGAACCGGCAACCCCATTGCCCTCTCGACGGCGAGAACAATGGGGTTGGATGTATGGGAAGGAGGAAACTCCTTCAGCATGGTTCCGCTAACGGGAACTGGCTTTGGCGATTTTTTCTTTCTTGGACTGGCAGTCCCGACATAAGGCCGTTTCAGGCATGATCTCCAGGCGCCGGGGTTCGATGAGTTTGCCGCAGGCCTCACATTCGCCGTAGGTGCCGTTTTCCAGGCGTTGTAAGGCCTCTTCAATGGCCATGAGCTCCTGGCGCTTGGGTTCAATGAGGGAGAACTGGGTTTCCTCCAAGAGATTGACCTGGGCCTGGTCCTCTTCGTCCCGTGCCGTGGCCAGGAGATCCTGGTAGCTCTCGCCCAGCCCGGTCTTGATCTGGCCTTTGACTTCCCGCCAGAGTTTGCGTTTCCGTTCCAAAAGTTTTTCCCGTAATTGGGTCATCTTTTCCGCGTCCATCAGGGTCATGAATAACTCCCTCCCAAATAACCTGGCACGACACACAAGGCGAAACGTGGCACTTCCTTGGAACTATTCTAAGAAATCCTCCAGGGTCGCCTTGCGGGTGGGATGTTTCAGGCGTTTTAAGGCTTTTTTCTCAATCTGCCGGATGCGCTCCCGGGAGACCTTGAATTCCCGGCCGATTTCTTCCAGGGTATGTTCCACTTCCGCCCCGATGCCGAACCGCATCTTCATGATCTTTTCTTCCCGGGGAGTTAGAGTGGCTAGGATGGCATCGGTCTTTTCCGATAGTTCCGAACTGATGATGGACTCAAAGGGGGAGACGGCCGCGTCATTGCGGATAAAGTCCCCCAAACGATCCCCTTCATCCCCCACCGGCGTTTCCAAAGAAATGGGTTCATCGGAGAGGTTGGTGACTACCAGGATTTTATCCTCTGGCACCCCGGAGCGTTCGGCAATCTCCTTCAGGAGCGGCTCCCGCCCCAGCTCTTTGAGGAGATCATAAAAAGCCCGGTAACAGCGATTGCGGATCTCCTGGAGATGCACCGGAATGCGGATAGTCCGGGTCTTGTCATAAATGGCCCGGGTGATGGTCTGGCGGATCCACCAGGAGGCGAAGGTACTCAACCGGTAACCAGTGGTGTAGTCATAGCGGGTCACGGCCTTCATGAGGCCGAGGTTGCCTTCTTGTATGAGGTCAGAAAAGCTCAAGCCGCGGTGGAGATACTTCTTGGCAATGCTCACCACCAGCCGTAAATTGGCCTTGATCATTTCATCCCGAGCCCGGATGACCTCATTTTCTTTGACCTTAATGCGCTGGACGAGATCCTTGATCTCTGCGGCGTCGGGGTACTTCCGGGACACCTCCTGGAGGGTGCGATTAATAAACCGGAATAATTTTTCCTTGGCCTGGGCCGTCTTTTCCTCCGTACGGAACCATTCATGGACCTTATCAATGAGATAGCGGAGCTCTTCCACGTCAGTTTCTACGGAGCTGACCATTTTGAGGATGGCTTCCTGACCGTTTTTGATGATCCGGCCCAACTCCTTTTCTTCCTCGGGGGTGAGGACGGAATAACGGAGCATCTCCCGGAAATAAGCAGCTACGATGCCTTCTTGCTCAGGGACCTCCTCGGTATCGAAGATCTCCTCGCTTTCCACCTCTCCCGGCTCTTCGGCCAGGTCCATGCCGGCATAAGGCACATCTTCCAGGCTATCCACGACCTCGATCTCTTCTTCTTGCAGGGAGTCAAAGACTTCTTTGATCTCACCGGGATCGATGATATCGGCCGGGATCAGCTCGTTGAGGTTATCGTAGGTCAGATAGCCCCCCTTTTCCTTGCCCAGATGTATGATTTTATCGATATAATCTCTATCCATGGGAGTGTCTAGCGCGTCTATGAACTTTGCGGCATGAAAATTTAAAAATTGATACTATCATAAAAACGAGGCAAGTTCAAAAAAATTTTTATGTCAAGCACCTTTGTATTTTGGGCCTGAGCGGCGGTGGCCGGGCGCCCATACATTTCTTATCGGCATTCGAATGTTTTTAAAATAATTCTAACCTAACGGAAAGTCAAGGATGACGGCTCGTCCGGCATCTTTATAAGGAAGCGGCTATGGCGCATGTCTTCATCAATCTCCTGCGTGAGGGGATGACGGTACAGCAATATTTTGTCGTGCGGCAGGTAGAGGAACGGTTGACCCAATATGGCAAGCCTTATCTCAACCTGCAGTTGGGGGACGCCAGCGGCATTATCCGGGCCAAACTCTGGTCCGAGGCCCTCCGGGAGTATCCCGGCCCTTTCCAAGTCGGGGATTACGTTGGCGTCGTGGGCGTGGTGCGGACCTACCAGGGAGAACCCGAGATCACCATTCAAAAAATCTGGACCCTGGAGCAGATCAAACAGAAAAAAGAGCTGGTCAACGAAGAGCCGAAAGATTTTGATCTTAGCCTGTTGCATGCCACCACGCCGTATGACCGGGAGGCGATGTGGCAGGAGCTCCTGGGTTTGGCCAGAGACAACCTCACCCCACCCCTCCAGGACTTGGTGATCAATCTCCTAGAGGGCCATGCACCTCTTTGGCTGAGTCAACCCGCGGCCCGACGCAATCATCACGCCTATATCGGCGGTTTATTGGAACATACCTTAAACGTGGCCCGTCTGGCCCGCCAGATTGCGGCGGTTTATCCGGACATTCATCAGGAACTGGTACTCGCCGGGGCCATCTTGCATGATGTAGGCAAACTCAAGGAGCTGGGCCAACCCCACGCTCCTGATTACACGGTGGCCGGCCAATTGCTGGGCCACATCGTCTTGGGCTGGGACATGATCCGCCAAGAAGCTGCCAATCTGAATTTCTCCGACGAGAAGCTCCTGTTGCAGTTGGAGCATATCGTTTTAACCCATCATGGCCAGCAAGAGTTTGGCTCGCCGGTCCTTCCCAAGACCCGGGAGGCTTTGCTAGTCTATTACGCCGATGATCTTGATGCCAAGCTTAAGATCATGGCCCAGCACCTGCAGGCTGACACTTCCCCGCGGGAATTTACGCCCTACCACCGCCTCTTGCAGCGGGAACTCTATAAGATCGGGCGTGAGACCGAACCAGAGGCGGAACCAGAGAATTTTCCCCAAGAATAAAGAAATAGTTTGACTGATAATTTATATTGACAGTTGGCAGCAATACCCTTAAGTTATAGGAAATAGCAGTTCTTCGCTTTGGCAGACCATTGATGGGGCATTCCCGCCTAGGGCAAGGCGTTTGCATACAACGCTGCTGGATCTTAACCACTGAGCAATGCTGACCGATAACCCTTATATTTGCAGGAGGAAGCATGTTTAAGAAGATTCTGGTTCCGTTGGATGGCTCAGAACTGGCAGCAAAAATCCTGCCAAAAGTAGAAGAATTGGCCAAACTTTGCGATGCCCAGGTCACCTTGATCTCGGTAAGCGCTGAAGCCACTGATGTCCCCGGCATTGCCAGTCCGGAGATCTTTCAGGAAGCCGCCCGCCACGAATTTAAGGCCTGCCAGACCTATTTGGGCTCCGTTGCCAAAGAACTGCAAGATAAAGGCCTGAAAGTTGACACGGTTTGTCTGGAAGGGGTGGCAGCCCGGGAGATCGTCCGCCATGCCGCGGAAAATAACTTCGATCTCATCGCCTTGGCTACCCATGGCCGGGGTGAAGTCGCCTGGGTCATCGGCAGCACCGCCGAGAAGGTCCTGGCTCATGCCACCGTGCCGGTCCTGTTGTTCCGCGTGTTGGAATACAAACCCCCGGCCCTAAAAGAGGAATTCTTCCTGGGGGCCTAGGGTTGGGCCAAGACATCGGGTTAACCCGCACAAAGTAAAAATTTGAGCTCGCCAGGGCAACCTGACGAGCTTCGACTTATGCTTCAGGGGCGAACTACAGGGTTCGCCCTTTTTATGTGGCGCTCGTTCTGAGCTCCGGGTCCGCGCGGCCCAACACTCTGCCAACACGGGGCAATCAAACTGATCTCCTGTTTCCTCGGCATTGTTGCCCGAAGTTCCAAAAGATGTTTGAACCGCCGGTATCAGACGCCCTCCCCAAAGCCACCTGCGGGCAGCGCCTGGTTGCCTGATGGTTTGGGCGCTCATCTTGCCCAGATCATCAGGGTGTTGGGCCACCACTGACAATTTCTGCTGTCTGGGGGCGGCCTGGTTGCGGTCTGGCAACGGCTCGCAGCTATCCTCTGCGCCTGGTATGATGAGATCGGCCAGCAAAGCAAGCAGGGGTGCTGCCTGCTGATGAAACCGGGCGGCGACTGGCAGGAAAAACCGTCTGGTTGTGGTGTTTCAGCTCCCCGGTGGCCACCTTTTTTATGATTGACCGATCACAGGGATCACCCGCCTTGTGGAAATTTTTCCCCGAGGCTTTGGCAGGCATCCTCATCACTGATTCCTGGAGCGCCTACCATGCCGTGGTCTCCGCCGAGAGCTGCCAGAGGTGGAGAGCCGGCCTAGCTCGGCAGAATGGCTTGATTTTGCCAAAAAATTGGGCCGCCTCCTTAAGAACCCCATTAGGCTAAGTTGGAGTGAAAACGTCGCACTCTCCCCAGCAGGCGATTACCGTCAACCTATCCCCCCAACTTCCTGCCCCTCTTTCCTCAGCCATACGGAAAAATCATTTTCGCCTCCGGGGAGATTCTGACTTCCGCCATCTCGTGGTTCTTTTTGGAAACAAGATTTCGTTATTTTTTTGGGGACTCGAGAAAAAAATAAAACTATCTTTTGAGAAAAAATTAGGATATTATGACACGTTATATAATTTTCTTGGTTTAATCTAGGGCAGGGGGTGGATGGACAGGCGGCTTGCTAGTGTTTAATTTAATAAATTAGATGTATAGCCGCAGGCTCTCAGGGCTCTGTAAGGACGACACGGTGACGATGAAGCAGGCCAGTTAAACCCCCTGATCTGGTGAGATCCGGGGAAGGGAGGGTGCTCCCATGGGACGTATCGTCATTGCCGATGGTGATCCCCATGTCCTGCTGCTCTGTCGGGATGAGTTGCAGGATGAGGGGCATGAAGTTTTGGTGGCCCATAATGGCCGGGAAGTCCTGGGGTTAGTGGAGCAGGCCTGTCCAGATCTGGTGGTGCTGGAGATGCTCTTGCCGGATATGTCCGGTTTTGAGACGGTGCAGATCATTAAAGGCACCTGTCGCCAGACGCCGGTGGTCTTTCATTCCACCTATGGGAGGGCACACCTTCCTGGGTATTGTCAGGCGGATGGGATTGTCTTGAAGACCCATAACTTGGACCAGTTAAAGAGGACGGTCCGACAGCTGCTGGCGGCCCGACGGCCCAAGGATCGCGCCAGACAACGGCCAGGGCGAGGTGTCTCTCGGACCGAGCGGAGAGGGCGTTATGGCGTTCATGGAAATTAGTGTGGTCCCCTTGGG
>CAZARS010000011.1:38139-38606 GCA_964487625.1 uncultured Desulfobacca sp.
GCCAACCGGGGATAGGTGATTATGTGGCCGACATCATCGCCTACCTGCGAGAGCACCAAATCCCCCATACCCTCACAGACATGGGGACTATCATCGAAGGAGAGGTGGAGCAGTTGCTGGCCTTGGCTAGGGTTCTCCATGAACTCCCTTTTCAACGACAGGTCTGGCGGGTGGTCACCCACATTGCCATTGATGACCGGCGGGATAAAAAGGTCCATCTGCAGGATAAGATCAAGGCCGTGAGCCAGCGCTTGGGTTAAGTTCAACCGGGTACCATGCCTCCATATAAAGATTACTATCAGATTCTGGGTGTCAGCCGCTCGGCCACGGCCGAAGAGATTAAAAAAGCCTACCGGCAACTGGCTTTAAAATACCATCCTGATCGCAATCCCGGGGATAAGGCGGCGGAGGAGAAGTTTAAAGAAGCCTCCGAGGCCTATGAAGTCCAAAAAAAAAAAAAAAAACGG
>CAZARS010000011.1:38616-40366 GCA_964487625.1 uncultured Desulfobacca sp.
AGTCCTCCGGGACCCCGAAAAACGGCGTCTTTACGACCAATATGGCCATGAGGGTCTGCGAGATTCCGGTTTCACTGGTTTCCGGGATTTCGGCGATATCTTCGGGGCCTTTGGCGATATTTTTGAAGATCTCTTCGGCTTTCGGGACAGCCGCCGGGGCTGGTCCGGCCCCCAGGCCGGGCAGGACCGGCGCTTTGACCTGGAGATAGATTTCCTGGATGCGGCCCGGGGAACAGAAGTCACGGTGGAGATCCCCCGCAATGTCAATTGCTCCAACTGCGGCGGCAGCGGCTTGCGCCCGGGCAGTCGCAAAACCGTCTGCCCAGTCTGCGGCGGCCGGGGGCAGGTCACTCAAACCCATGGATTTCTGCGGATCAGCACCACCTGTTCCCGCTGTCAAGGAATGGGGGAATTTATCGCCGACCCCTGCCCCACCTGTAATGGCCGGGGGCGGGCCGTGGAAAAAAAGAAGCTGGTGGTCAAGATCCCCCCCGGCGTGGACAACGGCGTCCATTTGGTCATGGCCGGGGAAGGCGATGCCGGTCTCCGAGGTGGCCCCCCCGGTGATCTCTATATCGTCATCCATGTTCGGCCCCATAATCTCTTCCGCCGCTCTGGCGACGATCTCCTTTTGACGTTGCCCATTTCCTTTACCCAGGCGGCGTTGGGCGGCGAGGTGACCATCCCCACCCTCAACGGAGACCGACAACTCACCATCCCCCCTGGTTCCCAACCAGGGGATACCATCACCTTGCGGGGCGAAGGCATCCCACATTTAAAGGGGTATGGCAAGGGAGATCTCAAGGTCCAACTCAATGTAGTGGTGCCCCGGCAGCTCACGGACAAACAGCGACAGCTGCTGGAACAATTTGCAGCCACCGAAAGGACGGTCCGTGGGTATACCCGCCCCCCCAAGGCCAAGGGCTGGCTGGAAAAAATCGGTGACTTCATCAGTTCCTTGACCAAATAAGCCTGGCCCCACCCAAGCTGAGCTGGCTTTCAGCAGGGTGTAATATTTTTTTCTTTGGAGCCACTCGGGGCTTTATGATATAATTCACAAGCAGCAACCGTCCGGGCAGGAGCGTGAGTGCGAAAAATTCCACGGCATGAAGGACCATATGGCAGTGAAAGAACAGACCTCTTGGGATATCCTGCGGGAACCGAACCGCATTTTATATGAAGATGATTATAAGTCTTGGTTGGAACTCCTCATTTATTTTTTAACCTGGGGGGTGGAGATCGGTCTGTTGTTTGTCTTTGCATTGACATACTTACGTCGTTAAGGCTGTCCCCGTCGGGCCGGCGTGACAGGCGGTTCAGGTTTTGGCGGTTTTGGGCCGCGGACCAGATCGACCTGGTGGCCCTACAGGGATGAGAATAACCACGAATATCATAAGGCAATCTGGGAAACCAGGACACTTGTCTCGTCTCACAAGGCCCTAGGTTTACCGGCAACCGGACGATGGCAGATAACGCCCGGGAACCGATCATGTAAAACCTTAGGGAGGCTTTTTTGCCATGGTGAATGAATTATTAGCTCCAGGCGGCAGTCTGGAAATGGTTAGTGAAGTCGTCAAAAACGGTGCCGACGCCGTCTATGTCGGCTCCAAAGGGTTTAGCCGGCGGAAATGTGCCTGGGAATTAGAAGATAGCCAGATCGCCGAGGCGGTGCGCCTGGCCCAGGCGGGTGGGGCCAAGGTCCGGGTTGCCATTAACGCCGAAGTCCTGGAAGAGAAATTCCCCCTCGTCT